>DSCJ01000021.1 GCA_011049175.1 Bacteroidota bacterium | reverse complement strand
ATGTCCTGGGTGATCCATTCGGGGGCTTTTTCAAACACGGGTTTTTCCCGTTTCCAGTTTACCATATCGGTACTGGAAGCCACCCCGCATCCGGTGGTGAACAGGTAGTATACACTGTCCTGTTTGATCATCACTGGGTCATGTGCCGGATAATCGATCGATTTCAGCTCTTCAGGGGTCGGAACATTTTCCGGCTGAATGGCCCGTGGAAATTGCCCCGAAACAACCATTCCTCCCATAACGATCAGGATACTGCTTATTAAAAGTTTTTTCTTCATCATATTATCAGTCATTAAAGTGTAACAACAGGCCAGCCATCCTCATCCCACCGGATCTCGCGTATCAGCAGTTTCGACCTGCCCCTGTCCTTGGCGTCATATCCGTGAAATATCAGGTAATCCTTCCCGTCGAATGTATAGGCTGAATTATGCCCCACACCCGGCCAGTTTTCATTCCCCAGTAAAACCTGCACATGTCCCCCATAACGCATATCCACGCTGTCGCGGTCCACATACGGTCCGGTCACCCTTTCGGAACGGCCCACCACAATGTTGTAATCGCTGTTCACTCCACGGCAGCAGCGGTCATACGATACGAACAGATAGTAATAGCCATTCTTTTTAAAAATGAACGGCGCTTCTATACCGGGTTTATCATTTCTCCGGTCTTCGGGTCTGAACGAACGTTTTCTGGCAGCAATGGTCAGCCACCTCTCAGGAACGGCCACACTGATGAGGTCAGGGTTCAGCCTGACCATTTTCATCCCTCCCCAGAACGAACCGAAGTTGAGCCATGGCACTCCTTCATCGTCAATCACCAGGTTGGGGTCAATCGCATTCCAGTCGTGCTTCTCGGCAATGGAATTGACCAGGCATCCGTGATCCACCCATTCATAATCGGGATCATCCTGATGCAGGGTTTTATTGGATGCCACCCCAATGGCCGAGGTATTCCTTCCAAAAGAAGAAACGGAATAATACAGGTAATACCTCCCGTTATGGAAGCTGATGTCGGGGGCCCAGAAATCGTTCCGCCGGTGCCTGGGCACCAGGGTATCGTTCACCCAGGGCGGATCGTCGTCAAATACCGGTTCCAGCCGGGTCCAGTTCACCATATCGCTGCTGGAGGCTGCCTGTATTCCCCGGCCGGTAGCAAACAGATAATAGATCCCGTCCTGTTTGATCATCACCGGATCGTGCGTGCCATATTCCGTGTTTATTGACAGGGGCTGCTGTGCATGCACACTGCATAAAAACATGACAGGAACCGCAACGGCCATCACCACACGGGACAGACCTCTGCAAACAACAGGAAAGGCATGTTCTTTCATTTCAGACATAAGTATTTATTTTAAAGTGTAGGATCACCTTGTACGTTGCATACAACGTATTAAAAAGAGCACCCCCCGGAGGGGGATACTCTTTTTTTTTACAACAAGCCTCTTAGAACTCGACTTTCTCTACCTGAGTAAACAGCCACTCACTGGCCTGGTTCACTTTCACCCCTACCCGCACAAAGCAGTATCCGAAATCAAGGATACGCTGTTCGAT
>DSCJ01000120.1 GCA_011049175.1 Bacteroidota bacterium | reverse complement strand
GTCAGTGAAATCCTGATCTCATCGCTTCTTTCGGACAAAAACAAAACGGAACAAACGGTTGCCGGGGTCCTTTCCGGACTGCGGTATGAAAAAACGGAGTCCCCTGTTATTTTCGTGGGGGCAGGCACCTGTGGTCTGGGAGCCGGTGCAGGGAAAACCAGAGATGCCATTGAAGAATACCTTGACGGGAACGGACTGAAAGCTTCCGTAGTGAGTGTGGGATGTATCGGACTGTGTTCTTCCGAACCCATTGTGGACGTGTTGATCCCGGGGTTCAACCGGGTGTCATTTGAACAGGTGACGGCCGATCGCATACCGGACCTTCTGAACCAGGTATTTGCCCGGGAACTACCCCAAAGCGGCGTGCTGGGCCAGTACCGCACCGCCGGGGCGAAAGCCTGGGAAGGGGTCAGCTACCTCGATGAGCATCCTTTCTTTGCGCCCCAGAAAAGAGTGGTGCTGAAGAATTGCGGGGTGATCAGCCCGGACAGCATCGAAGAATACATTGCTTCGGGCGGATACGCCGGCCTGGTCAGGGCACTCAGGGAAATGACGCCGGCGGAAGTGATCGCTGAGGTGGAAAAGGCCGGCTTGCGTGGCCGCGGTGGAGGGGGGTTCCCCACCGCCATGAAATGGAAACTGGCGGCAAAGGAACAGGCTGATCAGAAATACCTGATATGCAATGCCGATGAAGGAGATCCCGGGGCTTTCATGGACCGGGCCGTGGTGGAGGGTGATCCGCACCGGCTGATCGAAGGGATGGCCATTGCCGGTTATGCCATGGGAGCCACCAAAGCGTATGTGTACATCCGGGCCGAATACCCCCTGGCCATCGAAAGGCTGAAAACCGCCCTTGCCCGGGCCAGGGATTACGGTTTGTTGGGAGAAAATATCCTGGGTACCGGCGTTTCGTTCGATATTACCCTGAAAATGGGAGCCGGCGCTTTTGTATGTGGAGAAGAAACCGCCCTGATGCACAGCATCGAAGGAAAACGCGGCATGCCCCGTCCACGGCCTCCGTTTCCTACCACCAGTGGGCTGTTTGGTAAACCTACCGTGATCAACAACGTGGAAACCCTGGCCAATGTGCCCGGCATTTTCGAGAAAGGAGCCGGCTGGTTCGCCTCCCTGGGAACGGAAAAAAGCAAGGGAACCAAGGTGTTTGCCCTTTCGGGGAAAATTGCCCGCACAGGCCTGATCGAAATCCCGATGGGAACCACAATCCGTGATATCATTTTTACCATTGGTGGAGGTATCCGGAACGGGAAAAATTTCAAAGCGGTGCAGATCGGAGGCCCGTCGGGTGGCTGTATCACCGAACAGAACCTCGATATTGAAGTGGATTATGATTCCCTCCTGCAGGTAGGGGCTATGATGGGTTCCGGCGGACTGGTGGTGATGGATGAGGATACCTGTATGGTGGATGTGGCCATGTTTTTTATGGACTTTATCCAGCGTGAAAGCTGCGGGAAATGCATTCCCTGCCGGGAAGGAACCCGCAGAATGCTCGAAATACTGAAAAGTATTACAGAAAAACCGGCCAACGGAGGCGCCGGTGCCCTGGAACGGTTCAAAGGGGTGCTTCAGCTCGAAAAACTGGGCAGGGTGATCAAAGAAACTTCCCTGTGCGGC
>DSCJ01000070.1 GCA_011049175.1 Bacteroidota bacterium | reverse complement strand
GCTTCCGTAGCGATGATGAATAAAAAGATCGAAACCTCGATACAGGCTACAGGGAAACGGCTGGGATTCAAATTCAATACCGACGACATAGCCGAATAAACTACATGGTTACCTTTCATGTCCTCCGACATATGCTTTCATTTTATCATGAAGTGTATTTCCTTTATTTTTGTATATACTGAACAACCAAAACCCTGGAACCCATGAAAAAGATCCTTTCCTACTCCCTTTTTGCAGTCATCCTTATATCAGGATGCAAAACTTCACAGGAAGAAGAACTGACAGCCATACAGAAAAAAGTGAATGAATTTGTGGAGGTGGAGCTTACCTCAGACCTCATTGCTGAGCTTACTGAAAAAGAACGGCAGATGCTGCCGTATCTGTTCGATGCAGCCGACATCATGGATGAACTGTTCTGGAAACAGGCCTACGGTGATAAATCGGAATTGCTCGACACCATCACCGATGAAGCCGCCCGTACCTTTGTGCTGATCAATTACGGGCCCTGGGAAAGGCTGAACAACAACAGGCCTTTTATCGAAGGAGCCGGAGAAAAACCCGCAGGAGCCAATTTCTATCCTGCCGATATGACCCGGGAGGAATTCGAGGCACTGGATGCTCCTGACAAAACCAGCCTGTATACCCTGATCAGAAGGGATGAAAGCGGAAACCTGATCACGGTACCCTACCACCAGGCATACCGGGCCGAACTTGAAAAAGCCGCAGAGCTGATCGGGAAAGCCGCCACACTGGCCGAAGACGAAGGACTGGGAAAATACCTGGAACTCCGTGCCGATGCGCTTCTCACCGATGATTACTATCCCAGCGATATGGCCTGGATGGATATGAAAAACAATAATATCGACTTTGTGGTCGGCCCCATCGAAAATTACGAAGACGGTCTGTTCAATTACAAGGCAGCCTATGAAGCCTTTATCCTGGTAAAAGACAATGAATGGAGCCGGAAACTTGAGAAGTTCGCAGCCCTGCTACCCGAGCTCCAGACCAGCCTGCCCGTTTCACCTGAATACAAGAGTGAAGTACCCGGAAGCTCATCCGACATGGGAGTATACGATGCCATATATTATGCAGGTGACTGCAATGCCGGAAGCAAAACCATTGCCATCAATCTTCCCAACGACGAACGCGTGCAGGCTGAAAAAGGGAGCCGGAAACTGCAGCTGAAAAATGCCATGCGCTATAAATTTGAAAAAATCCTGGTGCCTATTTCCGACCTGGTTATTGCAGAAGACCAGCGTCAACACGTTACTTTCGATGCCTTTTTTGAGAATACCATGTTCCATGAGGTAGGTCACGGTCTGGGAATCAACAACACAATCACCGGAAAGGGCACGGTTCGTGAAGCCCTGAAAGAACAGTATTCGGCCATTGAAGAAGGTAAAGCCGATATCCTGGGCCTGTTCCTGGTTTCCCGCCTGGCCGAAATGGGCGAACTGGGAGAAAAAGACCTGATGGACAACTATGTGACTTTCATGGCCGGGATATTCCGCAGTGTTCGTTTCGGCGCTTCCAGTGCCCACGGAAAAGCCAATATGATCCGTTTCAACTATTTCCTGGAAAAAGAAGCCTTCTCACGTGATGAAGTCACCGGTACCTACCGGGTTGATTTCGACAAGATGACCGCCGCCATGAACGAACTGGCTGCCGAAATCCTCACCATTCAGGGTGATGGTAATTACGATGCAGCCAGACAAATGGTGGAAGAGAAGGGGATGATCGGCGATATGCTCCGGGCCGACCTCGAACGGATAGCAGCGGCCGGGATCCCGAGGGACATCCGCTTCCGCCAGGGAAAAGAAGTAGCCGGTCTGACTGAATAAAACGTCCTGTTCAGGAATCAGACAGAAATATCGGATTCATTCCGAACCTGAAGTCTGCCCGAAGGGGAAAAACATTCCGGGCCGGTTCCGGTACCGGAACCGG
>DSCJ01000067.1 GCA_011049175.1 Bacteroidota bacterium | reverse complement strand
CGGAGTATCGTGTCCTGCGTGTTGGCAAGCATTGTAATCAGGTCCCGCAGACCGAGACTGCCGATCACCATCAGGTCGATATCACTGTCCGCAGATTCTTCGCCCCTGGCAAAGGAACCAAAGACAAAGGCAAGTTTTATCTTTTCCGTGCCCAGGGCATTCCGCAGGACATCGACCAGTCCGGATGTTTTGAGCACCAGGTTATGAATATCGGAATAGAGCGGGTGACTCTTGTTGGCTCTGTAGTAGGTACGGTTGCCGTCTTTTTCCTTCAGGATCAGGTCAAGTTCGGAGAGTTTTTTCAATTCCCCCTGGATGGTGCCGATCGCAAAGCCGGATTTCCGCTCAATATCACGCATGTGAAGAGCCTGATCACTCGTGCCGAAGAGAAGGCGGAATATCTCCCCCCTGATTTTTGATGACAGGATTTTTGCAAGGGCGTTCATATTGTATGTTTATACCATACAATTGTATGGAATTTCCATACAATATTGCATAAAAATTTCGGGGATGCATCACTGAAAACAATATCCAAGACGGGACAGCGAATTTCCGCTCCCGTCGATCTACCTCTCCTCCTTTTTTATCAACCGCTTCATTTTCCGGTAGCTTATCATCCCCCGTATCATGGTGATGATCCCCAGGGGGATCAGTATCCAGCCGATAATCTCAGTCAGCAGATAGCCAAAGAAGCGGATGAAGGTGACGCCGGCCACGAACATGGTCAGGGCCGTCCGCATATAGGCAAGCAGGGTCCTCTCGTTGGCGAGGGTGGTGCGGTTCTCTGCCAGGATGTCCCTGAGGATCATCTGCCTTCCTTTCTCTCCGGGCTTTTCATCAGCCATCGGCCTTCTCCCTGCGATGCCCTCCGGTAAGCCGGAGGCTCCTTGGAAATAGGTGATTACCACTGAAACTCAGCGCCATTCTTTGCTATTGCCAGGAGATTTCTCCCTGCGGTCGAAATGGCGGAAGGGAGGGTAAAAAAAAACGGAAACACGCAAATCAGCAGGTAGCGCGCCATGACAGTTTCGGGGCAGAAGCTCAGTGGTAGTCAGAAAAAAATTCCGTCCCTGGCATACAGGTTCTTTGGTGAATTACTCCCTGTAGACTTGGTCGTGGGTGCCGATGCTGACCAGAATGATTTCCCGTTCAGCAAGAATCAGTTCCAGGGAAATCCGGTACGTTAGCGTGATGGAAACGCTGTGCAGCCCGGCCAGCCTTCCTTTGAGGGGATGCAGTCGGAGAGACGGGTGGAAGGGATTCAGCTCCAGCAGTTCAAGGGTCTTTCGGTACTGTTCGAGAAGATCAGGGTGCCTTTTGATAAATTTTCGGGCCCGCCGGATATAACTTTCCGGATAAATGATCTTATACGCCATCGGTAAGTCTTTTGATATGCTCGACGACGCTTTCCGTCACCGTCCGGCCCTCTTCGACATCCTGTCGGGCCTCCAGCAGGGCCGCCTCCAGTTCGCATTCCCGGAGGTATCGGTAATGCTCCAGATCCATCACCACGTAGCGGCTTTTTCCCCTGACCGTAATAATCACCTCAGGATCTTCGGCCAGCTTTTCGCTGATCGAAGCCACTCCCTTTGTTTTTAAGTCATTTGCCGCGATCGTACGCATAAAAAACCTCTTTTCAGTATTATTTATAATGCTATTGTAAGTTTTATTCCTTCCATTGTCAAATAGAAGGAAAAACAGAAAAAATTCCGGAATTCCAGGAATACCATGGAATGTTTCGTTACTTGGCAGCGCCCCGTCCCGCGCTTGCTGGGAAGATTGAGGAGGAGAGTATGTTTGCGCACCCGACCTGCGTATGGTGGCAGGGGCTTCGATTTCGATGAGACATTTCCTGCGCTGGATTAAAGAAAATTTGCACCTTTCGGGATCGCTGTCGGGATCGGGATCCAATCGTGGCCACTGCAGATTTAGGTGATTGGAGCGCGTATATTTTTTTCATTCCATTCGACCGAGTTTTTATTGTATTCATGAGTTTCGACGTGGACAATTTATATAATCGCCCCGTGCGGTTGAATCCCCGGGTTACAGGAGGTTGTTGACATGGCAATATTGTATTCCAAAACCGCTCTCGGTCCT
>DSCJ01000035.1 GCA_011049175.1 Bacteroidota bacterium | reverse complement strand
GTAACGGGGTTTTCCATCAACCACCCCGTCTTTCATGGTTCTTAAATCCTTCCCCTGGCAGGGGAAGGTGGATCCCCCGCCGTCGGCGGGGGAGACGGAAGGGGTCGGGGATGGGAAACGGAAGAATATTGAGTCAATGAAAATCGTTAACCTTTCTTGAGAATAATGAGATGGGTGGTTTCTAACCAACCGCCCCTTCAGGCCGGTTCCGATCGCCGCCCTGTGGCGAACGACCTGCTTTTCTAAGGGATGAAAAAGGCAGGCAAAAAAATATTTTTCTGTTCTGATTATCAATCAGTTTTTTTAGATATATTCATATACTGTTAAACAGGGTTTGTTTTGCAGTTTTACTATTCATCTTAACAATGTAAACAATACTGTCATGAAAATTCTGGATGAATTCAAAGCCTTTGCGATGAAAGGGAATGTCATCGATATGGCTGTCGGTATCATTATCGGTGCCGCATTCGGCAAGATCGTCGCCTCCTTTGTAAGCGACATTCTGATGCCGCCCATCGGACTGCTGGTGGGCGGAGTTAATTTCACGGAACTGCAGGTAGTGATGAAAAAAGCCACGGAAACCACCGAGGCAGTCACCTGGAACTACGGCAGCTTCCTGCAGGTAACCTTCGATTTTCTGATCGTGGCTTTTGCCATTTTCTTTTTCGTTAGAGCCATGAACCGGGCACGCCGGAAAGAAGAAGCCGCACCGGCCCCACCTCCTGCTCCCTCAAAAGAAGAAGTACTGCTGACGGAGATCCGGGATCTTCTGAAGAAGGATTGAAAAGTTGAGGGATTTAGAAATTGATGGGATCTGTTGGAATTATTTGGGTGTTGGGGTTTCCGTCCGGTTTTTGTTTCTTTCCCGGTGAGTCACCGTCTCATCCCGGTGTTTTTTTGGGTTTTCCACCGTGGGAAGCCTGATACCCATCACAAAGGTTCCCACCAGCCCGGCCAGCAGCACCACGATCTTACCGGCCGGGTGGCCGATAAAGAACCCCACGGAAAGCAGAATCATGGTCCACATCAGGGCAAGGGAAGAAATTTTTTCTGTTTTCGTCAGCCCACGGTTTTCCCGGAACTGCCGGATCCTCGGTCCGAACAGGCGGCTGCGCAGCAGTGCCATGTGCAGGCGGCGGGAACTGCGTGAGTAGAGTGCGGCTGCCAGCAGCACCAGGGGAGTGGTAGGCAGCCCGGGTAAAAAGATACCCACCATCCCCAGAAGCAGGGAAAGGGTGCCCAGAACAATCAACAAAGGCCTAATCATCCTCAGAGGGAATTTTTTCGGTTGTCCGGAACGGCCAAAAGTATGAATTTTCACCCGCAACACAATAGCATTTCCCGGTTACAGAATTCCATAGGGAAGGTACAAGGAAATGGTATTTATGTAATGGAATGATGGAGCGGGTGAATAGGCGATTTGATGTATTTGAGTAATGGAGAGGAGGAGTGGGTTTTTTCCGTGAACGCATTTATTCTGTATCCGTTTTGCACGGCGTAAGGGATACGTATGCCCCATTACGAATGCAACTGCGGAGATTTGTAACTATCCTGAGTTCAAGAATTTAGCGCAACATATCATACGTTGTATTATGAAAAGCAACTTCCACATCGTCCTTCTGAAAGAGAAGCGGGGTTTTTCAACAACAACCCCGCCTTTCATTCGTCTCATAAATCCTTCTCCTGGCAGGGGAAGGTGGATCCAGCCGCCAACGGCGGGTGGAGACGGAAGAATATTGAGTCAGGGAAAATCGTTACCCTTTCATGAGGATGATAAGGTGGGGGGGCAAACCGACCGCCCTGCAGGCGGGAGCCGGCGAATTATTCAAGCCGTTTCGTAGTGGATTGTTTAAAGAAACTGGATTTATCCATCCCACCGGCCGGTGTTTCGCTCCGTTCCCGAAACGGAGCGACATGCTTTTTTGTAGGGCAAAAAAGCATGCAAAAAACCCTTTGGCTGCTGATGCTTTTACGGAAAAACTACGGCGGGGGAAGGCCTGCCGCGATCCAAACTCGTCCCTGACGGCGCTGTGCCTGTCAGGGACTCAGACAGGATCGCTGCGCAGGCCTTCCCACTTCTTCCCCCGCCTTGTTTTTCTCATAAAACCCTCAGAGGCC
>DSCJ01000062.1 GCA_011049175.1 Bacteroidota bacterium | reverse complement strand
TTTCAACAACCATCGGTTCAATAGTCACCTTCGGTTGTTCCTTGCTGGTACAATATTATGAAGAAAGATGCTTATTATTGAAGTCCAAATGTAAATTGTCCGAATTATAGGGGGCTAAACCAAACCGATGCCTGGTATCCGCTTCTGTGTACAAGCTGTCCGTGTTGGATGTTTCCGTCGTTCCGGATAATGTAGCCTGGCAGCAGATCGGGTTGTCCGGAAATAGCAGCCGGCATTAGGATGAATGCAATGAATGCTAACATTTTTTTCTTCATAAACCGAAAAATTTCAGGTGTTGATGGACTAGAGTGAAATCTGAGGGGGCATTAAACGCAAAATGATGGGTTGCATCTTTTGTTCCATAGAGTTAACTCAATAACGGTTGGCAAGTTTATGTGTAAAAATATAAAAACAAATGCATTATTTCCAAATTTTCATATCAAGTTATTTTCCTTAAATGCCATTACAGGTCATTTTTTATCAAATAAATTAGTAAAGGAGATGAAATCTGTCACTGGGTATTCAGGATATTCCACCGTGGTTTTGGAAATGTTAATGGATGATTGTTATTTTACTATCCAAAATAAATAAAGTATATGCCCCGTTCACTCGATGCCAGCATTCACCAGCGATTTTCATCCAGGTTTGGTTTAATATTGAGTGCACTGGGTATTGCGGTAGGAACGGGAAATATCTGGAGGTTTCCGCGGATCGCTGCACAAACAGGAGGGGAAGAAGGGGCAGGAGCTTTTCTGATCGCCTGGCTTATCTTTCTGTTTCTATGGAGCATTCCTTTAATTATTGCAGAATATGGACTGGGCAGGAAACATCGCTCGGGTGTGATAGGTATTTTTATTAAAGCCATGGGTGGCAAATTTGCCTGGATGGGTGGCTTTGTTGCCATGGTGGCTACTGCCATTGCCTTTTTTTATGCAGTTGTAGTGGGCTGGTGCCTGTATTATCTGGCACAAACAGTTCTGTATCCTCTGCCCCAGGATACGGAAACTGCCATTCAGATATGGGATGGTTTCCAGAGCAGTGGATGGCCTTTCCTTGTTCATCTTGCAGCGGTTACGTTTGCCGGTTTATCCATAGGGAAAGGGGTCAGGAGAATAGAAAGGGTGAATAAGATTCTGATTCCCACCTTGCTGATCATTGTGATTCTGTCGGTTCTCAGGGCAGTAACTCTTCCGGGAGCCGGAGCAGGAATCGGGTATTTGTTCAGACCCCAGTGGAATCAGCTTGCCCGGCCCGAAACCTGGTTACAGGCGCTTACACAGAATGCATGGGATACCGGAGCCGGATGGGGATTGTTCCTTACGTATGCAGCTTATATGAAATTGGAACACGGGGCAGTAAAGAATGCTTTTACTACCGGGATTGGAAACAATATGGTCAGTATACTGGCTGCGGTGATGATCTTCGGAACGGTATTTTCTATTTTGCAGGGACATCTGGGGATGGCCGATGCACAGGTGCTTGAAGTAATGCGTGAAAGTGGCCCGGCTTCTACAGGCTTGACCTTTATGTGGATGCCGCAGTTGTTTGCCCGAATGCCGTTAGGAAGCATTCTGGCGGTACTGTTTTTTCTGGGATTGAGTTTTGCAGGGTTCAGTTCTCTCATAGCTATGTTTGAGCTGGCTTCCCGCCTGCTGGTTGACACAGGTATTCAGCGCAGCCGGGCTGTGTTGATAGTGGTTGGTATCAGTTATTTGCTGGGAATTCCTTCTGCACGAAACCTCGATTTTCTCAGTAACCAGGATTTTGTATGGGGGCTCGGGCTGATGATATCGGGAGCTATTATTGCCGGCACCATTATTAAAGGCGGGACTGCTGCTTTTCGTTCGGATTTGAATGCCATGAAAAACGATTGGAAACTGGGGAAATGGTGGGATTATATCATCAGTTATTTTATCCCAATTGCAGCACTGATACTTCTTATTTGGTGGATGTTTCTGGCTATTACCCAGTTTGCTCCCGGAGAATGGCTTAATCCATTTAATCCATTCAGTATTGCAACCATGTGGATGCAATGGCTGATCCTTTTGGCAGTGTTGCTTCTGTTTAATAACAGGATTGTGAGAAGAATGACGGGATAACGGTCATTAATTGCCGGTTTTTCGGGACCAACTGAGCCAAACATTAGGTTATGTTGAGAATTAAAGAAGATGGAAAAAAAGAGGGCCGGGAGAAAAAGGTCTTTGCCTTGTGAAGGTTCAATGAAACAGTGG
>DSCJ01000040.1 GCA_011049175.1 Bacteroidota bacterium | reverse complement strand
TCCATCCCGCATGCCGGTGTTTCGCTCCGTTCCCTAAACGGAGCGACATGCTTTTTTGGGGGCAAAAAAGCATGCAAAAAACCCTTCGGCTGCTGATGCTTTTATGGAAAAACTACGGCGGGGCAAAGCCTGCCGCGATCCAAACCCGTCCCTGACAGTGCAGTGCCTGTCAGGGACTCAGACAGGATCGCTGCACAGGCCTTCCCACTTCTTCCCCCGCCTTGTTTCTCTCATAAAACCCTCAGAGGCTTGTCCTTTTAATGAAATTCGTGGAAATACCGGAACTTTGTTCTGCAAAAGCGGCCTGCCTGCCGCAACTGATCTCCCCGGAGGGATCGTATGTGTTTTTGGCGGGAAGGCGGGGTAAACGGAAGGGTGTGATGGGGTGATGAATGATGGAGAGGGGGAGTGGTTTGAGTCGGATTACTTTATGAATGATTCTTATGGCTATATTTGGGTGTAACTCAAAAAACTACCATGAAACAGCATGACCACTCCATCATCATCATCGGCGCAGGGTTTGCCGGACTGGGAGCCGGCATATACGCCCGGATGAACGGCTACCGGACACACATTTTCGAGATGCACGACCAGCCGGGAGGATTGTGTACCGCCTGGGTACGGAAGGGCTACACGTTCGACGGCTGTATCCACTGGCTCGTCGGTTCTTCTCCAGAAAGCGGGATACACGATATATGGAAAGAAACCGGCATAGCGCAGGGAAGGACCTTTATCGACCTGGACGAATACGGCCGATTTGAAGGACCCGGCGGACGTACCGTTATCTTCTACACCAACGTTGACCGGCTGGAAAAACATCTCCTGGAATTTTCCCCGCAGGACGAACCATCGATCAGGGAGTTCATCCGGGGCATCCGGATGTGCATTCCCCTTGATTTTCCTTCTGATCATGATCCCCTGCCGGTACGCTGGAGAAAGAAAATAGCGGTAACGGCCCGTTTTATCAGATACGGGAAAAAAATGAAAGAGTGGATGAACATTACCGGTGAGGAACTCACGAAAAAATTCAAGGATCCTGTACTGAGGGATGCTTTCAGGGAAATATGGATCCCGGAATTTTCCGCCCTGTTCATGCTGTTCACCTTTTCCTATTTGCACAACCGGAATGCGGGTTATCCCATCGGCGGTTCCCGGCCCATGTCCGATGCACTGGAAGCCAGGTACCGGGAACTGGGCGGGGAGATCAGCTACCGCAGCCGGGTGGTGAAAATCCTGACACATGAAGGACAAGCGGTGGGTGTAAGGCTGGAAGACGGCAGCGAACACCGGGCAGGTAGGGTTGTTTCCGCAGCCGACGGACATACCACCCTGTTTTCCATGCTGGATGGCAACCATGTGGACGATAAAAGCCGTGAACCGTATGAAAAGTGGCCGGTTTTTCCATCGCTCCTTTTTGTTTCCCTGGGGGTAAACCGTTCATTCGACCAGGAGCCCCGCACTGTTTCAGGCATTACTTTCCGGCTTGACCGCCCCGTGGAAATAGGCGATGCGGTGAGAGAAAACCTGAATGTGCATATCTATAACCAGGACCCCACCCTGGCCCCGGAGGGTAAAACCGCCATTACCCTGATGATGCCCTCGGATTACAACTACTGGAAAAAGCTGGAGGGACACCGGGATGCTTATGAAGAAAAGAAAAAAGAGATTGCCCGTACCGTTACAGAGCTTCTCGGGCAGCGCTTTCCCGGAATATCCGGTCAGGTGGAAGTTAGCGATGTGGCTACCCCGCTGACTTTCGAACGGTATACCGGCAACTGGAAAGGCTCCTTCGAAGGCTGGCTGATCACCCCCCAAAATGCCGGTGTGATGATGAAACCCATGCGGCAAACCCTGCCGGGACTGAAGAATTTTTACATGTGCGGACAATGGGTCGAGCCCGGCGGGGGACTGCCTACAGCCATCATGTCGGCCCGCCGGCTGTTGAAAACCATCTGCCGGGAAGACCGGAAGAAATTCCTTGCACGGATGAGTGTAAAGGGCAGGGAAAGAAACGTGCAAATGGGCAAGCTTAGGTATTTCAGAAGTAAATAAAAACTTTACAGGTCAATTGCGCTGTAATGCAATGTAATTAATATAATCTACGTAGACAACTACGTAGATAACTGGCTATGTACTAATATATGGTGTGCCCATTTTTAATTTTTTCAATTCAGCAAGTGCATTTACAACACTTAATGACAGCCAGAACCATAATTTAACCTTCTCGCTTT
>DSCJ01000058.1 GCA_011049175.1 Bacteroidota bacterium | reverse complement strand
GGCTGTCCATTTCCTGTGAGAGAGAATCCATTTGCTCAATGATGACCGATTCCTCTTCGGAAGAAGCAGTTTCTCCTGAAGATTTCCCGGAGCATCCTGCCAGCAGGAAAACAGCGACCGCTGCCAGTAACATGGTCTTTCTCATGGTTGCTTTTTTTAAATTAGGTCATTGGTTCGATTTATTTCCAACCCGGATGGGACAAACCAGCTGGGTTTGAAGAGTCTTACCAAATGTAAGGAATAAATCGCTATGGATCAAGAGCAATATTCCCCTGTTTTTCAGTCTGTTTAACCACCTGTCCCCCTGGCATACGATTCCGGCTGCCATACGGAAGGAAACCCATGATATCCACGGATCTTTCTTCCCGCCATCCATTCACTGATGCATCTGGCTGAAACACCAGTGTGGTTTTCCCTGTCTTTCCTGCCCCCTCATGAGCAGGCATCCGCAGGCAGAATAAAATTCTTGAATTTCCTTTCCATTTTCTGTAATTTTATAAGCACCGAACCTGATATGTATTTTCGTCATGCTGGGACACACAGGGTTACACACCGGCAGCAGGGAAAATAGCAGATACCTCATCGTTAACCGGGAGCTCAATATCCTTTTCGGGGTCACCCTGGCGGTATGTGTGCTGGGCATGCTGACCTACGGCGAAAAGGTCGAATTCCGCGACCATGCCGTGAGCCATTTCGGCCGGCTGTACACCCGGGGAGGGAATCCGAATTACCTCAGCCTGCTGATCTTCGCCCTGGGAATGACCGCCAGTTCCATGATCTGCTTCCATGTGAGCCGTCACCTGGAAAAACCTTTTTATCAACGCCTGTTCAGAATATGCGGGGCCGGATACATCCTTCTGATCGTACCCTGCGACCTGTACAATCCGTTGCATGCCCTGGGAGGCGCCCTTGTGGTAGGGTCGCTCTGGTTTTTCACTGTGTGCAGCCTGCACGACCTGTACCGGAAGATCCCAAAAGTTCGTTTTTTCCTTTACCAGCTTATCCTGCAGGGTACGGTCCTGCCCTATGCCTTCCTGTATGCTGCCGGCTCGCCCGACAAGCAACTGGCCCAGAAATTTGCCCTGGCCGGATTGATCCTGGTTCTGAAAGCCACCCTGACCGAATACCAGAAAACGGAAGAAACCTTCTAAAATTTAACCATCCCACCGGAAGGTTTTTTCCCTGCCAGAAAATTGGCATATCTGGCAAAATCAGCTACATTTATGAAAATTAAATGTATTTTACACTCTTATTATACTGCATTTTCTAAACCCCGCTCCATGAAAGCCCTGATCCATACCCAGCCCTACCGAATGGAATACACAGACGTGCCCACACCGGCAGCCGGAAAAGAAGAAGTGCTGATCCGTGTCAAAGCCTGCGGGATATGCGGATCGGATGTCCACGGATATACCGGTACCACGGGACGCAGAATCCCGCCCATTGTTATGGGACACGAAGCGGCAGGTGTAATCGTGGAAACAGGAAGTCAGGTCAAAGGATGGAAAATTGGCGACCGGGTCACATTCGACTCCACCATTTCCTGCGGAAAATGTCCCTTCTGTCGCAGCGGCCGCATTAACCTCTGCAATAACCGCCGTGTGCTGGGAGTGTCGTGCACGGAATACAAGCAAAACGGCGCTTTCGCGGAATATGTAGCCGTACCACAGCATATTCTGTATCCCCTGCCCGAAGGACTGGAATTCCCGAAAGCCGCAGTAACCGAACCTCTTTCCGTGGCGCTCCATGCCGTGAACCATACCCACCTGTCAGAAAACGATACCATCCTGGTAACCGGAGCGGGAATGATCGGCAACCTGGTGATGCAGAGTCTGAAGCACCGAGGTATGAAAAATATCATCGTGGCGGATACCGATCCGGTCAGGCTGAAACTGGCCGGGGAAACCGGGGCAACAACGATGCTGGACCCCGGAAGACAAGATATAGAGAAAGAGATCATGCAGCGAACAGGCGGTATGGGAGCCGATGCAGCATTTGATGCCGTGGGCATCAACCCCACTTTCCAGACAGCCCTGAACTGCCTGAAAAAAGGAGGTTCACTTACCCTTATCGGGAATTATGCACCCACGGTGGATTTTCCACTGCAGCTGGCTGTCACCCGGGAAATCAGCCTCTTCGGGTCATACATATCCAGCGGGGAATACCCCGCATGCCTCGAAATGATACACAGTGGAGCCGTGGATACAGACCGGCTGATCAGTGCGGTGGCCCCGCTTTCGGAAGGGCCCTCGTGGTTTAAGAGGCTGCATAATAAGGAACCGGGGCTGATGAAAGTGGTCCTG
>DSCJ01000079.1 GCA_011049175.1 Bacteroidota bacterium | reverse complement strand
TACCGTTTCCCTTTTCAGGTAATCATCGAGGAAATCCCATATCCCTTCTGAAGGAACCGTTGCCACTCCTCCCGCAATGATCTGAAGCGGATCGGTTGCCGCCACACCCGTGCGTTTTTTCCCGTAATCGATAGCCAGGATCCTTCCCACTGCCTTCTTCGGATAATTGAAAACACAAAGATAAATATTTATTGTGAAACGAGTCCGGAAAAAATCAAACGCAGGCATTCCGGATTCCCGGGGGAGAATTCAATGTGTACCTGTTATGCCTACCTCACGGGATATTTCTTGAAAATATCTCCCGATTTCATCAGGATATCCACATACTGTGCACGTTTGTAAGCAAACGGATCGGTAAGGTGTTTTTTCGAAAGTTTCCCTCTGAAGTCAACCGGTTTTTCATAATGCTTTTTATCCATCCACTGTTCCATTTCCTGCAGCATAACCGCTATATGATCGGGTTTGTTCCGGTAGAGGGTGCTGACCACCTGAACGGCATCTGCACCTGCCAGGAGCATTTTGATCACATCCAGCCCGGAATAAATTCCCGTGTTACTGCATATATCGGCCCGGATCTCATCGTATAGAAGGCCGGTAAACCTCAGAGGCAGCCGGTTGTCGTCTTCATGACTGAGATGGTAGGGATAGTGATGTTCTTCTTTTTCCAGATGGATATCAGGCTGGAACAACCGGTTGAACAGTACGAAACCGTCGGCTCCGGCCTTATCCATTTCGGCCACCACTTTCAGGATGTTCGTATAAAAGGGGCTGAGTTTCACACTGACAGGGATGTTCACTGTTTTTTTCACCTCCCCGATCACCCTGATCTGCTCTTCCACGATCTGATTCCCTTCTGTTTTGAAATCCCTTGGTACGGCATAAAAATTCAGTTCCAGAGCATCTATCCCCGTTTCTTCCAGTTTTTTGGCATAATCGGTCCATGTTTCGGGGTATACGCAGTTCAGACTGGCGATAACCGGGATGGAAACCGATTTTTTCATTTTTTCGAGCCGGTGGAGATGTTCTGCCGGTCCGGCATGCTTGATATCCGGAAACAGGGAGATCATTTCCGCATGGCGCTCATTGTATTCTTCCAGCTGATCTTCCATTTCGTAGCTTTCCAGCTGGATTTGTTCTTCAAAGAGCGATTTGTACACAATGGCGGCAGCGCCGGCTTTTTCGAGTTTTTTTACAATGTCGGGTTCGGTGACCAGATTGCTGGCCCCCACGATGATGGGATTTTTCAGTTCAATACCCAGGTATTTTGTTCCCAGATTTGCCATAATTTTTTGTTTTTTAGGTTAACCATTATTCCCTGTTATTTGTTCAGGCGGGGATAATAAATGTAACGAACTTCCTGCATCTTTCCAAATAGGCTGTGTTTTACCGGATGTTTCGGATGATAGGATTTTTCAAAAGGAATGGTTAATTTCATTCCTGGAATTTCCAACGGTTTGGATGCAATAATCCATGAGCCGCCTGAAGCAATATCCCTTCCTGCGCCTGTTGCTCCCCTTTATGGCGGGAATTTCTGTGGGAATGCTATGGCCACCGCAGATTTTCACTACGCCTCTTTGTGTGGTGGTTTTGCTGTTTCTGATTGTTCTTTTGTTTTTCCTTTATTTCATCGAACCATTCGACTCCGTTCTTTTCGGTTCCGTTCTTTTTCTTTTCCTTCTCCTGGCCGGGATCTACCATATTGGGCTGCGTTACAGCATGCTGGAGGAAAGAATGAATGAGGGATATGGAACATATCTGGGAAAAGTGATGGGAAGTCCGGTAAAAAAGGAAAGAAGCTACCGGGTTTTGCTTATGGTGAGGGCGATTGACCGGTATGGAAAACCGGTGGGTAACCGGCAAAAGGTGTATGCCACCCTGGCTGTTGATACGGTTGTGGCCACACTGGCTTATGGCGACCTGATCCTTTGCCGGGGATGGCTGAGCCCGGTGGATCCTCCCATGAATCCGGAAGAATTTGATTACAGGAAATTTCTTTTCCGGCAGGGAATTACAGGGCAAATATACCTTGAGAAGGAAAGCTGGAGAAAGACCGGAATTCAGGGTGGGAGTAAATGGTTCGTATTTTTTCACTCCTTTCGCACCGATTTGATAGAAAAGCTGAGAGCCGGCAGGATGGGCGAGCGTGAGTTTCAGGTACTGGCGGCGTTGTCGCTCGGATACCGTGATGAGATGGACCCCGGTCTCAGGCAGGGGTATGCTGGCGCTGGAGCCATGCATTTTCTGGCTATTTCCGGACTTCACGTCGGGATCCTGTATCTTTTTCTGCATGCCCTGCTGGGTTTTCTTGTACGCATACCGGGAGGACGCCTTATCAGAACCGTTCTGGTA
>DSCJ01000057.1 GCA_011049175.1 Bacteroidota bacterium | reverse complement strand
TCAAGGATCTTGTAGATCAGATCCTGCTTACGCATTGCCTCAACCCGCTTAATGTTCAACTCCTTGGCAATATCGCGGAGTTCTGAAACAAGCTTCTTGTTCAGTTCAAGAATATCATACATAGATACGGTATAATTAAATAAGTAGAAATGTTAAAACACATCGAATTCTGAAAGAGACTTCAAAATTTATTCTGGATGTTGGAAATTACAAACCGGGGGGATAGAAAATCCACTGCAAGTATATGAATTAAACTTAATAATCCAAAATTTTTCGTGCAGATTATTTTTTAAAACACAAATAATGAACCCATTCCAATAATCTTGCCCCGTAAAATCCTTCCGGCATTCCGGCTTTATGCTTATGGGCACTTTTGGTTGATTTTTTTGCAACTTTTTTTCCGTCATTTCGTATAAACAATGACCGACCCTAACCCCCAGCCAATGAGACAATTAAAAATCAGCAAACAGGTTACTAACCGGGATACCCCGTCCCTTGATAAGTACCTCCACGAAATAGGCAAGGTAGAAATGGTGAGTGCGGAAGAAGAAGTAGAGCTGGCCAGAAGGATCAAAAAAGGGGATGATCAGGCTCTTAACCGGTTGATCAGGGCCAATCTGCGATTTGTGGTTTCCGTATCCAAACAGTACCAGAACCAGGGTCTTACCCTGCCCGACCTGATCAATGAAGGGAACCTGGGACTGATCAAGGCGGCACAGCGGTTTGATGAAACCCGCGGATTCAAGTTTATCTCCTACGCCGTGTGGTGGATCAGGCAGTCCATTCTGCAGGCTCTGGCCGAACAGGCCCGTATCGTGCGCCTTCCTCTCAACAAGATCGGATCCATCAACAAGATCAACAAAACCTTTGCCGAACTGGAACAGAAATTCGAACGCGAACCTTCCGTATCAGAACTGGCCCAGGTGCTGGAAATGGCGCCGAACGACGTGAAAGAGGCCCTGCGAAATACCGGAAGGCATGTTTCCATGGATGCTCCCATTGGCCCGGAAGAAGAAGGAAACCTGTATGACCTCATTCTGAGCAAGGATTCCCCCAGCCCCGAAAAGGAACTTCTTACCGACTCGCTCAGAAAGGAAATTGAACGGGCCCTCTCCACCCTTACATACCGGGAAGCCAATATTATCAGGCTGTATTTCGGCCTGAACGGCAAACATCCCCATACACTCGAAGAAATTGGGGAAGAATTCAACCTCACCCGGGAAAGGGTGCGACAGATCAAGGAAAAAGCGATCAAACGGCTGAAACACACCACCCGAAGCAAGATCCTGAGAACCTATTTGGGATAACCGGGTAAGTGAAAAGCCGGTTCGGAAGAAAAAGGATTCCCCTCTTCCGGCACATTTTTCATTTCATATCTACCATTTTCTATCCGGTATTTTCCTGTTATTTTATTTACTTTGGTGTCTTGACCAATCATTTTAAACTGAATTTCTATGGTAAAAGAAATCCTTGCCGAATCATTGAATCCCGAATCATTTATCGATGAGAAAGTAAATGAAATCAAACAGGCCGTTGAGGAAGGCATGGCCATCAACGCCCTGTCGGGAGGTGTCGACTCCTCCGTGGTGACATTGCTCGGACACCGGGCTCTGGGTAAACGGCTCCGGACCGTTTTTATTCAAAACGGACTGATGCGCGAAGGGGAACCGGAGCGGGTGGCTTCCTTTTTCAGCAAGCAGGGTGTGAGCGTGGAAATTATCCATGCCGAAGAGGCCTTCCTATCGGCCCTGAAAGGCATTACCGATCCCGAAGAAAAAAGAGAAGCCATCACCCAGACATTCTATAAAGACGTATTCGGCAAACTGGTAAGGGAAAGCAAAGCCAGATACCTGCTCCAGGGAACCATACTCACCGACATTGACGAAACCGTAGCGGGCATCAAGCGCCAGCACAATGTATTTGAACAGCTGGGAATTAACCCTCAGGAAGCATTCGGATATGGTATCATTGAACCCCTGATCCAGCTTAGAAAAGACGGTGTGAGGAAGGTAGGCAAAGCCCTTGGACTAACCGAAGAATATTATAACCGCATCCCATTCCCGGGACCAGCCCTGGCGGCACGGATCATCGGGGAAGTGACCCGTGAAAAACTGGAAATGGTCAGGAAAGCAACATCCATAACCGAGGAAATGCTCAGTAACAGCGGAGCATTCCAGTACATGGCCATATTTCATGATGACCGGGTTACCGGTATGCGAAACGGAAAAAGAGATTTCGGCCACCAGATAGAAATCCGGTGCTGGGACAGCGTGGATGCCCGCACGGCCACACCCACCGAACTGCCTTTCGGTATTTTGAGAAAACTGGCTGCCGAGATCGTTGATAATGTACCCGGCGTGGTGAGTGTAACCTACAACATAGCTTCCAAACCGCCTTCAACCATAGAGGCTGTGTGATAATACCGGCAGAACAGGCAAAATAAAAGAATACTGCC
>DSCJ01000138.1 GCA_011049175.1 Bacteroidota bacterium | reverse complement strand
CCCCTAGCGGGGTAGCTGGTGGGAGTACCTTCGGTGATCCCTGAGTTGCGGCTAACCAAACAAAAGCCAAACACCTTGCTGCGCAAGGTTGTTTTTATTTCCTCCAAAACTTTATGAAAACAAGTTTTCAACGTTTTTCCGGAAATAAAAACACCCCCTAGCGGGGGATGTTTGGCTTTTGTTTGGAGTGGAGCTGGCGGGATTCGAACCCGCGTCCAGACAAGGAGACCATATGCTTTCTACATGCTTAGCACCGCTTGATTGTCGGAAAAGGCCAGGCGCGATGCTACCAAACCTTTCCTTAGTCCCTGAATTTTACTTCCGGACCGGGACATCCCGGAAGCTATCCCCGAATTGCGTGCGCCTCGGTACCGGGTTGGAACGGGGAACGTCCGCCCGCGAGACGTCTCGTCCCGTCACCTGGTGACGGGATGTTGCCTTGACTTACTAAACTTCGGTCAGGCGGCGAGAGCGTAATTGTTTTCGCCAGTTATTGTTTTGCGACAGAGGATTATAGAGCACTGTCACCCTGCTCTGCATGCTTACATACCACCTCGGCTTGCTGTCAATTCCATGTCAGCCCCGAAGGAACACAAAGGTACAAAATATTCCGGTACCATGTGCTGTAAAAAATGAACAAAAAACGGGCCGGAATCGTTAATTTCGTGCCCGAAGGACAGTGAAAAAACCAACATGATGAGAATCGGACTGTTGAAAGAGACAAAAAATCCGCCCGACAGGCGTGTACCCCTTACGCCGTGGCAGGCTGCGGAACTTCAGAAAAAAAATCCGGGAACGGAAGTGGTGGTTGAATCAAGTTCCAACCGCTGCTTCAGCGATGAGGAATTTTCCCGACAGGGTGTCAGGGTGGTGCCATCCCCCGGAGCATGTGATGTGATCATGGGGGTGAAGGAAGTGGCTATTCCTGCCCTGATCGCCGGACGCACCTATGTTTTCTTTTCCCATACGGGGAAAAAACAGCCCTACAACCGGGATATGCTCAGGGAGATCATCAGAAAAAACATCACCCTGGTGGATTATGAATACCTCACCACCCCCGACGGAAACCGCCTGGTGGCTTTCGGGCGCTGGGCGGGAATTGTCGGAGCCTATAACGGATTGAGGGGCTGGGGGCTGAGACATGGCTCGTTCAGGCTGAAACCGGCCCGTGAATGCTTCAACCTGAAAGAATTGCTGGAGCAGGTAAGGCAGCTCAGCCTGCCGCCCATCCGGATCCTGATCACAGGCGGGGGACGCGTGGCACACGGGGCCATGGAAACGCTGATGCCCCTGAATATTAAGAAAGTGACGCCGGCTGAATACCTGTCAGGTACGTTTGACAGGCCGGTATTTTGCCAGCTCGATCCGGGCGATTATGTGAGGCGGCGGGACGGACAGCCTTTCAGCATGCAGGATTTTATGGAACATCCCGACCGGTATGAATCGGCTTTTCTTCCCTATGCCCTGAAGACCGATCTTTATATTCCCTGTCACTACTGGGATCCGCGGTCACCCGTTTTTTTGCGTCCGGAAGATTATCTTCACCCCGGGTTTCCTGTCCGGGTAATTGCCGATGTGAGCTGTGATATCGGAAAACCCGTTGCTTCCACCCTCCGGGCTTCCACCATTGAAGAACCGTTTTACGGATATCACCCGCACACCGGGAAGGAAGGGCCTGCTTTTGACAAAGACCATATTACCGTGATGGCGGTGGATAACCTGCCCGGCGAGCTGCCGAGGGATGCCAGTGAGGATTTCGGAAACAGCCTGCTCAAACATTTCTTTCCGGCCCTGTTGACGGGGGACCAGGAGGGCATGATACGGCGGGCTACCATTGTGAAAGAAGGAAAACTGACCGAACGGTTTGAATATCTCCGGGATTACGTGGAAGGATAGCTACGTTTTCAGTTTCCGGATAGTCTCCAGCGGGTTGGGGGAATGAAAAACCGTGACCCCGGTAACCAGTACATCCACACCTGCCTTCAGCAGGTCGTTCTTGTTCTCCAGATCCACCCCGCCGTCGACCTCGATCAGGGTCTGCAGCCCGGCCTTTTCGATGATGGAACGCAGTTTCCTGATCTTTTCATAGGTTTGGGGAATAAAATGCTGCCCTCCGTAACCGGGGTTTACCGACATGATCAGTACCATGTCCACTTCGGGAAGGATCTCTTCCAGCAAATGCACCGGATTGTGCGGGTTGAGGGTTACCCCGGCTTTCATACCCAGCTCTTTGATCTGCTGCACGGTTCTGTGCAGGTGAGGACAGGTTTCATAGTGCACCGTAACATGATATATACCCAGACCCGCGAGCCGTTCCAGATACATTTCAGGGTGTACCATCATCAGGTGGGCGTCCATGGGTTTCTGTACACGCTTGCTAACGGCTTCCAGCACGGGGAATCCGAATGAAAGATTGGGGACGAATACCCCGTCCATCATATCCAGGTGAAGCCAGTCGGCCTCACTGCGGTTGATCATATCAATCTCGTCGTTCAGCTTTCCGAAATCGGCCGCCAGCAGGGATGGGGCCACCAGATGGTTCATACCGCTTGGTTTAATGATTGAAAAGGTAAAAATAACAAAAAAATACAAGCAAAGCGGAAAAGTCTTCGGATGCCCGAAGAGAAACTGAAACGGGGCATTGTTTCCAGTATAAGAACTACGTCCACAAATTCGCAGGT
>DSCJ01000047.1 GCA_011049175.1 Bacteroidota bacterium | reverse complement strand
ATTAAAGGTTAACGATTTTCATTGACTAAATATTCTTCCGTCTCCCCCGCCGTTGGCGGGGGATCCACCTTCCCCTGCCAGGGGAAGGATTTATGAACCATGAAAGGCGGGGTGGTTGATGGGGAACCCCGCTACTCATAAACATATCTTTTTCACAGACTACCTGAAAAAGACCGGCCTCTGAGGGTTTTTTGCATGCTTTTTTGCCCTCAAAAAAGCATGTCGCTCCGTTTTGGGAACGGAGCGAAAACCTGGCCGGTGGGATGAATATTTCTAGTATCTTCAGAAATACCGCTATTACACGGCTCGAAGAATTGGCCGGTTCTTCTCTTCTACAAACAGGCAGCTCATACGGAACTCTGTTTCCTGATTTAAACGTATTTAATCAAGATACCCGGCCTCTGAGGGTTTTATGAGAAAAACAAGGCGGGGGGATCCACCTTCCCCATGCCTGGGGATCCGACCCCTTCCGTCACCCCCCTGCATTGCCAACGAAAGGGTTGGATGATATGAATTCTTTTCTATTTTACCCGAAAAGTGCTTATGTCCGATGGTATTTACCCTGATCTTTCCGATATTTGAGATATGAAAGCAAAAAGAAATATACAGGTGCCGTTCTTCTGGTGGATCATTTCCATGATCATCATCACAGGGCTGGTGTATCTTCTCACGAAAGACGGGGTCATTACCCTCATGGTGGGCCTGAGCGATCTGGGCATCAAGGGATTGATCTATTCCGTATACCTGGCAAGATGGAAAAAGAAACAGCACCGGGAACCGCAACCGGCGGTGATCTGGTTCACAGGCTTGCCCGGATCGGGGAAAACCACCCTGGGCAATGCCGTGGCAAAAGCCCTGAAAGAACGCGGAGCAACCGTTGAACGGCTCGACGGTGATATGATCCGGGATATTTTCCCGGGAACAGGATTCAGTCCGGAAGACCGCGACCGGCATATCCGCCGGGTAGGATATCTGGCAGGCCGGCTGGAAGCGTACGGAGTGGCCGTGGTGGCATCTTTCATCTCCCCCTATCGTGAATCCAGGCGTTTCGCCCGCTCGCAATGCCGGCGTTTCATTGAAGTTTACCTTTCCACCCCTCTCGAGGTGTGCGAAAAACGCGATCCCAACGGACTGTATTCACGGGCCAGAAAAGGCGAAATACCACATTTCACGGGAGTGAACGATCCCTACGAAGCGCCGGAACATCCTGAAATACGTATCGATACCTCCGATATGGATGTGAGTGAATGTGTCAGTCTGATCCTGTCCTACCTCGATAACACGGCCGGGAAAACAGAGGAAAGTGAAGCATAGGGTGTACACACAGAAACAGGCATTCAGGCTGCTTAAACCCGAGGTATGATCCATTCTGCTTCCAACGGTTCCATTCCATCCGGCCGGGCACCCCGGGAAAAAACTGCCCCCGCCGTTTTGCTTACCGGAGGTACCGGGCTTGTGGGCAGTCATCTGTTGCTCGAGCTGGTAAAACGAGGCCGGCCGGTGCTGGCCCTGAAACGTCCCGGGTCCAATACGGAACGGGTAGAACACACCTGGAGGCATTACGGCGATCCGGAACAGGTAAAAGAATGGCTGTTGCGGGTGCACTGGGTTGATGCCGACCTGCTGGACGAAAGTAACCTGCATGCGCATCTGAAGAATATCCGGAAGGTGGTTCATGCGGCGGCCATGGTGAGCTTCCTCCCCGGGAGAAGGAACGAGATGATCCGGTTCAATACGGAAAGCACCCGGCTGTTGGTAAACCTGTGCCTCGAAAAGAAGGTGGAAGCTTTTGCGCATGTAAGCTCGGTTTCCACCCTGGGAATCCCGCTTTTCAACAGGCCGGCTGACGAAACGCTGATCGGGGCTCCGGATAAAAGCAAATCGGGTTATGCCCTCAGCAAATTTTTTGCTGAGAATGAGGTATGGAGAGGCATTGCCGAGGGCCTGCCGGCGGTGATTGTCAACCCCTCGGTGGTGCTGGGTCCCGGCGACTGGACCCGCAGCAGTGGCCGGTTTTTTCAGGCGGTGTGGAACGGACTGAACCATTATCCGGAAGGAGGAACGGGTTTTGTCGATGTACGCGATGTGGCCCGCATCCTGGTCGAACTGGTTGACAGGAAGTGTTTCGGGGAACGGTTCATCCTATCGGCAGGGGAATGGTCATACCGGGAATTGTTTGAAAGCATATCAGGGTCCCTGGGCAGGAACCCTCCCCGCAGGAAAATATCCCCGGCTATGCTGGAGATCCTGTGGCGACTGGAAGGGCTTCGTTCTTTCCTTACCGGAAACGAACCCCGTGTGACCCGTGAAACCGCTGTCATCAGCCGCCACTTCAGCCGCTTCTCATCGGAAAAGATCAGGAACCTGCTGGGAGATCCCTTTCGTCCCCTGGAGGAGACCATTCAGGATACCGCCCGGTATTTTGTGGAAGAAAAGAGTTGAATGGTTTCCCGCCCGGGTAAATGCCAGGGCAAAGCCAATCTGTTGGACAGAATATTTTCGTATTACTATCTCATAGTATGTGCAATTCCTTGACATATCATATTGATAATCATGATTATACTACGTAGTTATCTGGCTATGTACTAATATATGGTGTGCCCATTTTTAATTTTTTCAATTCAGCAAGTGCATTTACAACACTTAATGACAGCCAGAACCATAATTTAACCTTCTCGCTTT
>DSCJ01000099.1 GCA_011049175.1 Bacteroidota bacterium | reverse complement strand
TTCATCGGTCACTTCGGCAGATACGACCGGGCTCCGCCTTCTTCTTCTCAGCTCTTTCAGCCACAACATTTTAGCGGTGCCGATCAGATAATTCCTGAAGCTGGTTGAAATTTGCAGGGTACCTTCTTTCCGCTTCCTGAAAAGGATCACCAGGGTTTCCTGAAAAATATCGCCGGCATCATCCTCTGTTCCCGAATTGTTCAGCACATGTTTTTCCACCCAGGGATAATATTCATCATAGATATGGTTCAGGATAACGGGGTCCCGTTTTCCCAGTCCGTTCAATAAAGCATCTATGCTGTATTTTTCCAAGGTATGGAGGGTGGTTTAGCAGATGAGGGATGCAATGGCGGCACTACTCGCTGTAAAAGCGCACCATTCTTTCAATAGCACGCCGGCACACGGGGCAAAATCCGGGAGCTTCGTTGGTATGCATGCGGCAGTCGGGGAAAGGCCGGTACACTCCTTTCGCCACATATCCTCCTCCTTCATACACACCCACCACTTCCCCGTACTGGGGATCGGCCGGGGTCGGTACAGGGGTGCCGGGGTCGAGCATATTCTTCCATTTGTGGTCAAAGCCCACCAGGGTAGTGAGATTGGGTTCCCAGGGTTCCACATCCAGAGGGTAAAATTCTTCATAGGCCACTTCCGAAGTGTAATACTCGTCGCCCAGACCGGCAAACGAATGGCCGAACTCATGCACCATAACGATCAGGGAAAGGGGATGACCGGCTGTAACACTGGCATAATGATTGAAAATGCCCCCGCCTCCGTACCGTTCACTGTTGATCAGAATCACCATCTGGTCGGAAGGCACAGCAGCCGCCTGGTCGTGCAGAGATTCCATGTCGGTGGTGGTAATATACCTTGACAGGCCGAAGGTATAGTCGGTTGTGTTCAGGGCTGTTTCCCGGTAAACCCCTTCACCGGGTATGTCGGTACCGCTTTCAGGCGAAGGTACAAACACCGACCAGATATTGATCAGGTGTTTCAACCGGTCGAATGGCTGGGTGTTGAACAGGTTCTCTGTAAACTTTTTCACATCGGCATCAAATTGCGTCCGTTCAGCCACTGTGTATCCGTCGCCGAAAAAAGCAATATCCAGCCTCACAGAAGGATCACCGGTATACCATACCCTGGTGGTGTCACAGTTCATAACAGGCTCCTTCCTGATAAACATGTCGGCAGGGTCTATTTCCTGCCTGTATACCGGCCGGAATTCTCCCTTACGGCTCCTTTGCAGCAGTTGAAATACCACGGGATTACGGGGAAAAGGCATCAGGGCCACCTGATGGAATGCCTTCCTAATATTTTTTGACCCGGGGGTGGTTTGCCATTCATTAAACAGGGTGCAGAATCCCCTGGAATAGATCAGGGTACCGCTTTCCCGATCGCTCACTTCAACCATGAATTCACCGTATCTGAACGTATCAACCAGGTTCGTACGGGAACCTCCCCAGAAAGGTTCCTTCTTCATATCCAGGAAATATACTTCCGTATTCTCCTGATCCCCGGCCAGCAGGTAATCCACACGCAGGGTTCCGGAACCGAACCATTGACTGAAATCATTCTGCCCAAAAGATGTCATGGATAAACAAAGAGCTATGGGTACCAGCAATCGTTTCATAGGGTATATTTTAGTATGATGTCAAGCATGCAGATTTGAGGTTATAAATATAAAAACTAACTTAGCTTTGTCCATTCACAAAGCACTTTTTGTAAAACATCATGATTGACCTGGTGCATAATATCCTGATGAAATGGCTGAACAACATGGGATTAAGTCCTGATACGGCCATGCTGCTCAGAACCCTCATCCTTTCGGCCATTGTGGTACTTTTGTGCATTCTGGCAAACTGGGTCACCAAAAAGCTGATCATTTACACCGAGCACAGGATCATTAAACGCACCCGGTTCACCTGGGACGACATCATTGCCGAGCACAAGGTCTTCAACCGGCTTTCACATTTTGCCCCGGCTGTGATCATCCTGTTAACGAACCCGGCCATATTTGAGGATTACCCCACCTGGGAAACAGTGATCAGGGAGGGCACCCATATTTACATGCTCATTGTGTCGTTGCTGTTCCTGGATGCCCTGATCAATGCCCTGCACAGCATATACCTTACCTTCCCCATCGCCAACACACGCCCCATCAAGGGTTATATTCAGCTGCTGAAAATCGTTCTCTATTTCAGCGCCTTTATGATCCTGCTTTCCATCCTGTTTGGCGTACAGGTGGGTAAGCTGTTTACGGGCCTGGGGGCTTTTGCGGCCGTTCTGATGCTGATATTCAAAGACTCCATCCTGGGGTTCGTGGCCAGTATTCAGCTTTCGGCCAACAAAATGGTGAATGTGGGCGACTGGATCGTGATGCCGGGAAGAGGAGCCGACGGAACGGTGACCGACATTTCACTGAACACGGTAAAGGTGCAGAACTGGGACAAAACCATCTCCACCATTCCCACCTACGCCCTGGTAAGCGAAACCTTTACCAACTGGAGGGGCATGGAAGAATCGGGCGGCAGGCGCATCAAGCGGCATATCAGCATTGACATGAAGAGTGTGAAATTCTGCACACCTGAGATGCTCGATAAGTACCGGCGCATTCATTTGCTGAAAGATTACATTCCCGCCAAGGAAAAGGAACTGGAAGAATACAATAAAAAACTGGGTATTGATGAATCGGTCAGGGTGAACGGCCGGCGGCTGACCAACCTGGGCACCTTCCGGAAGTATGTGGAAGAATACCTGCGGCATCATCCGAAAATCCACCAGGAAATGACCTTTCTGGTAAGGCACCTGCAGCCCGCTGAAACCGGTCTTCCCCTGGAGATCTACGTATTCAGCAAAGATCAGGAATGGGCAAAATACGAAGCTCT
>DSCJ01000014.1 GCA_011049175.1 Bacteroidota bacterium | reverse complement strand
CACCCATGTTACGGTGATGGAGATCCCTTCCTATCACAAGCTGCTGATCGTGGGCGATGTGGCCATCATTCCCCTGCCCGGCCTGAAGGAAAAGACGGCCATCCTGAAAGAGCTGATCAAAACCGCCCACCGTCTGGGCAATGAAAACCCCAAAGTGGCAATTCTGGCTGCCACCGAACAGGTGCTGCCCAAAATACCTGCGTGCGTGGATGCAGCAATCCTCTCAAAAATGGCTTCCCGGGGACAGATCAGGGGAGCCACCGTGGAAGGGCCCCTGGCACTGGATGTGATTGTTGACAGGGAAAGTGCGCGGATCAAGAAAGTGAACAGCGGGGTGGCCGGAGATGCCGACTGCATCCTTTTCCCGAACATTGAATCGGGCAATGCTTTTTATAAGTTCAACACCAAACTGGCAGGCGGGGAACTGGGCGCCATTGTTGTGGGAGGCAGGGTTCCTGCTGTACTGTCTTCACGCGGCGACAGTGCCAGAACCAAATTATATTCCATTGCCCTGGCTGCTATGATGGCTTAACTGAAACGGTATGGAACCGATACGGACCCTGGATCAGATGACCAGCCATCTTCTGAAAAAGAAGATCAGGAAAACTATCGCAGTGGCCGTAGCGGAAGACCCGAATACCATGGGAGCCTTATTCCGGGCTGTACAGGCGGGTTTTGCCCGTGCCGTATTCCTGGGAAAAGCGCCCCGGATCAGGGAACTGGCCCTGAAGGAAACCGGGCGGGACGACTGGTTTATCCTGGTGGATGTGCCCGCCGAAAAGGAAGCCGTATACAGCGCCCTGAAAATGGTGAGGGAAGGAGAGGCCGATGTGCTGATGAAAGGCCTGGTAGGTACCGATCTTTTCTTACGGGCGGTACTCGACAAGGAAAAAGGACTGCTTCCTCCTGATACCGTAATGAGTTATGTCTGTGCCATCCAGTTGCCCAAATACCCCAAGCTGCTGTTTGTAACCGATACGGCCGTGCTGCCTTATCCCGATCTGAAACAGAAAGCCGCCATGCTTCGCTATGCGGTGAATATGGCCCGGCGTTTCGGAATAGGGCAACCCAGGGTGGCCCTGATCGGCGCTTCGGAAAAGGTTAGCGAGCAGATTCCTGCCAGCACCGATGCCGCCCTGTTGTGCAAGATGGTGGAACGAGGGCAGTTGCCCGAATGCGTGATTGACGGGCCGCTGGATATTTTTCTGGCCTGCGATCCGGAAAGTGTTCGCATCAAAGGGGTTCCCACGCCCGTGAACGGGGAAGCCGACATTCTGCTTTTTCCCACCCTGGAAGCCTGCAATGCATTTTATAAAGGCCTGATGCTGTTCGGGGGAGGTGAACTGGCCGGACTAATCCAGGGAACCACCCGGCCGGTGGTGGTTATGTCGCGCAGCGAGAGCCCGGCTTCAAAATATTACTGTGTGGCCCTTTCCTGCCTGATGGCGGAAGAAAACACCTGAACAAACCCGATCACCTATGGAAGAAATATACCGTATTCTGGCGATCAATCCCGGTTCCACTTCCACCAAAGTGGCCGTTTACCGGAACACCAAATCGCGGTTTATTAAAACCATCCGGCACAGCGCGGAAGAACTGGCCGGGTTTAAAAACATCACCGGTCAGTTCCGGTACCGGAAAGAAATGATCCTGGCCGAGCTGGAAAATGCGGGCATCGATGTAAGGCAACTTTCGGCCGTGATCGGAAGGGGTGGGCTGGTAAAACCCATTGAATCGGGGGTGTACGAGGTGAACGAACAGATGAAGGAAGACCTGCGGAAAGGCGTGATGGGGCAGCATGCTTCCAATCTGGGCGGCCTGATTGCCGATGAGATTGCCCGTTCTGTTCCGGGCGCCCGGGCATTCATTGCCGATCCGGTGGTGGTGGATGAGCTGCAGGATATTGCCCGGTTATCGGGCCATCCACGGTTTGAAAGAAGGTCCGTTTTTCATGCCCTGAACCATAAGGCCATTGCCAAGGCCCATGCCCGGTCGCAGGACAGAAAATACGAAGACATGAACCTGGTGGTGGCCCACCTGGGAGGGGGCATTTCCGTGGGTGCCCACCGCCGGGGAAGGGTAGTGGATGTGAACCAGGCCCTTGACGGGGAAGGACCTTTCTCTCCCGAACGCAGCGGGACCCTGCCGGTGGGGGAGCTGGTCGATTTCTGCTTTTCGGGAGAAGCTACCCGGGAAGAGATCAGGAAAATGATTACCGGCAAAGGGGGGCTGGTGGCTTATCTGGGAACAAATGACGCCTATGAGGTGGAAATGAGGGCCCGTAAAGGGGATGAAAAAGCCCGGCTGGTGCAGGAATCTATGGCCTACCAGATAGGAAAGGCCATTGCCTCGATGGCTGCCGTCCTGCACGGAGAAGTGGACAGCATTATCATCACCGGGGGCATTGCCCACAACACCGATGTGGTGGAATACCTCAAAAAGATGGTCTCGTTTATTGCCCCCGTTGCCGTCTATCCCGGCGAGGACGAAATGAACGCCCTGGCCCTGAACGCGTACCTGGTGATGACCGGGGATGTGAAGGCGAAGGAGTATGTGTAAGAAATGGGTTTATGGTTTATGGTTTATGGTTTATGGGAAATGGGGGTATGATGGCAGGCAATCATTTGGGTTGAGCAGATATTCATCAGCCGGCCCGGCCTGATGTTTCCGGGAAATGGATTCGCCTTCTAAGGGCGTGCAGGAAACCAGGGGTACCGGGAGGGAACGGTCGCGACAGGCTGGCTTCGCATCCCAAAGCGCCATTTTTTGTAACAGAGAAGGAAGCCGGATAATCCAACTACGTAGACATCTGGCTTTGTTATGATATAATCAGCAATTATTTGTATATTTGAAAAAAATGCTGTTATGGAATTGTCAGAAATTAAACAGGCTATTGAAAAACTCAGTGAAGAGGAGCGTCAACAGCTACT
>DSCJ01000002.1 GCA_011049175.1 Bacteroidota bacterium | reverse complement strand
TTGACGCTCCTCTTCACTGAGTTTTTCAATAGCCTGTTTAATTTCTGACAATTCCATAACAGCATTTTTTTCAAATATACAAATAATTGCTGATTATATCATAACAAAGCCAGTTGTCTACGTCTACAAATTCGCAAGTCTATCTGATACCATGATAAAATATATCTTAACAGATATGTTTTTTCGGAACCTGTCTTTTCCCCGGACTACCAAAAAAGAATTGGCCTCTGAGGATTTTTTTGCCTGCTTTTTTAATCCCTGAAAAAAGCAGGTCGTTCGCCACAGGGCGGCGAACGAAACCGGCTTGCGGTCTGGCGGGAGGAATAAATCAAGTTTCTGCAAACAGGCCATTGCTACGCGGTTCGATAAATTGGCTGGTTCTTCTCTTCTACAAATAAGCAGCTCCTATGAAACTATGTTCCGGGATTTCCACTAATTTCATCAAAAGGCCCGGCCTCTGAGGGTTTTATGAGAAAAACAAGGCGGGGGAAGAAGTGGGATGGCCTGTGCAGCGATCCTGTCTGAGTCCCTGACAGTGCTCCGCCTGTCAGGGGCGAGTTTGGATCGCGGCAGGCTTTCCCCCGCCGTAGTTTTTCCATAAAAGCATCAGCAGCCAGAGGATTTTTTTGCCTGCTTTTTTCGGTCGTTCGCCACAGGGCGGCGAACGAAACCGGCTTGCTGGCTGGCGTAAGGAATAAATCAAGTTTACAGTTGCAGGAACGAATGCTTATTTCACCTGACATGAGATGGATTTCTTTCTGTCATTGATTGAATAACTGTATTATATTAAATTCTTTACTAATGACTTGCGAATCTGAGGACGCAGATTATTGCCTGTAGTCACGCATTCACCAAACTGCCCCGTATCCGAGACCATACTATACAAACATTCTCAAACACGACAAGATAATTCATGTAAAAAACACACGGAAACCACATTTTTTATTATCTTAACCATCATTTCGATGGTATGGACCCAGTTGATCCTTTCTTCCTACCCACTGAAAAAGATATTTAACAGGATCATGAAAGAAAAAAATAATTTGAATAACGGGCAGCACAAAACCACCTGTATACACTATGTCTGGGGTTAACACCTGCCTGTCTGCATGTTTTTACTAATCAAAAATCAGAAAAAATGAAAAAGAGAGGATTGGTCATTGCCGGAATGTTTTTGCTGATGGCGGGAACCTTATCGGCCAGAGAACCCCTGAAAGACTACAGTTTTATCCGTGGTGTCTGCCATGGAGTGATTTCTAACCCGGAAATACTCGAAAGGGACCTGGGTTTTATGGAGCGGCTTCAGTTGAACAGCACCCGGGTGTGGCTGAGCCAGAGGAGGTATGAAAGAGACCCCGAAGGGTTCATTAATGATCTGGTTTATTACGTGCGCACATGTCATGAACATGGAGTGAGTGTTATGCCCATCCTGTTCAACGGGAACGGATTGAATCCGGATATGCTAAAGGAAAGCGCCCGGAAAGGCTGTGAAGAATATGCGGCAGCCATTGTAAATGCCCTGAAGGATGAAGAAGGGCTCCTGATGTGGGATATCATGAATGAACCCAATTGCAACGATTACTACCTGAAAGCCACCGGAGAGACACAAAAGCAACACGAAGCAGAAATCACGGCCTTTGTCCGTCATTTTATTCAGTTCGTCAGAAAAAACGATCCGAAGAATGCCATCACGGTTGGGCACATGTACCCCCGGTTCTGTGAGAACACCAACGACCTGGTGGATGTCATTTCGTTTCACGATTACCTGGAAACCCGCTCCCGTGTGGAAGCCAGCTATGAACTGGCAAAGGAATTCTCAGCAAAATACAACAAACCTTTGATCAACAGCGAAATGGGGTGTCTCGGCCGTTCCAACCCCTATGATATGGCCATTGAAATATGCGAAAAACACCAGGTGGGATGGTATGTATTCAACCTGGTTATCGGAGGGTACTGGGGAGCCATTCACGGTTTGGTATACCCGGACGGGACCATTCGCGACCCCGGTACCATTGCGGCTGTTTATGGTTTCTACAGAAAGAGGGATCTGAATACGAGCGTAAAGGTAAATCCCAATATGGAAGGGCATGCCCAGCATGCTATCAGGCTGGTTCAGGAAATGCTGGGGGGTGAAACGGAAGTGTTCCGGTTTTCCCAGCATTCGGTGGATGAGATACTGGAAGCGGCCGAATACTGTGCCAACATACTGGAAAGTGCGGAAATGGTACCCATGTGGGAACCGCCCTCGGCCAGGATCGAAACCTGGCGTGCCATGCCACGGGAAGAAAAGGAAAAAGCCAGGGAGGAGATCCGTGCTTTCACTTACGATCTGGCCCTGCAGCTGAAAGACTGGTGTGAACTGTTTTAGTGTTCTTATTGCAGAAGTCGCCTGTACCGGTCAGTGACACAGCCAATCACTGACCGGTTGATCATCGTATTCCTGGTTGTGTTATGTTATTTTACCCGATTACAACAGCAAACCCATATCATGAAACACTTTCTGTCTCTTCTATTCGTCTGCATCATCACTACAGGCCTCCGGGCACAGAAGTATCCTTTTCAGGATACCGGTCGGGGTGATGAAGAAAGGCTCGACAACCTCATTTCGTTAATGACCCTGGAAGAAAAAATACAGTGTCTGTCCACCCGACCTTCCATCCCCCGCCTGGGGGTAAAAGGCACCCGCCTCACCGAGGGGCTGCACGGGCTTGCCCTGAGCGGGCCGGCTAACTGGGCTGTTCACGGCCCCGGAGAATCGGTTACCACCACCTTCCCGCAGTCGATCGGGCTGGCGCAGACCTGGGACCCGGAATTGCTGCGGCAGGTCGCCTCCCGGGAGGCGGAAGAAGCCCGGTACCTGGCACAAAATCCGCGCTACGGCAGTTCAGGCCTGATCATTATGGCGCCCAACGCCGACCTGGGTCGTGACATCCGCTGGGGGCGTACCGA
>DSCJ01000123.1 GCA_011049175.1 Bacteroidota bacterium | reverse complement strand
TGAGTAGCTGTTGACGCTCCTCTTCACTGAGTTTTTCAATAGCCTGTTTAATTTCTGACAATTCTATAACAGCATTTTTTTCAAATATACAAATAATTGCTGATTATGTCATAACAAAGCCAGCTATCTACGTAGTTATCTACGTTAATAACTACGTAGTCAGCGAATGAAAGGAAACGGTCTCCCCTGACAGGCAAAACCTCGTCAGGCAGATTTATTTACAGGCGCCCGCAAAATATTCACAGGTTTGACTGAATATATCCCCCGTCTACGGCAATGCTCTGCCCGGTAATAAATTGGTTACGGGGGGAAATCAGAAAAGCGGCCAGGTCGGCCAGGTCGGAAGGCTTGCCAAACCGCCCGGCAGGAATGCGCGCTGTACGCTCGGCCACCACTTCCTCCAGGCTTTTCCCCTGCATCCGGGCTGTGGTTTCCAGCAGGTTTTTCAGCCTTTCCGTTTCGGTAGGACCGGGCAACAGTATATTAACCAGCACCTGGTGGCGGGCCACTTCGTTCGACAGGGTTTTCAGATACCCCAGCAACCCCATTCTGGCGGCGTTGCTCAGCACCAGATTGCTGAGCGACTGTTTTACGCCGGTAGAGGCAATGGCCACGATCCGACCGAATTTCTTCTCGATCATTCGGGGAACGAACAAACGGGCCAGCCGCACACCCGACATGAGATTGGTTTCAAGGGCTCCGTACCATTTGTCGTCATCCAGTTCCAGGGGATGTCCCGTAGGCGGCCCCCCGGCATTCAGGATGATCCCGTCGGGTATGCCGTATTCCATTACCATGGTTTCATACAGCCGTTTGATATCTTCCCGGCGGGAAAGGTCGGCAGGAATAATTCCCGCTTCGGTTTTCAAACTTCCTGCTGCCTTTTCCAGTTTTTGCCGGCTCCGTGAAGAAATCACCACGCGGGCTCCTTCTTCCGACAACACCTGCGCACAAGCCAGACCCAGACCCTGACTTGCTCCCAGGACCAGTACCAGCCGGTTTTTCAGCATCAGATCCATAATTACCTTCCTTTTTTTAAGTCAAATACCCGGTTGCTCAACACGGGAAAACCGTCAATGCGGCATGTTACCACATCTCCTTCACTGACTACCGCCGCACCGGGAGTTCCCGTGGAAATTACATCACCGGGCATCAGGGTCATTACCCGGGAATGGAAAGATATAATTTCTTCCGGAGAAAACATCATGCGGGAAACCTCATTTTCAGCCTTCACTTTCCCATTCACCACCGTAGCCACCCGCAGTTTACCCGGATCGGCCAGCTCATCGCGGGTGATCAGACAGGGACCGAAAGAAAAGAACGAATCGAACGATTTGGAAAGGGTAAGATACCGCGGATTCATCTTCAAAATATCCTCGGCCGTCACATCGATAATGCAGGTGAATCCGGCCACCGCTTCCATGGCACGGGCAGGTTTCAGGTTCCGCACCTTTTTCCCTATGATAATCCCCAGTTCCGCTTCGGCCGTTGTGCGTTTGGAAAGGAGGGGAATCTTGATAAAATCGCCGGGGCCGATCACGGCACTGGACGGTTTCATAAAGCTGGCCGGGTAGCGTCCGGGCAAGGGAGCCGACAGGTCCCTGGCATGTTCACGGTAATTTAAGCCGATTCCCCATATTTTACCCGGGTTTCTGTACAGGGGAGCAAATTCGATCAATTTTTCCGGGATCAGGCAATCCTCCAGTTCTCCCGGTATTTTTTCGCCCAAGTTCACATCGCTGTACCATCTGACCATTTCATCCAGTTGTCCTTCGGTAAGGATCTCCATCATGTTTGACGACCAGTCGGTATCCAGGCGCTGGTTCAGAAGCGGTACGGGTATCAGCCCGCGGGACAGGCACAGGCTGGCCGTTTCCCGGTCATTCCATTGAATGGTGGCTATTCGCATACAGATCGGTTTTCCATATCCTTCCTAAAGGTAAGGAATAAACAGTAACCGGGAAAATATCGGTGTATTTAGATTTTTATATCTTTATGGTACCTGATGATTTTTATCAACATTATAAAATAAGCCAGATCATTCTATTATAACATAACAATATGATCATCTCCGCGTATAAGAAAGTAAAATAGCCTTGATTATGAAGTATTTTGTCAAGATATCACTGGCTATCCTTCTCGTGTTTTTTCTGGGAAGCTGCGGCAGCAGCCGTTCGTACTACGGATCAAGGAGACCCGGAAAAAAAGAAGTCACCTTTGAAACCACGCGTCTTGGAAAGAACAAACTGTTTTTCTCCAAAGAATATCAGAGAAAGCTGAAGAGGCGGATGAAAAAGGGCAGGAGATGAGCCTGATGATTCACATACATGCCACACAATGTGTAACATCCAGATTTCCCGCAGGTTTCCAATGAGGGTATTTTTTCTTGTTATCCTATCCGGATTTATCACCCTTTTTCCAGGAAGAAGTCAGATAAAACAGGAAATATCGTCCGGAGCCGGAGGTTTGTTTCTTTTCGGTGATATCGGAACTATGGGGGCCGGGCTTCTGGCGCACGGAAGCTGGGGGTTTTTTCCCAGTGACGATTTCAAAATCCTGGCCGGGATCAATGCCGCATGGATCAGCGGCTCGGACGAGGGAAGCAGGAATAAGGACCGGGACCTGGCCTATTCCACCGTACTGATTGAGCCTGTGGTCCAGGTACAGTTCTTCTACTGGAAATGGTGGGGGCCGGGGTACAGTCGCCGGGGGCTCGTTCTGAAAGAACCTGTATTATCCGCCTACATCTCGGCCGGATTCAGCCCGGTATGGTTCAGTCCCAGTCCACGCCGGAGCCTGGAAGACAGTTTCGAAGACAATTTTCCACATGTCACCGTTTCGGTTCCCATCGGAATAGGCGTACGGTATGTCATGAGCGGAAACTGGGTCCTGGGCTGGAATGCGGAAGTGCGAATGCCTGCCACCGATTATCTTGACGGATACACCTCGGTACATTCCCGTGCCAACGATGTATATTACGGAACTTCCATTCATCTGAT
>DSCJ01000074.1 GCA_011049175.1 Bacteroidota bacterium | reverse complement strand
TGGCCCTATTTACTAAAGATATGGGGGGAGGTCAATTTGAAAAATGAAAAACCAATGCCCTGTTTATGGGCATTACAAAAGAAAAAATACCGACTTTAGAATTTAGTCGGATAACAGTGATTTATTTACTAAAAAAGAAGATTGATGAAGCAATTCTTTACCCTTCTGGCCATCATGGCCATTTCAGTCAGTGTCTTTGCCCAGGCACCCGAAAGCCTGAGCTATCAGGCGGTTATCCGCAACAGCAGCAATGAACTGGTCACAAGTCAGGGAGTTGGTATGCAGATCAGTATCCTGCAGGGCTCACAGGATGGCCCTGTGGTGTATTGGGAAACCCATAGTGTAACCACCAATGAGAACGGGCTGGTAACTAGTGAAGTAGGAAAAGGAAATACATATTATATGAAAAACGGACCTTTCATGGCAGGAGCTGTACGAAGATTTTAGGTCACATGGATCAAATTTTAACAGGCTGCCTGTATGATCAGCAGGCAGCCTTTTTTCTTTTCGATATACGGGATACCGTTTCTGCCAGGGAATTACAGGAATACTCACCGCAAACACATTGCAGAAACACATACCACGCAATAAGGCTGGCTGCCACCATTTCTCCTCCGTCTTCAGCAATACCCATAATGAATTCCGCTACCGGATAGGATCTCAAAACGGTATGCACCGGATCGAGAATTACACCGAAAAAAAAGAGCACTGCCAGCAACAGAAATAAGTTGCATGAAAACTGTCTGAATTCCGGTGAACCTTTCCGGTATGCCCATCCCACGGGCAACAACAAAATGAGTACGGCCCCTGCCAATACCAGCAACTCGCCGATATCTTGTTTTCGCAGGCCTGAAAGAATATTTTCCGTAAATAAAGGGGCTATACGGCTTCCCCAAACTTCATGCAGCATGAATACATCATCTGCCAGCAAAAAGGCAAACAACAAACCCCAGGCTGCAAAACGGAACGACCGGTTCGAGATCATCATATACAACAGGAGGATGACCACCCAGAACCACTTGATATACTGGAACATTTCAGGATAACCCATTTCCCTGTCGAGTGAATGCAAAGGGTTGTCGAATAAAGGGGTAAGCCTGTATGCCGCATGAACGGCAATAAAAACCATATCGGCGCACAGCAGTAATGCCAGGAGCAGGGTGGCGCTCAGTGCATGCCCTTTCCGGCTGTTTTTTCCAGAAGTGGGTTTTTCTGTCATCTTCCCCGTACCTGATCCTAAAATTAACAAAAGAAAGAAAACCATGGCCAGCCAGAACCTTTTTCCAGATCTTCCGGCAGGCATAACATGCTCATAAGCCTGTTAATAGAAAAGAAAAAAAAATGAAAATACTTGAACTATTCCCCAAAAAATAAATTATTTTTGCCCCGGATCAAAACGCAGAATCGATGGACGACGACCCTTATCCCAGACAGGGAAGTATTTAAACACATCTGTAAGGGGCGTTCGGTCTCCTTGCAGATAAAAATGTAAGGAGACATCTTATGGTCGATATCGCAATCAATTTCCAGGAATTAATCGGGAACAAAGACTGGAAGAACCTGAAGCGTGAGCTGAACGGGTATGACCCTTTCCAGATAGCCGAGGTTATTGAAGATCTGGAGGAACAGGAAGCAATCATCCTGTTCCGGTTACTCACCAGGGAACAGGCAAAAGAAACCTTCCAGTTCCTGTCGCACGAAAAGCAGGAAGAGATTATTGAAGGTCTGGCACACAACATTAACAAGATTACCAGCCTGCTGAACGACCTTGATCCCGACGACCGAACCGCATTCCTGGAAGAACTGCCCGCCGAGATCACCCAACGGCTGATCCAGCTTCTTTCACCCGAAGAACGACGGATTGCCACCCAGTTGCTCGGATACCCGGAAGACAGCATTGGACGACTGATGACCCCGGAATTTGTGGCCGTGAGGCCCGATTTTACCGTGGAACAAACCCTCGATCATATCCGCAAGCACGGAAAGGATTCGGAAACGCTGAATGTGGTTTACATAGTTGATAATCAGTGGAAATTGATCGACGACATCAGGATAAGGGAAATCATCCTGGCCGATCCGGGGCAGAAAATATCGGAACTGATGGATAACCGCTTCGTTGCCCTGAACGCTTTCGACGACCAGGAGCTGGCCATCGGGGTTTTCAGGGATCACGACCGGGTGGCACTGCCCGTAACCGACACCGAAGAGAAGCTGGTAGGAATCGTAACCATCGACGATGTGATGGATGTGGCCGAAGAAGAAATTACCGAAGACTTCCACAAGTTCGGTTCGTTCCAGGATGCCATTATCAATCCCCTGAAAGCTGGCATCACCCTGATCTATAAAAAGAGGATCTTCTGGCTGACTTTTCTGGTTTTTATGAATATTTTCTCGGGAGCTGCCCTGGCTCACTTTGAGAATACAATCAAGGGGATGGTATCCCTTCTGTTCTTCCTTCCCCTGCTGATCGCCAGCAGCGGAAACGCCGGCGCCCAGTCGGCCACCCTGATGATCCGTTCCCTGGCAGTGGGCGATGTGATAATAAAAGACTGCCTGCGGTTGCTGGGCAGGGAATTCCTGGTTTCTTTCATGCTGGGCATTACCATGGCCATCGGGGTCAGCCTCATCGCCACCTTTCGGGCTCCCGATATCATCGCCGTGGTTGCCATCACCATGGTCCTCACCGTCATGACAGGTAGTCTCATCGGATTTCTGCTGCCCTTTGTTTTCACCAAGCTGAAGCTCGACCCCGCCACAGCCAGCGCCCCCCTGATTACATCCCTGGCCGATATCATCGGGGTGATGATTTATTTTACCGTGGCCAACTGGTATCTGGGAATATAAAAACAGCCGGGTACGGTATTTTTATGCACCCAATTGTACCCCCGTTGCAAATGGCCGTTAACAGTCCTTTTCATTAACGGAATTATTTATCTACGTAGTTATCTGGCTATGTACTAATATATGGTGTGCCCATTTTTAATTTTTTCAATTCAGCAAGTGCATTTACAACACTTAATGACAGCCAGAACCATAATTTAACCTTCTCGCTTTCTT
>DSCJ01000136.1 GCA_011049175.1 Bacteroidota bacterium | reverse complement strand
AGTTGTCTACGTAGTATCCCGACGAATGGATAGGTTCAGGTTTATTCCTTATTGTTTTCTTTCAGGGTAAAGACCATGGGGAAAGTAAAGGCCACCCGCACTGCTTGTCCACGCTGCCTGCCCGGGATCCAGGCATGAGGGCATTCATTGATCACACGGAGGGCTTCCGTGTCAAGCAATTCGTGTGTCCCCCTGACAATTTCCACAGTAGACATTTTTCCGTCCTTTTCCACGATAAAGCTCACATATACTTTCCCTTCAATCCCTTTTTTGTGGGCTTCTTCCGGATAGACCAGATGATCGGTAATATAATGGCGGAATGCCTCCTGGCTTGTATCGCCCTTATAAACAAATAACGGCATTTCTTCCACAACGAAGAATATCGGTTCTTCCTGATCCGAGGGAATATTCCCTTCGTTTTGCGGGGTATTTTCCGCTGCGTTCTGAATGATGGTTTCGTTGACGGGTGGCTGGTTCCACGCAATGCCTCCCGGTTTGCTGTTGAACCCGAACAGGGCAATAAGGACGGCTGCGGCCGGGATCAGGGCCAGTGAACGCCATGCGGCGGTTTTTCTTTTGCGGTTATCGGTCATCATGATAAAACGTTTTTTCAGGTGAAACTGATTGAAATGATTGACAAAGCGAAAGAACTGATGTCCGAAGATCTGCTGCAATATCAGGTTTTGATAGTGCAGGGTGTTGGCTCCCTGTCGTATCACTTCCCTGTCGGCCTGGTATTCATGCACCTGTTTGAGTGACATTTTATACAACCAGGCAAAGGGATTGAACCAGTGAACCATGGTGAATATTTCCATGAAAAGAATATCGAGGGAATGGAATTTGAGCGCATGTTCTTTTTCATGGGCCAGTATATCCGAAATATCTTCTCTTTCCCAGCATTCTTCATTTATCACGATCCACCGGAAGAAAGAGAAAGCGGGGATGTTTTCCCTGGTCAGGATCACCACGGAATCGTCCGTCCGGATCTTTCTGCCCGAGCGGATGAGGATAACAATATGAAAGATCTGAACCAGAAACCTGAACAGGAAAAAAAACATGCCACACAGGTAACCGGCTGTCAGCCAGTAACCGATGCCGGCAGCCCCTGCGTCCTGCGAAACCCCTTCGTTGCCCTTTCCCGTAACCTCCCATGCCAGAAACTCCACCACATACAGTATCGACCCTTCCTGCGGGGATGCCGGCAGGGTGAAATGGAACAGGGGAATGACAAGTGACAGCAGGGCTGTGCCCAGAAGGATCAGCCGGTTAAGACCGAAAAAGGTCTGCTTTCGGAGCAGCAGCCAGTATAGCAGGTAAAACAGCCCCAGGCTGATACCCGATTCCAGTAAATACTCACCCGGTTGAATCATGGGAGTAACTTTTTCTGTTTTTCAATCTCTTCCTGCATGATCTGCATGATCTCTTCCATTTCCTTCAGGGACAGGCTCCTCTCGCGCGCAAAGAAGGAGACCATGTTCCCGAAAGAATTGCTGAAATAATTATGCACGAAGCTTTTCACCGTGGCGCGGGTATATTCCTCCCTCGATACCAGGGGATAATACCGGTGCGATTTTCCGAAAGCCTCATGAGAGACGAACCCCTTTTTCTCGAGGATACGCACGATGGTTGACACCGTGTTGTATGCCGGCACGGGGTTGGGAAGCCTTTTCATGATGTCCCTTACAAAAGCTTTTTCAAGCTTCCACAGGACCTGCATGATCTGTTCTTCGGCTTTGGTCAGTTCTTTCATAATTCAAAAGTATAACTAAAAATTTAGTTATACAACTAAATGATTAGTTTTTTTTCAAAAAATATAGAAAAAAGCACAATGAAGCAGGAATTTAAAACAGGGGTGGGGGGGGAGGATAGCGTGTAAGAAGGACAGGGGGTACTGTCCCGAAAGGAGCGGGACCCTATGCATTTTCTGCGGGTTTGACCGGTTACTTCTTCTTCTGTTTCCTGATCAGGTTCAGGGCCGATCCGGCCCGGAACCAGCCGATCTGGGTTTCGTTATAGGAATGGTTCACGCGGAATTCCTCTTCGGTTCCGTCCTCATGCCTGAGCTTGATGGTCAGGAATTTTCCCGGGGCAAAAGTCTTCAGTCCCAGAATACTGATCCGGTCGGTTTCCCTGATCCGGTCATAATCGGCCGGATCGGCGAATGTCAGGGCCAGTAATCCCTGTTTCTTCAGGTTCGATTCGTGGATGCGGGCGAACGAACGGACCAGAACGGCCCGTACATTCATATACCGGGGTTCCATGGCCGCATGTTCCCGGGAAGAACCTTCCCCGTAATTTTCATCTCCCACGATCACCGAGCCGATTTTTCTCTCTTTATAGTAACGGGCCACTTCGGGCACCGGCTGGTATTTCCCGGTTTCGGTATTCAGCACCAGGTTTGTCTTGTCATTGAAGGCATTGATTGCCCCGATCAGAAGATTGTTGGAGATCCTGTCGAGATGTCCGCGATACCTCAGCCAGGGTCCGGCCATGGATATATGGTCGGTGGTACATTTGCCCATGGCTTTGATCAGCAGCCTCAGATCATGCAGGTCGGTTCCTTCCCAGGCGGGGAAAGGGGCCAGCAACTGCAGGCGTTCGGAGTTGGGATGGATCTTTATCTCCACCCCGGATCCATCATCGGCAGGGGATACGTAGCCATTGTCGTCCACGGCAAAGCCTTTCACGGGCATTTCAATTCCTTCCGGTTCTTTCAGTTTGATCTTTTTCCCTTCCTGATTGACCAGGGTATCGGTCAGGGGGTTGAAGGTGAGGTCGCCGGCAAGGGACATGGCAGTAACCACTTCAGGCGAAGCAACAAAGGCATGGGTATTGGGATTTCCGTCGTTTCGCTTGGCAAAATTGCGGTTGAATGAAGTAATGATTGAATTTTTCTCTTCCCGGTCGGCTCCCTTTCTGGCCCATTGTCCGATACAGGGGCCACAGGCGTTGGCAAGGACCACTCCTCCGATCTTTTCGAATATTTCCAGCAGCCCGTCGCGTTCGATGGTGTAGCGCACCTGTTCGGAACCCGGCGTAACGGTAAAGCCGGATTTTGCCCTGAGGCCGTTTTCCAGGGCCTGCCGGGCAATGGAAGCGGCCCGGGTGATGTCTTCGTATGATGAGTTGGTGCAGGAGCCTATCAGGCCCACTTCCAGCTTCTTCGGCCAGT
>DSCJ01000117.1 GCA_011049175.1 Bacteroidota bacterium | reverse complement strand
CCTTCCCCTGGCAGGGGAAGGTGGATCCCCCCGCCAGCGGCGGGGGGAGACGGAAGGGGTCGGAGGAGTGAGACGGAAGAATATTGAGTAAATGAAAATCGTTAACCTTTAATGAGAATAATGAGATGGATGGTTTCTAACCAACTGCCCCTGCAGGCCGGTTTCGTTCGCCGCCAAGTGGCGAACGGTCAGGGTTGCTTGTCCCGGTGGCGGATCTTTCCAAAACTGAAAAAGAAAGAAAGCCAGAAGAGAAGGAACAGGCCGGTCCAGGCAAGTTCTAAATCAAGAAAAATTCCCGAGAAGCAGAGCAGGACATATTTATCGGGTTTTTCCGGATGGTAAAGCACACGGATCTGCCGGCCGGGCCGGTAATGCACGTTCTCCGGGGGGGCGGCCTCATACAAAGTGCCGTTTACTTCGTATTCCACCACCTGCATCACGGGGATGTCCGTTTGCTGTCTGATGATCCCGGGCAGGGAACGGTCGGGTACCACTGTCCCCGCGGTCACCTCTCCCTGCAGAATAAGCTTCCAGTTCATCGATATGGGAAAAAGCAGGATCAATGCCAGAATACCCCAGAACTGAAAGGGGGTAAGGACAATGAAAGCACGGGAAGTTTTCCCGCCCTTTCTCCGGAACCGTTCCGGCCCTCTTTGGAAGGAAGGTAATCTGTGTTGTGGCAGGTTTTTCATGGCCGGTTCACCCCAGGGCTCGTTCGCATTCTTTCAGCTTTTCGATAATGGAGATGGTTTGAGGACATACTTCTTCACAGTTTCCGCACTCTACGCAGTTTTCGGCTCCTTTTCCGTTATTTTTCAAAAAGGCGTAGTTAGCCCGTGCATTTTCGGGGTTCTCAAAAATCTTCATGTGGTTGTAGATGCTGAAAATGCCGGGGATATCCACTCCCTCAGGGCAGGGCATACAGTATCCGCAGTTGGTGCAGGGAATGACCGTACGCGACAGGTAGGTTTTTCTGACTTCTTCCAGGATGTTCCGGTGCGATGAATCCAGGTTTCCCGGAGGGGCTTCCCCGGCAATCCGCACATTTTCCAGCAATTCTTCCCGGCTTCCCATCCCGCTGAGCACCACCGATACCTCATGGTGATTCCACACCCAGCGCAGGGCCCATTCGGCAGGTGACCAGCCGGGGCGCTTTTTGTTCAGCAATTGCTGTATCTCTTCAGGCACGCAACGGGTGAGGTATCCACCCTTGAGGGGTTCCATCACGGCCACGCCCATCCCTTTGTGGTGGGCGTGCCGTACTCCTTTTTCCCCTGCCTGCTCCTCCATGTCCATGTAATTGTACTGAAGCAGGCAAAAATCCCATTCCGCTGCATCGGCAATTTCCCTGAACACATCGTATTCGTCGTGAAAAGAGAATCCGATATACCGGATCTTCCCTTCCTGCCGGGCTTTTTCCAGGAAACGCAGAATGTCGTTCCTTTGCAGATTATCCCACCAGCTTTTCCTCAGTGAATGCAGCAGGTAAAAATCGATGTAATCTGTATTCAACCGTTTGAGCTGTTCATTCAGCAGTTTTTCCGCATCTCCGGGTTTGTTCACTTTCCAGGAAGGGAGCTTGTCGGCTAACAGCAACCTGTGCCTTTTACTGCGGGGGATAGCCCTGGCCAGGAATGCCTCGCTCGTTTCTTCATGGTAGGTATAAGCTGTATCGAAATAGTTCACTCCCAGCCCGATAGCCTCGTGGATCAGGGCGGAAGCCTGGCGGAAATCGATTTTCCCGGGCCGGTTATCCACCACCGGCAGCCGCATGCATCCGAATCCCAGCGCTGATACCTTTTCGCCCGTCTTTCCGTACGTTCTGTACTGCATAAAGTCTTTCGTTTTCCATGATGAAGATAAGAACTTATGAAAAAGAATAAAAACGTTTCCGGCTTTGACCGCCTGCCGTATCCGGTTCCTCCTTTTTTTTTACCTTCACGGAAAAATACCTTATGATCCGCTACTTTCTTTTCCTCAGCCTGTTGGTTCTCATGGCGCCGGTTGCCCGGACACAGGATATTTCCGTTCCCCTTCCCGTGATCGTCGACACTGACGGAGCGCCCGACGACATGCGGGCCCTGTGTATGCTGTTGTCTTTGCAGGAGGTGGAGCTGCTGGGGGTGGTGGCTTCCGACGGGGCCGTGGATCCGCTTACCGGATACGAAAAAGCAAGGCAGTTGTTTGCTTCTGCCGGCACGCCTCACATTCCCCTGGCAACAGGCCGGAAACATATTGCCGATCCGCCGCCCTGGCGGGAATTCTGTACTTCTGTTCCCTGGGCGGATGGTTTGGCTGAAGGAAAAGAAAAACCGGAAGCGGCGGTTCCATTAATGAACCGGTGGCTGAACCGGGGCAAGGAACGGGTCATCCTGATCTGCCTGGGCAGCCTTACCTCGGTGTCGGACCTGCTGGCAGCGTATCCGGAAAGCAGGGATAAGATCAGAAAGATCGTGTGGTACAATGAAGGACTGGAGTACAGGCCCCTGACAAATTATGCACTGGACCGGGAGGCAGCTGAGCGGGTACTTTCTTCAGGGATCACCCTGGATGTGATCGGTGTCACTGACCGGCCCGAAATGAAGTGGACGGAAGAAATGATTGCCACCGTGGAAGATACGGAAACCCTTGCAGCTAAGCTTATTGCCGCCATGTTCCGGTCAAAGGCATTTACTGCCGGCCGCCACGGGAAAGAGGCCGGTGTGATGATATGGGATGAACTGATCCCGGTATACCTTATCTATCCTGAGTTGTTCGATATGGAACCCGACCTGGAACGGCCCAACCTGGCGGTCAGTAAGGATTACTTTCCGGCGGGGATCAGTGACCGTATTTTACAGATCCTGTCAGGCCAGTATTCCCTGGAAAATAACATTGTATTCGATGTGTTTCCTGTTGATCCCGGATTGTATGCTTATGATGTGAGAGAGCGTATGCAGGAGATCCTGGAAAAACATGGCCGGGAGGAATGGAAGCTGGGGGTGCTGACCAACGAGATACACGGCCATCTGGGTATTTATTCCATTGTGGGCGCCAAAATGGGACTGAAAGCCAGGGAATTGCTGGGAGCGGCCGTAGACGATGCTGAAGTGCTGAGTTATGCCGGCAGCCTGCCTCCCCTCAGTTGCCTGAACGACGGCCTGCAGGTAAGTACGGGCGCCACGGTGGGAATGGGCACCATCCGGGTAGTTGAAGGAGAAGGTCTTGCTGCCCGGGCGGTGGTTACCGCAGGAGGGAAAAGCGTGGATATGAGATTAAAGCCGGAATACGAACGGCAGGTGGAAGACGACATCAGCCGGGGCATATTGCTGTACGGCAACCTTACCGAAGGATACTGGAAGCTGATCAGGGAGCTGGCCCTGAAATACTGGGCCGACTGGGACCGGGATGAGATGTTCGAGGTGGTGGAAAAAGGGAAATGATTGATGGGTGATTTGATGTT
>DSCJ01000033.1 GCA_011049175.1 Bacteroidota bacterium | reverse complement strand
GGATCGCGGCAGGCTTTCCCCCGCCGTAGTTTTTCCATAAAAGCATCAGCAGCCAAAGGGTTTTTTGCATGCTTTTTTGCCCCACAAAAAAGCATGTCGCTCCGTTCCGGGAACGGAGCGAAACAGTGGCCGGCGGGATGAATTAATCCGGTTTCTTCATACAATCCACTACGAATAGGCCCGATGAAATGGCTGATTCTTCTCTTCCACTAACAAGCAGCTCCTACGGAGCCATGCTCTATAATTTCCACGAATTTTATCAAAAAGTCCCGGCCTCTGAGGGTTTTATGAGAAAAACCAGGCGGGGGGATCCACCTTCCCCTGCCAGGGGAAGGAATTGGTTAGGCGAAGGCTATGGTTGAATCCCTTGTGCGGGGAGAGAATTTGGCTATTTTTGCGGGAGCAGGGGATGGATAATGGGGTACTGATGTCCAGGAAAAAGGGTAAGATTGTTCAGGCATTATCCATCAGAAACACAAACCTGGCCGAAAGCGGTTTCATGAAAAGCGGAAGCAGATCCGAAACATGAAAAACATAACCCCCAAACAATGGTTCGCCCTGTACACCCGTCCCCGCTGGGAGAAGAAAGTGGACAGGTTGCTCCGCGAAAAAGGCATTGAAACCTATCTGCCCCTGGTGCGTACGCTGAGGCAGTGGAGCGACCGGAAGAAAAAGGTGGAGGAGCCCCTGTTCCGATCCTATATTTTCGTACACATTATCCCGCAGGAATATGACCCGGCGGTGAAAACCCCGGGGGTGGTGCGGTATGTCACTTTCCGCGGCAGGGCGGTGCCGGTGCCCGAGCAGGAGATCGAAGCGGTGAAGGCGTACATTGGCGAAGGCGACGACCGCATCCCACGCGGGGAAGAAGTGCAGGTGGGCGATGCCGTGGAAGTGAAGCGGGGCGTGATGCGTGGGTTGCGCGGACGGCTGGTGGAGGTGAAAGGAAAGAAACGGGTGCTGGTGGAGATCGAATCCATACGGGAACGCCTGATCCTGAATCTGCCGGCCGGTTATTTGGGGAAATTACCCGGATGAAACCCGTTTTTTTTGACGAAGAAATTTGGAATTGAGAGGATATTGAGTAGATTTACTACTCGGTTACGATTCCTGGTTTATGGTTTATGGTTTATGGTTTATGGTTTATGGTTTGAGAGTGGGAACAGGGAACGAAGACCTTTAATAATCATTATAAGATAATGGCTGTTAAAAGATTTGAGGATCTGGAGATATGGAAGGAAGCAAGGGAATTGTGCAGGATTGTTAACGAGGTCACATCATCTCCATCCTTTCGGAAAGACTTCAAGCTGCGGGATCAGATGAGAGCATCTTCTGGTTCAACCATGGATAACATTGCTGAGGGCTTCAACAGGGGAGGTAATAAGGAATTTTACCAGTTTCTGTCTGTTTCCCTTGGTTCAACTGGGGAGTTAAGGTCTCAGACCTACAGGGCTTTTGACAATAAATACATTGACGAAGTCCAAAACAATGACCTGATGCAAAGGACCGACAGTCTGGGTCGCAAAATCTATAAACTGATGCAGTATCTGAAAAGTTCAGATATTAAAGGCATCAAATACTCCTGATCCAGCCTGCCCTGACCACGATAAACAATAAACAATAAACGACGAACAATAAACCCGTAACCCGGAACATTTTGCTCGATACATTAATTACATCCAAAACCCGCGTGAAGCTGCTGCTGAAGTTCTTTCTCAACAGCAACTCGAGTTCGTATTTGCGGGGGCTGGAGCAGGAGTTCGGGGAATCGACGAATGCCATCCGACTGGAGCTGAACCGGTTCGAGCAGGCGGGCCTGCTGACCAGCGACACCCGGGGGAACCGGAAATATTTCCGGGCCAACACTTCGCACCCCCTGTACCACGACATTCACAATATTTTACTCAAATACATCGGTTTTGACCAGATCATTGAGAAGATCATCAACAAGCTGGGGGAGATGGACCGGGTGTATGTAACGGGAAATTTTGCCCGGGGCACCGACAGCCGGATCATCGACCTGGTGTTTATCGGGAACCGGATCAACAAAGATTACCTGATGCATCTGGTGGAGAAATGCGAGGAGCTGATCAACCGGAAAATACGGTACCTGGTATTTGACAACGGCAATTACCGGGAATACCTGAAAGAATACAGGGATTCGGAGCTGCTTTTACTCTGGAAAAGGTAAGAAACGCTGCGGCCTGCAAAACATTCTAACTGCCTCCTTTTCAGCCACCTGCCAAACGGCGGGTGGGACTGAGGGGGCGGAGCTGTGGGGAAATGTAAGGCTAAAGGCTAAAGGGAAGCGGAAGGTTAAAGGATAAAGGGAAACAGGATCATGTTAAAAACAAGACATGGGTGGAGAGGAGTTATCTGAGAGGCTGTTTCAATTCGCACTGGGAGTTTTGAAGTTAATGAGAAAAATACCCGATAGCAAAGAAACAGCGGTTATTAAGTACCAGCTATCCAAATCGTCCACCTCGGCTGGAGCAAATTACGAAGAGGCACAGGGAGCGATCTCATGAAAAGAATTTGGTGCAAAAATCGCAATATCACTGAAAGAAATTCGGGAATCCAAATATTGGTTAAATCTCTTGCATGCCTTGTTCCCTGATATAATAAGCGTTCAGGAAATGCTTGATGAAAGTGAGCAATTAACCAAAGTGCCTGGTAAAATAAATGCTAAAATAAACAACCCCAATCCCCTTTAGCCTTTAGCCTTTAGCCTTGAGAAATCACGATAACCGGAAACATTTACTTTTTGCTTCCACTTTAGGTGCAGCCAATTGCCTTATTAAGCCAACATGTCCAGAGTGAGCAGTAGCGTATTCATTTATACAAATCATCAAAAATCATGTTGTACGGTAAAACCATAGCGGTAGTTGTCCCCGCATACAATGAAGAAAAGCAAATTGGGCGGGTTATAGAGACCATGCCGCCTTTTGTCGACAGAATTATCATTGTGAATGATCATTCTGAAGATGAAACCGAAAAGATTGTTAAAAGCTATCTTAAAACAAAACATAACCACACTGATCTGACCATAACTAAGAATGAAACCCAACCTACGTTTTATAATGAAGCAGACATATTGCTGGAAGAATTGAATAAAAAAGAACTAAAATATTTCACTCCATCAAAAATATTAAATGCAAATCCTGAAAAGGAGAGAATTATTTTAATAACAAATACAAAAAATACTGGTGTTGGTGGCAGTATTGCTAGGGGATATAAGTGGTGCAAGGATCATGAGATTGACTGTGCAGCCGTGATGGCTGGTGATGGTCAGATGGATCCAAATGAACTTGAATCTATATGTTTGCCGGTAATCAGAGAAAATATTGATTATGTGAAAGGAAATAGGCTAATGCATGGTAGTGCAAACTACTTTATACCCAAAACAAGGTTTTTAGGCAATTCAGTTCTTTCATTAATAACGAAAATAGCATCAGGTTACTGGCGGATTTCCGATACACAAACCGGTTATACAGCAATATCTTTAAAAGCCCTTCGATCAATCAAATTATATAAAATTTCAGTAGTGTCCGACTAAAAAAATAAAGAGAAGGGTACTCCCCAGAGGTTTCCCCTTCATGTTGTAGATTTGTTTTTTGCGGAAACAAACAACAACATGAGTAAAAATACGGAAATTAAAT
>DSCJ01000132.1 GCA_011049175.1 Bacteroidota bacterium | reverse complement strand
GTATTGCATGGTACTAATATTTTATTATATCTTTGCATTGTTGTATTCATTGTATGGCCATGTACTATAAAAATATAAATAAAGGTTCCCGCTCCATCCAATGGAAAAAGCTGATTCCCCTGATGGCAGGCTGTTATCTTTTCTGCCTGGTTCCCCTGGCCGGTCAGAACCTGGATCTGTTTCCCATGGTCTCCTGGTCGGTTAACCCCGATACCACGAATATTCAGGTTGATGCAAAGGTCTATGCGACGGCTGCTTCTCTTTCTGCCGGTGAAGGATCTTCTCCAGGATCCCGGATAGTGGAAAAAGAACCAGCCGGTATTCCTTTTCATCACAAATACCGGGCAGCACTTCGCTCCTGGTTTGAGGAGTACATCACGTTTGTACTGATATTTACGCTGAAAGGACCCGTCAACCAGATCACACCGGCCCTCATTACAGAAACCGGAAAAAAGCTGGTCCTGCAAAAAAACATTTTCTTTTTTAAATAAATTACGTTTAACGCTGACTGACAATTGAATCAAATGAAATTTTCACACAACATAATAAGGATACATCATGAAACGGACACTCACCATTAATCTGGGCGGACAGGTCTTCCACATCGACGAGGATGCCTATGAAGAACTGAAAGCCTATCTAACACGAATTGAAGTCCACTTTTCCGATCCCGGGGAACGCAAGGAAGTGATGGACGATATTGAACGCCGGATGGCCGAATTGCTTCAGGAAAAAGACGGCGATAAAAACCGGGTAGTTACCCTGAATGAAGTGAGGGAAATGAAAGAGATCCTGGGCGATCCCGATGAGATTGGTGAATCAGGGGAGGAAACCTCCTCCCGGAAAGAGACCCGTCATTACCGTACCCCCGGCTATAAAAGGATCTACCGCAATCCCGACGACCGGATCCTGGGCGGGGTATGCGGCGGACTCGGAGCTTACTTCCATATCAACCCCCTGTTGTTCCGCATACTGTTCATCATATTCACCTTCGCCGGAGGAACCGGCTTGCTGGTGTACATCATCCTCTGGATCGTAGTACCCGAAGCACGTACCCGGGCACAGAAGATGGAAATGCGTGGCGAGCCAGTCACCATTGAAAACCTCGGGAAAACCGTCCGCGAGGAATTTAACGAAGTAAGAAATAGTTTCAGAAAAACCTGATAATCATATACTTTAATCATGCAGCCATGAATGTAGAAAACGCCAAAGCCCAGATGAAGAAAGGAGTGCTGGAATATTGCATCCTTTCCATCCTTTCGAGGAACAGCGGGTATGCTTCCGATATCATCCGGGAATTGAAAGAAGCCCGGATGATCGTAGTGGAAGGCACCTTGTATCCCCTGCTGACCCGGCAAAAAAATGCCGGACTGCTTAGTTACCGCTGGGAAGAATCAACACAGGGCCCTCCACGGAAATATTATGAACTGACCGACAAGGGAAGGGAATTCCTGAACGAGCTCGATACCGCCTGGAACGAACTGGTGGAAGCCGTTCAATTCATAAGGAAGAAATAACCCCAAAAAACCAGCTGTTATGAGACCTACTATCAAAATCAATATCAGCGGGGTGATCTTCCATATCGACGAAGACGCCTACGCACGCCTTCGTGAATATCTCACGGAGATCAACACCCATTTTGCCGGACAGGCGGAAGGAAAAGAGATCATTGACGATATCGAAACACGGATTGCCGAATTGCTGCAGGCCAGGATCAGCGATCAGAAACAGGTCATCACCCTGGACGATATCCGTGAAGTGGTCAGCATTCTGGGCGAACCTGAAGACATTTTTGAAGCCACAGAACCTGAAAACGAAACCGGTCCCGAAACAAGGGTATACGCCGGCCCGCGACGTCTCTACCGCGACCCCGATAATTCGGTACTGGGCGGTGTATGCGGCGGGCTGGGGGCCTATTTCGGGATCGACCCCGTATGGCTGCGTCTGGCCTTTGCCCTCATGCTTATCCTTCATGGCTTCGGGCTGCTTGTGTATATCATCCTCTGGATTGTTATCCCAAAAGCCCGTACCACCGCCCAGAAACTGGAAATGCGCGGAGAGGCGGTAACAGTTACCAACATTGAACGCACCGTGAGGGAAGAATACGACCGGGTAAAGGAAGGGGTGAAAAACATCCCACAAAGCCGCGCCTACAGGCAAACCACCAACGGACTGAACCAGTTCATGCACGGCCTGGGCCAGGTGATCGTGGCCCTGCTGAAAGCCATGCTCATACTCATCGGGTTTGCTTTCCTGGTGGGAGGAATCGTTATGCTGGTTGCCCTAATTGCCCTGCTGTTTCATCATTTCTCCTGGTTCCCGGTACGGAGTTGGGACTTCCCGGCCTTTTCCCTGCCCCAGTTCCTGGGAATTTTCTTTGACCCGGTCAACCTGCCCGTAATCCAGGCCTGCCTGGCCCTGACCGTGGGGATCCCCCTGGTTGCCCTTATCTATGGTGGCATCAAGCTGATATTCCGTATCCGCACCCGCGACCGTGTACTCGCACTCACCACCTTCATCCTGTGGTTGATCAGCACCATCACCCTGGTTGCCCTGGGCGCTATTGAGGCCCGTCATTTCCGAACTAACAACCGCATTGTGCGAAATGTGGTACTGGATGTTCCGCCCGGCGATACACTCTATCTGCACATGCGTTCCCGGGCAGATATGGGCATTGACGATAACGAAATCTGGATCTTCGACGATGACGACGATGTGGCCTATGTGGTAAACAACCGCACCCTGTACATCCGCCCCGAACTGGATATCAGGCCTTCGAACAACGGGAAAACCGTTATGGAACTCCGGCAGGAAGCCCGCGGTTACACCCGTGAACAGGCCGCCGCCCACGCCGACAAAATTCAGTACCACTGGGAACTGAAGGAAAACCGGCTGATAATGGATCCGTACTATACTCCCGGTCCGGGCGAAAAATTCAGGGCCCAGGACCTGAACATCCGACTCATGATCCCCCAGGGAATCATCATCTACTTAGAGGAAGGACTGGAAGATATGCTGGACTATTATGTAGATAATGACCGGGACATGCGAAGGTGGGAAATGCCTGGAAAATTCTGGATCATGGGGAAGGAAGAACTGATCCTCAGCGAATGACAGCACCGGAAGAAAGGTCCCGGCTGATGTATCCGTTCCTGGGCAGTCCGGACCCCGGGTCCTTTCCTCCGTTCTCTCATTCATAAAAACCTGCCGGCCGGAGAATAAACATTTGCAGTTGATGTTTTTTTGTTAATTTTGCAGGTCCCTGCCCGCATTGTCCCGTGGTGTAACTGGCAACACGTCGGATTTTGGTTCCGAAGAGTCCAGGTTCGAGCCCTGGCGGGACAACCACCGAGGAATACCGCTCCCATGGAGCGGTTCTTTTTATTCCGACGGGAATAGCGCCACTTGCGAGCGGTATGACCGGAGGAATAAAAAGCAGCCTGCCGAAGGCAGCGGGTTCCGAAGGTGGATTAGCCCAATAAAATGGTCCATGAGTACCGAGCATAGCGAGGTACGAATAGCTCCCCCTGGCGGGACAACCACCGAGGAATACCGCTCCCATGGAGCGGTTCTTTTTATTCCGACGGGAATAGCGCCGCTTGCGAGCGGTATGACCGGAGGAATAAAAAGCAGCCTGCCGAAGGCAGCGGGTTCCGAAGGTGGATTAGCCCAATAAAATGGTCCATGAGTAC
>DSCJ01000125.1 GCA_011049175.1 Bacteroidota bacterium | reverse complement strand
GGGGCACCCCTCCTTGCAAAGGAGGGAGTAAAGAAAAGGAAAACCGGGATTGGAAATCCCACCAGCTATCCTGAAAATGTGGAGTGGGTTGATTCCCAACCAACCACCCCGCCTCCCCCGCCGGCGGCGGGGGGGCACCCCTCCTTGCAAAGGAGGGGATTTGGGGGCAGAAAGAACAAACTCAGAATCCAAAATTTGCTCCCACCGAGAGGGTGGATGTGTGTCCGTGAAAAAAGGCCGGGGTGTATTTCTCCTGGTCTCCGCTGATACGGCTGTTTTGCCAGGAAAAGAAAACATACCCGTCGTGTATCAATTGCCAGGAAGCTTCCAGGGTGAAGATCCTGTTTTCCCATTCCACCGTTTCCATAAACGGCAACCCCAGCCGGCTCCCTCCCAACGAGGAGTAATCCGGACCCTTACGGGCATGCAGGTACGAGGCTTTCATGAACACCCCGCGGAAAGGCCTGCAATCCGCACTGGCATAGAATTCGGTGGCATTGTCGTGCAGGTAATGTCCCAGATTGTACCGGTTGCTCTCGAAAGTGAGCGTTGGCAGATAATGCTTGTATACCAGCGGGTTCGTGCGGGTATATTCAAGCGTGATACCGGCATTGTCCAGAGGATATTCCGAAAGCCGACCCCCGATTTTCCAGCTGTAGAAATTGGAATGCGATGCGGGGTCGAACATGCGGGAGAGGGCAATCTCGTCGAGGAAAAGCGTAGAATACAGGTGCAGGTGGCGGATCAGCCGCGAGCTGATATCAAAGAACATCTGGGAATTCTGGTTGTCGATGCTGTGGTTCAGTGTGTGGTCAACCGACTTGAAGAAAAACAAGGGAATGAGATAGGCAGGCTCCATGCCCAGGTCGCTGTATACAATGGAGTTCCCGAACGATACATGCAGCCTTTTTACAGGCTTGAACGTGAACAGGTTGGCCGCCATGTATTTTTCCCGGTATGCCACCCGGGTCGAGGTGCGGTCAACATTCACGTATGTCCAGGTGCGGGCGCTGTCTACCACCTCCGATACCAGCCAGCCGTGAAAATAATGGAATTCGAACCAGTCGGCCGGTTGCAGGTGCAGCCTGATCATGGCGAACGAGGGCGTGCGACCCGACAGGATGTTCGTGCCGTGGTATCCGTTGCCCCACTGCAGGTGGTCTTTTACCAGCCCCAGGCTTCCCCATTTCCAGCTGTAGGTTATGCCGCCGCGCATTTCGCTGTAATCGTTCCCCGATTTATAGGGAGCCCCCATGCGCCGGGTAAGGTATCCGGGGTGGTTAAGCTGAACGCTCTCGTGGTTGTCACGCAGGCTGGCATAAAATCCCCAGTGTTCCCCAACGTAGGCAAAAGCTTCCGCTCCGTTCCAGCGGTGATAGGCCTGTCCGTTCCGGTTTGAATAGTAACGGAACCCGCCGATGGGATTGACCGAAAGGGTGAACAGGGAATCTTTACGGTACAGCAGGTCGATCCGCTTGGGGAAATCACGCCCCGGCAGAAGCTCCTTGTGATAATCCCTCAGGTAAAAATCCAGCTCTTTTTGCTGGCGCCGGTTCAGGGTTTCCCGGTGTGCATCAACACGGTCAAGAAAAGAAGCGATCTGTTGCCGGGAATAGGGTTTGACGGCTGTGTTCGGATCGATCAGCTGCAGAGCGGCCATTTCGTTCAGGAACCGGTAGATCGCTTCATGGGAAGGATGCTGATAAACCGCCTGCGGGAAAGCGGGAAAAGAAAGGAAGGTGATCAGGCAGAGGATCAGCCAGAGTGTCTTTTTTGCCGGGGATTTTTCCCGGTACCGGTTTATTATACCTTCCGGAGAAGGGAGTTGGTGTTGTATCCGATGCGTATGGGTCATGCTTTTTGCAGGGTAAAGGTAAAGGTGGTTCCCTCGCCGGGTACGCTTTGAACACTCAGGGTTTGCCGGTGGGCCTCTATAATGTGTTTCACGATGGACAGGCCCAGCCCGGTACCCCCCATGTCGCGCGAGCGGCTGCGGTCAACCCGGTAAAAACGTTCAAAAATACGGGGGATATCCTTTTCATGAATGCCGATCCCGTTGTCGGTTACATCCACCCGCACCCGGTCTTTTTCGGGAATGCACTGTACCAGTGTTTTCCCCTGTGATTTCCCGTATTTGATCGAATTGACCACCAGGTTGTTCATGGCCTCGAATATACGCATCTTATCGGCATAGACCAATACCGGCCGGTCACCCGGACTCTTCACCACCAGTTTGGTTCCCTGTTTTTCGGCCCTCATTTCCTGGTTTTCGAACACTTCCTCCACGAGCTGTACGATATTGAAGGCTTCATAATGAAGCTTCATTTCACCCGATTCCAGGCGGGCAATGGATTCCAGGTCTTCCACAATGGAGATCATCCGGTTGATGCTTTTTTCCGTTCTTTCCAGGTACATGCGGTTAATGGCGGGATCGTCCAGCCCCCCGTCCAGCAGGGTCAAAATATAACCCTGAATATTGAAGATAGGGGTTTTTAATTCATGCGATACGTTACCCAGAAATTCTTTCCGGTATTTTTCCATTTCCTTCAACTGGTTGATCTCCTGTGTCTTGTCCCTTGCCCACTCCACTACTCCGGCCTTCACCTCGACCATGATGTCTTCCTCTTCAAACCGGTGGAAGAAATCCTTGCGGGGCAGGCTGATGTTATGGATGGTTTTATATATGGGGTTGAGTTTTTCGTACACGAATCTTCTGACCCACCAGCGAAGGACCAGGTACGTGAGCAGGAACGATAGCAGCAGGTCGGCCGGCAGGAGCCACCAGTTCTTCATGCCGGTGACTGCCATGTACAGAATGAGTCCCAGTGCAGTGATGGCTGTGACCAGCAGGGCCACAAGCCAGGGAAGCCGTTCGAAGGAGATCTTTTTCATTCCCTGCTTTTCAGATTTTCTTTTTCAGCGAATTGAGTTGCTGTTTCAGGATACGGTGGATGTATTTTCCAATGATATCGAACTCCAGGTTTACCACAGTTCCCTTTTTGATGGCGTGGAAGTTGGTCACTTCCCAGGTGTAAGGGATGATGGCTACCTCAAAGGATCTTTCTTTCGAGTTCACTACGGTAAGGCTTACCCCGTTAACCGAAACGGAGCCTTTTTCCACGGTGATATAATCTTCCCGCGAAGGTTCGTATTCGAACGTGTAATACCAGCTTCCTTCGGCTTCCCGCACTCCGGTGCACACAGCGGTCTGGTCAACGTGCCCCTGCACCAGGTGTCCGTCAAGCAGGCTGTCGATCCGGAGACTGCGTTCCACATTCACGGGATCGCCCTTTTGCAGCAGTCCCAGATTGGATTTTTCCAGGGTTTCCTTCACGGCAGTTACCGTATAGGTGTTATCCCCTTTTTTTACCACGGTAAGGCATACCCCGTTGTGCGAGATGCTCTGGTCAATCTTCAGGTCCTTTACAAATGAGCAGGTAAGCGTAATATGGAGGTTCCCTTTGTCTTTTTCCAGTTCCACTACCCGGGCGGTTTCTTCAACGATTCCTGCAAACATACATATCGTGTTTTGTGGTTAGTAATGCAAAAGTAGGTGAAATAATGCAGAAATGGAATGAAGGCCTGTAACCGGCATCATAACAGGGGAAAAATGGATTCAAAAGCGCCGGAGATTCTGTGGGCCGATGGAAAAAAACCTGTTTTTCATCCGGACCGGACAGAGATATGGAATATTAAGAGGCGCCCATAAATCTACGTAGTTAGCAACGTAGGTAACTGGCTATGTACTAATATATGGTGTGCCCATTTTTAATTTTTTCAATTCAGCAAGTGCATTTACAACACTTAATGACAGCCAGAACCATAATTTAACCTTCTCGCTTTCTTTGATTTGAT
>DSCJ01000116.1 GCA_011049175.1 Bacteroidota bacterium | reverse complement strand
GGCCCTATTTACTAAAGATATGGGGGGAGGTCAATTTGAAAAATGAAAAACCAATGCCCTGTTTATGGGCATTACAAAAGAAAAAATACCGACTTTACAATTTAGTCGGATAACAGTGATTTTCTTTACAAAAAACGTGCTGGTCCTTATAACAAATTTAAGCGAAATAAGTGAACACAGGTATAATTCATTGAATAAATTAAAAAGTCTTTTGATCAAACCCTGTTCCCTCTGTTATCAATGGAATGTTTTTATCGATTAAGAAATGATGAACTCCCGGATGCTGACGGGTACCTGAACCGGAAAGAATTATGAAGTTGCATGTTAAAATTGGAGATATTCTATTAAATTAGTTCCATGAATAACTAATAAACCTGCATTTGCTGCTCTGATGGTACAAACGGTTCTTTTTGCCGCCGGTGATGCACCGACATTATATCCTTTCACCGTTAACAAACCCGGGGCACTGGTCCCTGTTCTGAACCGAAGCCTGCTTGAATACGTTCTGGATCAGCTGGCGCCTTTTTCCACCGAATGGATCGTGATCGTGGGTCATGACGATTCACAGATCACAGAAGTCATGGGATCTGCCTTCAAGAAAAAACCCATCAAATTTCTGAAACTGGACCAGCCCTGGGACTGGTACGATGCCCTGCTGGCTATACGACCTCACATCAAAGGGCACTTTCTCTTCGCACCCCTGGAGTTGATTCCTGCGCGCAACGATCTGAAAAACCTCATGTCGTATACCCCGGGTATGCTGACATACGATCCGAAAATCACGGGAAGTGATGAAACGCACGTATTGTATGTTGACGGTGACCAGCCACATGAAATCATTTATCCGGGTGGGATCCGTCCATCAATATTTTTCTTTACCCATTCGCTGCTGCGCTCCTTAACTACCCATAAAGGCCCTTTTCAGGCTTTTCTGCACGATTACATGCTGGAACACAAAGCGCGGATTATCTGTTCAGGACATTGTTTACCGGTAAGGTATGCATGGGACCTTCTGGCTATTCATGAAATACTGCTTCGCGATAAGAAAATGCGGATCAGGGGAACGGTAGAACAGGGGGTAACCCTGAAGGGAAATGTGTGGGTGGGCGCCGGAACGCTGATCAAAACGGGCACTTATATCGAAGGGCCTGTGATAATCGGTAACGATTGTGTGGTGGGCCCGAACAGTTATATCCGCGGGTCTACCTGCATTGGTAACCGGTGCCGCGTGGGAAATGCGGTGGAAATAAAAAATTCGGTTATCGGCCACAACACACATATTTCTCATTTGAGCTATCTGGGCGAGAGCATCATCGGGAACCATGTAAATATAGGGGCAGGAAACATCAGTGCCAACCTGCGTCATGACGGCAAAACGATCATTACATCCCTCAATGGAGCAAAAATCAATACCGCAAGAAAGAAACTGGGCGTGATGATCGGGGATGAGGTCCATACGGGAATCCACAATTCTTTTTATCCGGCAACAAAAATATGGCCCCGTGTAGATACGCTGCCCGGACAGGTAGTATCCCGCGATCTGACCGGTTAGTTACAGGTATCGTCGGGTATCTCGGAGCTGAGGATCAGATGGGCTCCCGCTTCCTCCATTTCTTTGAGGGCTTTTTCATGATCGCCCGGGCTGGCATTGACCCCTTTCACAGCATCGGTCACAACAAAAGTGGAAAAACCGTAATCCAAGGCATCGAGTACGGTATTTTTCACACAGTATTCCGTAGTCAATCCTGTAACAAATAACTGATCCACATTTTTCTGCCGCAAAAAAGCCCCCAGGTGAATGTTGGTTGCCTCAAAGGCCGAATAGCCATCATCGCTGTCACGGGTCCCTTTCAGCAACTCCAGATCGAATTGCGACCTGTCCAGGTCGGGATGGTAATCGGCTCCCCTGCTTTTTGCCACACAATGGGACGGCCATTTTTCGAAATGGACGCTGTTTGCCGGATGCCAGTCGCGCGAAGTGATTACCAGGTTGAATAACGGCATGATCCGGTTGATCACAGGAACTACCTGGTCACCATCTGGGGCAGGCAATGCTCCGCCGGGACAAAAATCGTTTTGTACATCAACAATGAGCAGTGCTTTCATGATTTCAGTGAATTTTCCTTGTTGAATTCAATTTTTTCACCAGTTCATCCCTTAGCTTCATCAGTTCCCCTGATATCCCTACCCGGTATATATGGGGATTTTCAAACCGCTGGTGTTCGGCCGGGAGTTTCCCCAGTTTTATACGTACAGCATCGCGTATTTGTTCAATGGGAGGAAATTTTTTTGCCCTTTTCCCATTTTGCATGAATGGATGCAGCAGACATTTCTGCTCGTACTGAGTAATCCTGCAATGCTTTCCTATCTGCACCGGGTGGAAAATTTCCTCCACCTCTCCTTCCAGCTCCAGCGTGAGGGCATCGGCGGTCATCCTTCCCTCCTCATCAAAACAGCGGACGAGTTTTTTGATACCTGGCAGGGTAACCTTTTCGAGATTCTCAGAGATTTTCATCCAGGGAGCCCCGTTCCGGTACGACAGTTTATAAACCCCGTCAAGTGCAGCCGATTCCTTGCCGGTTATCAGCTTGGTGCCCACACCGAATCCGTCGATGGGAGCCTCCTGCTGGTTCAGGCTCTGAATGGTATATTCATCCAGCTGGTTCGATGCAAATATCTTCACATCAGGAAACCCTTCCCCGTCAAGCATTTCCCTGGCTTTCCGGCTGAGATAAGCCAGGTCGCCGCTGTCGAGCCGGATCCCGGCAAGCTTCTTCCCATCCTTTTTCATTTCCGCAGCCACCGTCAGGGCATTTGGAATCCCGCTGGCCAGGGTATCGTAAGTATCCACCAGCAATACGGCACGGTTGGGATGCACCCGTGCGTATTCCCTGAATGCTTCCAACTCACTGTCGAAACTCTGTACCCATGAATGAGCCTGGGTCCCGCTAACCGGAATACCATACAGATAACCGGCCAGGACATTGGAAGTGGAATCAACCCCTCCGATATAAGCCGCCCGGCTTGCCTGCAATCCAGCCATTCCCTGAGCCCTTCTCAAACCGAAATCCATGACCATTCTATCACCCGCTACCCGTCTTATACGGGAGGCCTTGGTGGCAATAAGCGATTCGAAATTCAGAATGTTCAGAACCAGGGTTTCGATCAGCTGCGTTTCCAGGATATTCCCTTCTACCCTCAGAATCATCTCATTGGGGAAAACGATTTCCCCTTCTTCCACACTCCATACATTCCCCGTAAAACGGAATCCGGACAGATAATCCAGGAATTCTTTCCGGAAACCCTTGCTGAGAAGGTACTCGAGCGACTCCGGAGGAAACCGGAAATTTTCCAGTTGTTCCAGCAGGCCGGACAGGCCGCAGAACACCGTGTAACCACCCTCATAAGGATTCCTCCGGAAAAAATAATCGAATACGGCATCCTGACCGTACTTGCCGGAAAAATAATACCCTTCGGCCATGGTCAGCTCGTACAGGTCGGTATAAAGAGCAGGATATGAAGATGTGTTACATGGGTTCATACAGAGATCATGAATAATGATGCGCTTCTTTCGAGATATTTCCTTTTACAAAGTTAATCCCTTGTTCCGATACTCCAATTATTATTTTTCCATTTCCCTGCCGTGACGATATCTGAAATGCATCGTATTGGTTTTTGAATTTACAGACAATATAATTTTCATCAATAATACTTATAACTAACTGTTATTCTTTATTATCTACGTAGATAACTACGTAGATATATGGCTATGTACTAATATATGGTGTGCCCATTTTTAATTTTTTCAATTCAGCAAGTGCATTTACAACACTTAATGACAGCCAGAACCATAATTTAACCTTCTCGCTTTCTTTGATTTGATCGCT
>DSCJ01000041.1 GCA_011049175.1 Bacteroidota bacterium | reverse complement strand
TGGCCCTATTTACTAAAGATATGGGGGGAGGTCAATTTGAAAAATGAAAAACCAATGCCCTGTTTATGGGCATTACAAAAGAAAAAATACCGACTTTAGAATTTAGTCGGATAACAGTGATTTCTTTTCTGTAATGATACTGATATTTTCAAGATTTCCGTCATTGGGAGATGGGCTGATTCCGAGAACTCCACACATCAACTCATACACATGGATGTTTTCAAATGCAGGAATGGTTTTCCCATTTCGGAATGAAGGGCCGCGGGCATAAAAGATGGCATTCATATCCGGGCAGGTGGCCGGATCATATCCGTGGGCGCCCCCTTCGAACGATCTGCCTCTTTCCCAGCCTATGCTCCACCCGGGATCGGCTGTTACGGTAAAATCCAGGCATCGGGGATGGGTCCCGTAGTGCCAGGAAGGCGGTACTGAGGGATTGGCAGCTACAACCAGATGGGGGATGGCTTCAAGAGTATGCAGAAGGGTATCGTAAAATCCTTCGGCAGCCTGCAGGTTGATTACCGGACTGCCTCCACGGGCTGTTTTTATCCAGTGCGAAGGAATGTGATCATTCAGCCAGATGACCCGGCCGTTGCTGATTTCTGTCATGCCATGGTCGGAAAGAATGATCAGATTGATCGTTTCATAATGGGGAAGTTCCTTCATTCGATGGATGAATACCCCCACCAGGCTATCGAGATATTCCACCGTTTTCCCGGTTTCTAAGCTTTCCGGACCGTAAGTGTGTCCCACCGCATCCGGCTCGTGAAGATACCACATGATAAGCCCCGGTCGTTTTTCCAGGGGCAGTTGCAGCCAGGACATTACAGTATCCATTCTGTCGACGAAAGGCATTTCATGGTCATAGGATTTCCATATTGAAGGCCGCTTGCCCTGAATGTCAGCTTCCGAACCTACCCAGAAACAGACGGCTGTCCTGATACCCTGCTTTTCTGCTGTGTTCCAGATGGGTTCCCCACCGTAAAAGTATCCGTCTTCCACGGCTTCTCTGTCTCCGATGCTGTATAATTTTCCTGTAAAAGGATCCAGAAAACTATTATTGACCAGGCCGTGGTTGTCAGGGTACAATCCGGTAGCAAGGGTATAATGATTCGGAAATGTTTTTGAAGGGAAGGCCGGTATGAGATATTCCGCACGGGTCCCCTTATCGGCCAGTGCATCCAGGTTCGGAGTGGAGTACAGTTCGGTATAATCCCAGCGGAATCCGTCAAGTGACAGAACCACCAATGTATGGGGTTCAGGGTTTTCCGGATCGATATGCCGGCATTCTGCAAGTATGAAAGGGATGGCAATGATCAGACAAAGTGAAGGGAAAACAGCCCTGTTTGCGGTATACTTCAATTGTTTCATAAAATGTCTTTATGATTGCGTGCATTGACAAACAAAATATTCCCCATTCCCTTATAGCCTAAAAAAACTTTTTCTTTATCATGCTTTACCTGTTCGCCACGGAAACCGATGATGGTCAGTCCCGCCTGGGCCGATTTTTCAATGATCAGTTGTTTGGGGCTGATATTTTCATCCTGTTTGATTATTTCAATGTTCCTGACCGATATAGGCAACCTTCCTTCCCGTACCAGGTTTTCAAGTTCTTTCCTGACCAGGCTGATTTGATCGGGCTTACTGATATTGAAGATTTTAATATGACTCTTTTTCCAGTCGGGATGAAGAAGAATGATGTAACTGATCAGGATCATCAGGCTGGAATTTTCAAAATCGGTGGTTTTCAACCAGATATGAATACCGTTCCTGGGTACCACTTTCTTTCTGGAACATCCCAGAATGCAGATATCAAAGAAGCCGGAACGCACGAGGCTGTAATTGTCAACGATCTGGTTCAGATCTTTCGGATCTTCCCGGTCAAAATCAAAGATGATCATATTGTTTTCCAGACCCGAAATGGAAGGCAACTGGATTACCTGGGCGATGGCAGAGGTATAACTGGGAGATATCAGCGTATCTAGGTATACGTTATGATGGGTCCGGTGGGAGGATTCGATCAGTTTTTTTAACACTTCCTTTGATTCCAGATGTGTGTTGCGTGAATAATATCCTTCAATCAGATGAATGTACGTTCCAAAGCCGTACTTGTATGATATCCAGTTTACAAGTTGCAGGGCATCGTCTCTTTGAAAAGTGTTTCTGGAGACACAAACTACCGAAGGGCGCCATTTTTGAGAACTGCCAATTTTCTTGGATTTTTGCAGATAAACCTGAAGATTTCTTGAAAGCTGGAAAATGGACGATTGAAAAATGGCTTCAATTCCCTGCCGGTCTTTGTGGTAATAATGGACAAAAGTGTAGATCAATGTCATAACCACCAGGGCCAGAAGGCTATATGCTGTGCTGATCTTGAACATCAGATAGAAGCACATGATAAAACCGATAAAAGAAAGATACCACCGGGATTTAAAAGAAGGCCGGTAGGAGGGGTCGGATCCGAAGTGATACAGGAAGGAAATGAGGCAGAGTGATCCGTAAGTAACCATAAAGAACATGGATATGATCTTTGCCACCGCATTGACCGATCCCAGGGCAACAAAAACAAAAGCAATAATTACCGTGATGATACTTGCATTGAAAGGCTCGTTGTTTTCGTCTTTCCCCCGGGCAAGAAACAGGTTCAGCCGGCGGTTGGGGAAGGAGCGGTCAACGCCCAGAGCCTGCAGCGTGCGGGGAGCCACCATGATACTTCCCAGGGCTGAGGAGATGGTGGAAGCGGCCAGTCCCATGGGTATGGCAATTTTCCCGTACAGGGCAATTTTTGCCATGACCAGCTGGTCATTGACCAGATCGGCCGGAGAAGCTGATCCAGCCAGTTTCCAGGTAACAAAGAAATAAACTACCAGTCCGATCACTGTGGCCGATATGGTTCCCAGGGGGATGGATTTGCGGGGTTTCTTCAGGTCGCCCGACAGACCAACTCCGGCTGTCATGCCTGTAAAGGCAGGAAAAACAATCGCAAATACAATGAAAAACTGGTCCATATTCCGAATACCACCCTGTAAAGGAGTAAAAGCAGAAGCTTCGGCATACGTGGTTTTTCCCAGGAAGAAAAGAACCAGGGAAGAAAACAGGATGGCTACGACCACATACAGGGTTTTTACCCCCATATTAGCCCCTTTTTTCAGTACCAGCAGGGCCAGAAGTGCCATGGCCGGAATGCTGATTACCTGCCTGGGCAGATCCCACCCCCATTTTTCGGCCACCAAATTGAACAGGGGTGAAAATGCCTCGGTGAATGCGATCACATAAAATGCCACGCTGATAGCCTGAGACAGATACAGGGCAATTCCGATGGTGGCGCCGATATTCAGACCGAAAGAACGTGAAATGATAAAATATTCACCCCCACCTTCCACCTTCTCATTGGTGGCAATCTCTGAAAGAGCCAGTGCGGTGGGAATGGTAACCAGGTGACCTACCAGAAGAATGATCATTACTCCATAGAATCCCAGTGTGCCTACTGCATAGCCGAATCTCAGGAAAAGGATGGCTCCGAGAATGGTGGAGATGGCTGTGAAAAATACCGGGGCCGTTCCAAAACCGTGTTTCCGCTCAGTGGTATTGTCCTGCATTTTCGGTGTTTAGAAGAAAGATATTTTACTTTGCAAAATGCATAAAAAGTTGAATAAAATAAACAATTTAACCATCATTGTTCAAAAAAATCGTTAATATATTCTCTGCAATGATATTTGATTTTTCATAAGTAAAACAGCTTCAGAGAACAAAATTTCAAATGCAATCCAACCTTTTTTCCCTTCTCTTCGTCTACAGGTTGTAAACGTATTTAGGTAAAACAGAGGCCTGTTCGGGTTAGCACCAACCCGGAGCCGGTTGTTATATCATTAGTTTCTGTACGGCAGATGCATTAATGTGCGAATAATTTTTGTTGGAATAAACTAATTTTGAAAAATTTCGTATAATCATTTGTCATATCAAAATTTCAAACTTTTTCACTGTTATCCGACTAAATTCTAAAGTCGGTATTTTTTCTTTTGTAATGCCCATAAACAGGGCATTGGTTTTTCATTTTTCAAATTGACCTCCCCCCATATCTTTAGTAAATAGGGCCA
>DSCJ01000105.1 GCA_011049175.1 Bacteroidota bacterium | reverse complement strand
TAAACTATTCGTTAAGCCTAAAAAAATATATTGTCAACCCCACGGGACGAAATAAAAAATATTTCATCCTTATATTCTGCTCCAGGTTTTCCGAGTATTTCATCAAAAGGACCGGCCTCTGAGTCCCTGATTCTCAGAGCATCTGAGCCGCCTGGCTTCAAACCTTTCACGACACCCGAACACTCCATTACTCCATTTCTCAATTACCCGATTACTTCAAATCACCCACTCCTCATCTCCATTGTACCATCACCCGATCACTCCATGACACCCCCCAGAGCCGCATAGCGGCAGACTGCTTGTTCGGTTCCCGCGGGTAAGGAATTATCAATCCTTCGCGTCCTCTGCGCTTCATGCCGTTCTCAGAGTAAATCATTCAACCTGCCAATTCTGTCTCACGCAGAGAGCCAAAGAATACACACAGTACTCAGAGACTTTCCATGAATTTCGGAGGAATGGACTGAAAAATTACGTTTCAATGAAAAGGGACCCGAACAAACAACCCCGGTATTTCTTCCGGAATGCGGAAGATCACCGTGCATGCCAGGTAAAAGTATGGTCAGGCCGTTCAAACCGCCCTTTGATCAGATGGAAGCGCTGATCAGGAAGGTAGCGGCGAAGGCAATAATAGCATACAGCTCGGGGAATACGGCCAGGATCATGGTATTTCCAAACACATCGTTTCCCGATCCGATGGCGGCAATCCCGTTGGAAGTAACCCCTCCCTGTTTGATGGCCGAGAAAAGAGCTACAAATCCCAGGGCAACGCCTGCGGCCAGAATAGCCACTCCCTGAAGCATACTCATCCCTTCCTGGATAACACCCTGGCTGTTGATCACGAAAAATCCGGCAAATCCGTACAGTCCCTGCGTTCCGGGAAGAGCGCTCAACAGCATATAGCTACCGAAGGCATCGGGATTCTTTTTCAGGGCTCCTACGGTGGCATTTCCGCCCATCGACACACCGATCGCGCTTCCTATCCCCGACAGTACCAACATGAGTGCCAGTCCGGTATAAGCCAGAATAACCGGCAAATTACCTGCATTCATCATTTCTGTAGTTTCCATTGTTTCTCTTCGTTTTTATTGTTTATTGTATTTCGTTAAGGCAAAGGGTTGGTAGGGTTTGCCACCACCACGGAACCCGGCATTTTTATAGAATTCGACAAAGGTCAGGCGCATGGGATGGATAAATCCTCCCAGGGCGGCCATAAAAAGGTTAATGGAGTGCCCGAACACCAGCAAAAGCAGAAAAGGTAACCAGCCAATCCATGGAGTGGAAAGGAACTGGGAAGCCATGTCGTTAAACACGAAGCCCAGGATGGCCGACGAAATTCCCAGGGCAAAGAGCCTGATGTACGACAGCAGGTCGCCGAACACACCGGTCAGGATGTTATAGGTTTCCCATATACCGCTACCGATCCTCATGAACGGATTTTTCTTCGGGTCGTTCAGCAGAAAGATCAGTACACCCGCAACACCCAGCAAAGCGTAATACACATACTTCAGTCCGTTCATGGTAAACCATCCTGCCATTTCCCCTCCCCTGAAAACCAGGAGGGTGAGAGCCAGCACTACCCATCCCACGGTGGATAAGCTGTAGGCAAACCCTTTCTGTTTGGTAATATTAAATATTTTCACCACCATGCCGAACAGGATCTGGACGGCACCCAGGATCATGGAAAGGTAGAACATGTTGATCGGTTCCTGCATCAGATGCCGGAACGAACTCAGCAGGGAAACATCGGCAGCGGTATGTTTCAGGAGCAGCATGCGATGGCTTTGCACGGCATCGGCGCCGGCAGCCTGAATGGCGGCATCCAGAAAATTCCTGCGGGTTTCGAAATGTTCGCCCATAAGGCTCCCGAGATTTTCTATCAAAGCGGCAGGCAGTCCTTCAGCCTTCAGCATTTCGAGGGTACTGGCCGTAATGGTATATCCGGTATCAATGAGATTGATCCCGAAAAAGGTTCCCGAAAGGGCCCCGAAGATCACGGTTCCCAGGCCCAGGAACTGACCCAGCGTAAGAATGGGCCGGAGATTTGGCTGCACTTTCTTCTTCAACAGGAATCCGGCCAGGATAAAAAGCAATCCGTACCCGGCGTCGCCCAGGCAGAAACCAAAAAACATCACAAAGAAAGGGGCAAAGAAAGGGGTAAGGTCAAGTTCCCTGTATTTGGGCAGATCGAACAATTTGGAGATGGGTTCAAAAAGGCGGCTGAACCAGTTATTTTCGAGTTCCACGGGCGCTTCTTCATCTTCGCCGGCCGGAGAGGCAATGTAATAAACACCCGAATCCTCCAGCATGGTCTTCAGTCCTTCTTCCTTTCCGGCGGGAACCCAGCCCTCCAGTATTCTCAATTTTCCGTCGGCCTGTTCGCCCGCACTGTTTTTTGCCCTGAACATGCCGATCTCATTTTCCAGCTCTTTCAGGTACCGGTTCAGTATCGCTTTCCAATGGCCGGTATTTTTTTTCATCTCGGCATGCAATCCGGCATTTTCCTTTTTCAGCCGGTCTCTCTCCTCCACAAGCGATGAGAGCGATTCTTTGGGCAGCCTGACAGGATCGGCTTCCAGTTCCACCGTTTCTTCGGGATGATGGATCACCACGAAGTACAGGTGGCCTCTTTCCCGGTGAATGATCTGTACAGACCATTTTTCCGCCCATTCGTCCTGGAAGCGTTTTACCGGACAGGAATAAAAAGATATTTCATAACCGGCGGCACGTACCTTTTCCAGATCTTCGCCTGTAAAATCTCCCCATGGTTCCAGAGTACGGATATTTTTTACCAGTTCCTGCAGGCGCTGTTCATTTTCTTCCAGGTCCTTCCGGATGGTTTCAATGCGTTCCACTACCTTTTCCGGATCGGTTTCTTCCGCCACTTTCTTCTCTTCGATATCTTTGGGAAGGAATTTCAGTGCCTGTATGCAGGTTTCCCGGCGGCGGAACAGGTTGCGGATGCTCTCATCTTCCTCTTCGCTTCCGCGTTCCCGCCCGATAATATGCACCACTCCCGCATTCCTCAGAGCCTGCAGAAAAGATTCATATTCCCGGTGGTACACCAGAAACGTGTATTTTATCATCGGTGCAATCATACGGCCTCCTTCTGTTTTTGCTGCCTGCTCTTGACAATTTTCTGCGCCGATTTGGAAAGATTCTCCTCATCTTCCAGGAAGCGCTTGATCTTTCTGATGGCTTCCTCATATCCCGGGATCTGTACTTTCTCGTACAAATTGACCTTCTGGGTGGTTTTTCGTCTGGCGTAGTCGAGCAGTTCCATTTTCTCAAGAAAAACCTCCCTTTCGATCAGCAGCGATGCCAGTTCCTTTAAAATACTGATCCCTTCTGAGAACCATTTCGGCTGATTGAACACCAGAAAGGAACTCACCTCAAATTCAACCTGGTCAAGTTCCGGGGTGCTCACCCCCGCAATTTTCCGGTATGTCATGGTCACGTTGCTAACCTTCACCAGTTCGTCGGGGAACTCGGTCCACAGGTGCATTCCCTCCCTGTACTTTCCCAGGGCTTCTTCATATTTTTTATTCAGCCGGCCAGCCTCATCTTTCGCTTTTTTTACCTCAGCCCGCAGAGCCGACTCCTTGTTCTTCAGGGTGGGCAAAGCCCGCTGCCTGATCTGCAGTTGTTTATTCAACTGCTGCAACGATGTTTTGTTATATTGAAATTTTATGGCCATACCGCATGCTGTTATTCACTTTCCGCCTCTTTCCAGTATTTTTCCACCAGCTCGTTCTTGATCCGCACTTCGGGTTTTGTGAAATGCCGCGAGAAAAGTTCCCATGCCGTATTCAGCATATCGTCCACTTCCAGGTTCACATCAATGGCCAGAAGCTTTTCGGCATATTCTTCAGCAAACTGAAGTGTTCGCTTATCATATTCGGTAAGGTCAAAACCGTTCTCCTGCTTGATGCGGGCATTGGCAGCATCGGCATACAGGCGCACGGCGGCATTCATCACCTGGGGATGGTCTTCCCGTGTTTGCTTTCCTATCACCAGCTGTTTCAGCCGGGAGAGAGAACGGAATGGATCGATGATCACTTTCCCGATATCGGTATCGCGCCGCAGGTAAAGCTGCCCTTCGGTGATGTACCCGGTATTGTCGGGAATGGCATGAGTAATATCGCCCCCGGAAAGGGTGGTTACGGCGATTATGGTGATTGATCCTCCGTCGGGGAACTGCACGGCTTTCTCATAGATCCTGGCCAGGTCGCTGTACAGCGATCCGGGCATACTGTCTTTACTGGGAATCTGGTCCATCCGGTTTGAAACAATGGCCAGGGCATCGGCATACAGGGTCATATCGGTCAGAAGCACCAG
>DSCJ01000102.1 GCA_011049175.1 Bacteroidota bacterium | reverse complement strand
CTGCCGCGATCCAAACTCGTCCCTGACAGGGCTTCGCCTGTCAGGGACTCAGACAGGATCGCTGCACAGGCCTTCCCACTTCTTCCCCCGCCTTGTTTTTCTCATAAAACCCTCAGAGGCCGGCCCTTTTGATGAAATTCGTGAAAATACCGGAACATTGCTTGGTAAAGGCTGTCTGTTTTTAGAAGAGAAGAATCAACCGGTTTATCGAGTCGGTTAGCAGGGGAATGTTTGAAGAATATTGATTTATCCATCCCGCCGGCCACTGTTTCGCTCCGTTCCCAAAACGGAGCGACATGCTTTTTGCAGAACAATGGATTAATCCGTACAAATTAAACCGGTGGGCCGGCTGTGTAACGTTTGGTGGAAGGAGAGGGGCGTACTCCGTTTGGTATGGCTGGCAGAACCGTTTATACGATTATTACAAGTAGCCTTATTTGTCTTCGAGTTTCTTTTTCAGGTCTAAAAGATCTTCCTTTATTGTCTTCCAGATAACAGCAGTATCAACTCCGATATAATCATGAATTAGTTTATCCCGCATTCCTGACATAGCTTTCCATGGTACTTCAAAGTGTACCTGTTTGTAGTCGTCAGAAACTTTTTTGGTTGCTTCACCAATAATTTCGAAATTTCTGATTACGGCATCCTGCACCATTTTGTTCCTGGAAAAGTCTTGCTTTGAAAGGTCTTTAGTGTACTCAATTATGTTATTAATAGACTGGAGGATATGGTCAATATAGAGTGAGTCATCTTTCATTAACCGAAGATTATTTTCAGGTCTTTTTGAATATACTTCCTGAGCTTTTTATTTGTTAGTGCCCCTTCGGTAACCAGATCAACCTTAACTCCCAGTTTTTCTGATAATTGATTTTCCAGATCTATCAGTTGCAGAAGAGTAATGCCATCTTTGAATCTGACAAGTATATCGAGGTCGCTTTCATGTGTATTCTCTTCTCTGGCATAAGATCCGAATATACCTATTCTCTCAGGGTGAAATTCCTTGAGAGTCGAAATAATTATGTTATTCATATTCTGATTCTGAGTCATTTGTTGGCTTTTTTACAAATATACGAATTTCTGGTTCGTATATTTTATGCTATTTGTGATAATGTTCCGTTGGTGTGTGGCTGTAACGCAACCGACGGGATCACACATACAGCCTTCTTTGGATTGTCGTCCTGAGTGGGCCCGTTGCAGGTTTACGGGATGTGCAGGCACGGGCATAATTTTTTCGTCCTGTCCCTGGATTTTTTTTCCTGGCCGGGGACGGGATGAACGGAATGGCGGGATTGGGTGATGAGTGATGGAGCTGAGGAGATTAATGAAATAATCACCTTGCTTTTTTTTGATATATTCATCCCGCCGGCCGCTGTTTCGCTCCGTTTCCGAAACGGAGCGACATGCTTTTTTGTGGGGCAAAAAAGCATGCAAAAAACCCTTCGGCTACTGATGCTTTTATAGAAAAACTACGGCGGGGGAAGGCCTGCCGGTAGATTCCAAACATACCATGGCGGATTGTTCGGGCAAAATCCATAATTTTACATCAAAACCCCTGATGATTCATTTACCAACAAACAAAAAAATGAAAAGCCTTCTTCCCCTTTCCATGCTCCTGCCGGCAATCCTCTTTTCCTGCCGTTCCCCGGAAAGTCCGGCCGGTGCAGGAACCGAATTTGCTTCAGTGAGCCAGACAGATACAGGAAAAGCCGTCTCCGTCATGTTCACGGCCTACCGCACCACCCTTATGGCCGACGGAGAAGACCACACCCTCCTGCGGGTAGCGGTGACCGACAGCGCCGGACGGGAAATCCGTTCGGCCGCCGACACCATCCGGTTTTATGTCGGCGGGGATGCCATTCTTACCGGAACCGAAGGTCAGAGCCTGCCCCTGGCAACCGATACGGCCGGTATGGAACATTATGTGCAGCTTCCGGAAAACGGCCTGTGCCATGTTCATCTGGTGGCCGGCACAACACCCGGAAAAATCCAGGTGGAAGCCCGGGTGGGTGGTTTGTGGCCCGGTTCGCACGAGATACATACCCTGCCGGCCGGTTTTGAATACCGGACACCCACCCGCCAACAACTGAGAAAAAGCGGAATAAATCCCGGCAGGATGATCGGCGCCGACGTATCCTTCCTTCCCCAGTTAGAAGCCCGTGGGCGGAAGTTCTATGAGGACGGTGAACAAAAAGACCCCCTGCAGATCATGGCCGGTCACGGATTCAATTTTATCCGTCTCCGGATCTTTGTCCATCCCGAAGCGGAAGGAGGTTATTCAAAAGAAGGTTTTTGCGGGCTGGAACAGACCCTGCACATGGCCAGGCGAATCAGGGAAGCGGGCATGGAATTGCTGCTGAACTTTCATTACAGCGATTACTGGGCCGACCCGCAGCGGCAGAACAAGCCACTGGCATGGAAAGACCTGGACTTCCCTGCACTGAAAGATACTGTGAAACAGTATACCGTCCGGGTGCTGGATGCGCTGAAAGAACAGGGAACTCCCCCGGGTATGGTCCAGGTGGGAAATGAAATTAACCACGGCATCCTGTGGCCCGACGGGCACATCAGCCACCCGGATCAACTGGCCGGACTTCTGATAGCCGGAACAGAAGGTGTACGGGAAGTGTTCCCCGGCGTGCCGGTGATGATGCATGTGGCCCTGGGCGGTCAACACGAGGAAGCAGTATTCTGGTTCGACAACATGATGGCACGGGGTGTTGAATTCGACGTGATGGGTATATCCTATTACCCCCGGTGGCATGGTACCCTGGACGATCTGAAGTATAATCTAAACAGGCTGGCTGAGCGATACAATAAACCCCTCAATGTGGTGGAATACGGATCTTTTGCCAGGGAAATCCACGAAATCGTCTTCTCCCTTCCCCGGGGCCTTGGCAACGGGACCTGTGCCTGGGAGCCCATCGGTTTCCGGGGAGGAGGATTGTTCGACAGGAACGGAGAAATTACCGGGCAAATGCTTCTGTATGACACGCTGAGCCTGAAATACCTGGCGGAATAGCCGGCTGGAACGCCTGACGGCCCGTTTCAGAATGGTTTACAGTTTCCAGGCCACACCCACATTGATGTATGATATTCCGTACCCCAGTTCGGCCGTGATTGAAAGGTTTTCCATAATGTAATACCGCCCCCCCACAAACCACGACCATACAAACCCGCCGGCATCTGCCTCAGCTTCATAACCCGGCAGCACACTACCGAATTCCTGCACGGTAGTGAGATTGTACCCCATAATGACACCGGTGTAGGTATCCAGGTCGTAGATCAGGGGATAATGAAAATTCCCCCTGGCGCCCAGGATCACATTGGAATACTTCCAGCCAAAATCAATCAGGTCCCATTTATAGGCTGCATATCCAACATACGGACCCAGGCCTGCCGAGCCATTGTCAATCACTTCATCCGCCATTCCGTATTCAAGAAAAAGAGACAGGGGAGGCACCGGGGTTTTGTAATTCATCCCGGTATACAGGGCGCTTCCCATTCCGATACTGAATTGCACCACCTTGTCCCCTTTGAGAAACAAAGGTTCCTGAGCTGTTCCCGTTAACAGGCATAAAAAGAACATGAACGGAAAAGCGAAAGTCTTTTTCATAGCCTTAAAAAATGAACATTTGAATGATACCCATACTTACTCACATACCATACCGCGCCATCAATGGCTAACAAGTTAATAATAATTTTACAGACCCCGCATGCTATTTCCTTTTCTGTTTTCATGAGGGATCCTATTTTCACAGGGCAACGGACGAAATGTTGCACAATATTTCTGAACTCAAGCCGGAATTATTGCAATGTCTTCAAATTCTCAAGTCTTTATTAGCGGGGGAAGGCCTGCCGCGATCCAAACTCGCCCCTGACAGCGCTTTGCCTGTCAGGGACTCAGACAGGATCGCTGCACAAGCCTTCCCACTTCTTCCCCCGCCTTGTTTTTCTCATAAAACCCTCTGAGGCCGGTCGTTTTGAAGAAATATGTTGAAATACCGGAATTTTGCTCCGCAGAAGATGCCTGTTTTTAGTAGAGAAGAATCAACCGGTTTATCGGGCCGGTTAGGAGTGGATTGTTTGTAGAAACTGGATTTATTCCTCCCGCCGGCCACTGTTTCGCTCCGTTCCCGAAACGGAGCGACATGCTTTTTTGAGGGCAAAAAAGCATGCAAAAAACCCTTCGGCTGCTGATGCTTTTATGGAAAAACTACGGCGGGGGAAGGCCTGCCGCGATCCAAACTCGTCCCTGACAGAGCTTCGCCTGTCAGGGACTCAGACAGGATCGCTGCGCAGGCCTTCCCACTTTTTCCCCGCCTTGTTTTTCTCATAAAACCCTCAGAGGCCGGGCCTTTTGATGAAATACGTGAAAATACCGGAATATT
>DSCJ01000054.1 GCA_011049175.1 Bacteroidota bacterium | reverse complement strand
GGGGGAGGTCAATTTGAAAAATGAAAAACCAATGCCCTGTTTATGGGCATTACAAAAGAAAAAATACCGACTTTAGAATTTAGTCGGATAACAGTGATTTTTTAACATTTGATACAATCAATTAATTCTCAATGATTTTTGTTGATATAGCATACCAGGTCACCGGCTTTGTACAGTTCATGCATATTTGAAAATATCGTTCAGATTTTATCTTTGCATTCCGGTTTGTTTTATGATAAAAATAACTGGAGGGTTTTTATTATGGCAATGCGCAAATATTTTTCCGTAAAACTACTGATCCCGCTGACCGTTCTTTTCACAGGACATGTTCCTGCCCTGGCAGACGGAAATATTGTATTGTATACTCCCTATACGAAAATTTCCGTCCCCCCGGGGCAAACCGTCGATTATTCCATTGATGTGAAGAATAACGGGAACAACCTGGCCAATGTGCCCGTGTATGTAAGCGGGTTGCCTTCCGGATGGGATCACAACCTGATGTCGGGAGGCTGGAATATCCAGCAGATCTCTGTCCTGCCGGGCGAATCAAAAAACATGACCCTTACCATCAATGTTCCCATGAAAGTGAATAAAGGCAATTATGCCTTCCAGGTGGTAGCCCGGGGGTACGGGGTGCTTCCCCTGGTGGTGCATGTTTCGGAACAGGGAACTTACAAGTCGGAGTTTACCTGCCAGCAGGCCAATATGCAGGGACATGCCACTTCGGGTTTTACCTTCTCCACGCAGCTGAAAAACCATACCGGAGAAAAACAGCTGTATTCCCTGCAGGCCAATCCGCCCCGGGGATGGGAGGTCATTTTCAAACCCAATTACAAACAGGCCACGGCCGTAGAAATTGAGCCGAACGCAACCACCAATATCACGGTGGAGGTAAAACCCCCTTACAATGTTAAGGCGGGAACATACAAAATACCCCTGCTGGCAGTGAACAATGCCACCTCGGCCGAGCTGGAGCTGGAAGTGGTGATCACCGGAAAGTATGAAATGGAACTGACCACCCCCAGTGGTCTGCTGAGTTCAAGCATCACGGCCGGCAAGGAAAAAACCGTGGAACTGCTTCTTAAAAACACCGGATCAAGTCCGCTGGACAATATCCGGTTCAGTGCTTCAAAACCCGTACACTGGGAGGTAAGCTTTGATCCCGATACCATCCCGCATCTGGAAGCCGGTGAAAACTTCACGGTAAAAGCCAGCATCCGGGCTTATGATAAAGCCATACCGGGTGATTATGTGGTCACCCTCAGTGCACAAACCCCGGAAACTTCCTCAAAGGCATCGTTCAGAATGTCGGTGAAAACACCGCTGCTGTGGGGATGGCTGGGAATACTCATCATTCTGGCGGTCATTGCCGTTATTTACTATCTTTTCCGCAAATACGGAAGGAGGTAAACCATGCCGAGGGTTATCGAAATATCCGGTCTGACCAAAAGATACGGATCGTTTGTTGCGGTAGACCATCTGCACCTGTCAATTGACGAAGGCGAGATATTCGGGTTGCTGGGACCCAACGGGGCCGGCAAATCCACCACCATACTCATGCTCATGGGCCTCACGGAACCCGATGAGGGCAAGGTGCGGGTTTGCGGTATCGATCCGGTCACCCGGCCGGTAGAAGTCAAAAAAATCGTGGGATACCTGCCCGAAGATGTCGGTTTTTACGATAACATGACAGGGCTGGAAAACCTGGCCTATACAGCCGGGCTGAACGGCATGCCCCGGAAAGAAGCCCTGGAAAAGTCCCGGCAAATGCTGGTAAAGGTAGGGCTGGGAAACGAAGCGGATAAAAAGGCAGGGAAATATTCCCGCGGCATGAGGCAAAGGCTGGGCCTGGCCGATGTGCTGATCAAGCAGCCCAGGATTATTATTCTCGACGAGCCCACCCTGGGCATTGACCCGGCCGGTATCAGGGAATTTCTTGATCTGATTGTCCATCTCAGTAAAAAAGAGGGAATTACCGTGATCTTCTCTTCCCATCACCTGCACCAGGTACAACAGGTATGCGACCGGGTTGGCATATTCGTAAAAGGCAGGCTGCTGGCCGAAGGAAACATCAATTCGCTGGCCGAACAGCTCTTTTCAAAAACCGCCTATACCGTGGAGGCAGGGATCAGTGAATATCCAGGTGATCAATCCCCGTCAACGAAAAAGGTCTCCGTTAAAAAGGTGGCCGGGGAGCTCCGGAAACTCCAGGGAGTAGTCAATGTAACAGACACCGATCACATGCTGCAGATCGAATGCACCGGAGATATAACCCCCGAAATTGCCCGGATTATTGTGCAAACCGGCGCCGGATTGAATTACCTGAAAAAAAGGGAATACGGACTGAATGAAATTTACTACCGATATTTTGAAGGAGGAGATACCGATGAGTAAAACAGTACATCAGGCAGGTTCTGCTTTTTCAAACCTTGTGCAGCTCTTATCCCTGAAAAAGAAGAATCGGGAGGGAACAAGGGCTGCCCATCCATTCAGGGTAATGGTACAGAAGGAAATGGCCGACCATATCACCAGCTGGCGTTTCCTCATTCTGATCGGGATCATTTTCCTGACCTGCATCGGATCAATGTACACCGCCCTCACAGGTCTTCAGAAAGCCGATGCGGGTGATGCAGAAAACGCCTTTTTCTTTCTGAAGCTGTTTACCGTTTCCGACGGCACCCTGCCCTCTTTCTTCCTGTTCATTGCCTTCCTGGGCCCTCTGCTGGGCATCAGCATGGGTTTTGATTCGGTCAACTCGGAACAGAACCGTGGCACACTCAGCCGTATACTGGCACAACCCGTACCCCGCGATTATGTGATCAATACCAAATTCACCGGCGCCCTGCTGGTGATAGGGGCCCTGCTGTTCGCCCTCAGCTTTCTGGTCATCGGTTCCGGACTGATCGCACTGGGAACACCGCCTACAGCGGGGGAATTCATGCGGATCATGCTGTTCACCCTGATCAGCATTATTTACGTTTCCTTCTGGCTCAACCTGTCGGTTTTCTTCTCCATAAGGTTCAAACAGCCTGCCACTTCGGCCCTGGCGGGTATTGCCGTCTGGCTTTTTTTCGTTGTTTTCTATCCGCTCATCCTGAACATCATTACCAGAGCCCTTCAGCCCTCACCGTTTGCATCCGAAAGGGCGGTAACCCTGTATGAAAAACTGAAATTCCTTCTGGTACAGGTCATGCCCAATGAACTATACAACGAAGCCGTCTCTACCATGCTGACACCCTCGGTCAGGAGCCTGGGGCCCCTGACCATCGAACAGTTACACGGAGCCATTCCCGGTCCCTTGCCCCTGGGGCAGAGCCTGCTGGTCATCTGGCCCCAGATCACCGGACTGGTCGCCATTACGGCCCTGTGCTTCATCCTTTCGTATACATCCTTCATGAGAAAGGAAATACGTTCAGGAGCCTAACCAATACAGGATTGTCAGGAAAACTTCTTAACCGGTACCTCCCGGTTATTTATGATTCAGCAGTTCCCTGAGCAGAAGTTCCATATCCACCCCGGCGAAGGAGGTGGCGTAATCGCTCATGGCATAGGGAATGATCAGTTGGCTGTTGTGGATGAAGGCGCCGCAGGTATACACCACATTGGGCACATATCCTGCCCGCTCGTCTTCGCTGGGCAGCAGCAAAGGCTCTTTCAGGCGACCGATTACCCGGGTGGGGTCGTCGCGGTCGAGCAGGCAGGCCCCCAGGCAGTATTTTCTTACCGGTCCTACCCCGTGTGTGATCAGCAGCCATCCTTTTTCGGTCTCGATTGGTGAACCTCCGTTCCCTATCTGCACCAGTTCCCAGTTATATACCGGTTCTGCCAGAAGGATCGCCTCACTCCACTTATGCAGGTTATCGGAGAACATGATGTAATTGTTCACCCCGTCCACCCGGCTGATCATGGCATATTTCCCGTTGATCTTCCTTGGGAACAGGGCCATGTTCTTGTCAATGGCATACCTGCCGTGAAGAGGGAAAATCCGGAAGGTATAAAAATCCTTTGTCTCGATCATCTTGGGAAGGATGGTGTATCCGTCGTAGGCAGTGTAAATTCCGTAATAGATAAAATCGCCGTTATCGTTCCTGAATTTTACAAAACGGGCATCTTCAATCCCGTTCTTTTCAAATTTGGAAATGGGAAAGATCACCCGCTCGGAAAGATCGGTATCATACGAAAAATGAATTTCGGTATGGGAATCGGCCAGCCAGAAGATCTCATCCAGCGCCTTCTGTTGTTCCATCAGGCGATGGCCGTTCACATCCTTGGCCACTTTCACGGCTTCCCTGATCTGATCGTAATTGAATTCGCCCGGAAGCTGCTCCAGCACCATTTCATAGTGTTCGCGAGCAATCTGCATATCTTTCAGCTTGCTGACAAAATCCTCCTTATCGTACAGATGGCTTTTGATGAGTTCTGCTTCCCCGATCTGGTCACCCGCCTTCTGCATGATCACCTCATTCTTTTCGTTCAAAATGGCCCTGCGGAAAATCAGGGAAGAAATATGTCCTTCCCCCGTCGCCCTCAGGCTGATGATCACCCGCCTCTGTCCTTCCTGCAATCCGCTCTGGTCAAAATCTT
>DSCJ01000037.1 GCA_011049175.1 Bacteroidota bacterium | reverse complement strand
GGTACCCTGCAAATTTCAACCAGCTTCAGGAATTATCTGATCGGCACCGCTAAAATGTTGTGGCTGAAAGAGCTGAGAAGAAGAAGGCGGAGCCCGGTCGTATCTGCCGAAGTGACCGATGAAGAAAGCCTGGCGGAAAATATAGCCGTTGAGGCAGAGGAGAGGTCCCGTTACAGCCTCTATCAGAAATATTTTATCCGCCTGGCGGAAGATTGCCGAAAAATACTGCAGTGGTTCTACAGTAAGGTGCCTCTGGCTGAGATTGCACGGAGAATGGGGTACAAAAGCGAAAACTATGCGCGCAAAAGGAAATTCAAATGTAAGGAAAAACTGATAGAGATGATCAAAAACGATCCGGCTTTTGACGATGATTGAAACGGCGCCTGCACAGGGCAAAGAGGATGACCGAAGCGATCAGCAACCCTGCAGCGGCCATCCACCGCCTGCTGTAATAAACCGGGCCATGATTGCCCGTAACCACATATCCCGACCAGAAGTAAGGGTGCGAATGGAGCATATCGGATTCTCTCAGGTAACGCAGCTTGGCGTATTGCAGGGCCCGGGCTTTTGACAGCCCCCGCTTCAGCCCCATGTAAAAATATTCCATCAGGTTGGCGCTGGCCAGGTCTTCCACTTCCCACAGGGAAAGAACCAGGCTGGGGCAGCCGGCGTACATAAACCCCCTGGACAGGCTGATCATGCCTTCTCCCTCGTGCAGCTCACCAATTCCGCTGTTGCACGAGCTGAGGGTGGTCAACCGGGCATTGAGCCTGAGGTTGTATATCTCGAAGGTGTTCAGCAGCCCGTCTTCTTCATTTCCGGGTTTGTCGGTGAAGGCCAGCTTCGAGAACATGGGATCGGTGTCGTCAATGATGGTGTGCATGGCCAGGTGGATCAGTTCGTATTTCCCGGCATGCTCCTTGAAATGTTTTTCCGTGGCTTCACTTCCGGTGAAAACGTCGCCTTCCAGGCGTTTTCCAATGCGGTGCACTTCCTCCAGGGCTCCGGGAATGGGCAGCAGCCGGTCACGGTAATACTGCCGGTTCTGTGCCTGCAGCACGGGCGACTGTCCTTCCGGATCATATTCGGGGGCATAGGCCACCAGGTGGTTGGTCCAGCCTTTCCTGGTGGGGTATACCTTTTTGAGCAGCATGGCCGAGTGGGCATAACTTACCGGATTTTCAGCGATCAGGTAGGGAAGGGAACGGTAATTCATCCGGCTGTTTTCGGGCAGTTCCCTGAGCAGGATCTCGAAAGGCAGGAAATGGAGGCGGCTGTCGGCGATGATTATGAGATGCCGGTTTCTGATCTCCCGGGCAAAGGGTTCGATAAGGTACCTGTACAGGGTGTGAGAGGCTTTCAGGAAACGGTGGTATTCATGCCGTACGGAATCGTTGAAATTCCGGCTGGTGAGTATCCGGTGCATGGCCATAAAAGCTTCGTCGAATGTATTTTTCAACGGCTTGACATGGTAGGTGAATGTATCGGGGCTGATGCAGAAAGTGATCAGCTCTTTCTCACCCAGTACGTATTCCAGGATCACCTCCCTGCGGTCCATCATTTCCTGGATATTCCGTACCGAAGGTACTTCGTGACCGTATTTCAGGGCATAGTATTCGGGGTAGCTCCTTTCCAGCTCTCCGATCAGTGAATCCTGCTGCCTCACCAGGTCCAGGATGACCTGTTTCTGTCCGGATATCCAGAATGTATCGGGATCGGCTTTTTTTTCTTCCTCGTACAGCAGTTCCTGGTTCCGGGCAATTTCCCGTTTCAGGTTCAGCTCGGTAAGCCGTACCCCGTCGGGGATGCCCCCCGTTTCCAGGGCCTCCATGTTCTGCAGCGACGACATCAGCACCGAGGCTTTGCTTCTTTCTGTGAAAGAATAGGCCTTTTCCAGCGAGGACCGCAGGCCGGTCAGCCGGTGATGGTCCAGAGCGGCCAGGATAGCCCCATAGTAGGTTTCCCGTGCATTGTCGGCCAGGAACAGTTTGCTTTCCTCGGTCTGGAACTGGTTGCGGAGTTTTTCGATTCCGTCGATGGCCAGTTCGTAGGTCTGGATGCTCAATTCCAGGTACCTGATATCTCCCGATTCTTCCGAGAGGATTTTCAGGGCGGCTGCTTTTCTTCTGATGGTGCTGAGAAAGCCGGGCAGGTGCCTGATCTCTTCCAGCGCAGGGTTCATGGCGATGTCGGGATCGGAAAAATTTTCTGACAGGGCAATCAGGGCCTGCTGGTAACAATACAGGGCCGAATCTGTTTGTTCTTCCAGCCCGTAGATCCCGGCCAGGTTGGTCCAGACCTGGGCTGTGGTGGGATTCTTTTCTCCCAGGTGTTTTTTTGAAAGGGACAGGGCCTTCAGGTACATTGCTTTCCCTTCTTCGGTTGAACCAGCATGGTCGGTGAGAAAGAGCCCGTAGCTGAGGTAGGTCATGACCAGGTCCTGGTAGGTTATTTTCGAACCGGAAGACAGGTGCTCCACCGATAGCCTGAAATATTCCTCTGCCTCATCATATCTGCTCAGCTGCACCAGTATATGGGCGAGGCTGTGATATGGTATCCCCAGGTTTCCCTCCCCGGCCTGTTTTCGTTTTTGAATGCTTTTGAGAGTATATTCGTATGCTCTTTGATGATCACCCATCAGGCTGGCGTTCTGCCCCAGGTTGTTCAATACCCGGGATTCCTCGGCCGGAACGGCCGGAACCAGCCGGGTGTAAATGTCGAGCGCATTCTGCAGGTAAAGGGCGGCGGTGTTGTATTCACCAACGGTATTGTATAGATTTCCCAGGTTGTTGTATATGGATGCCGTATAGGCGGAAGAGGGGCCGTATATTTTCAGTGAGAATTTCAGTGCGTTATTATAGGCATCAATGGCTTCCTCGTATTTCCACTGGTTCTTGTAACAAATCCCAATATTGTTGTAGAAATAATTCAGGCTTTTCGGATTGGGGTTGGGTTTGTTCCGTTCCTGTTCGAGTAAAGGCCACAGCAATTCCAGGGCTTTGTTGTACTGTTTCCCTGTAACCAGATGATAGATCAGGTTGATGCTGTCTGTTCGGGATAATGGGGAATGGTCCTTCTGAACTAACGTCGCACCGGTGAGGTATAGGCGGCACACCAGAAAAATGCAGAATATCAACACAGTTCGGAGAAGAGCTTTCATGGCCATGAATTGCCCGTGGTTCCATGGTTTCGGGCTGCAAGATACCCGAAATTAAAAATATCTTCAAGCCGGGCGGAAAAAAAATGAAAAAAATACCGGTTTATGGGGTAACATTTCCGGGTAAAAGGGAACTATAGGGCGAAAACCAATGTAACCCAATGTCTAATTCTTAAATGCTACATCCCATGAAAACGATCTTTGATGAAAACCAGGTATTGAACATGATGGAACTGATTCAGGTACGCGGAGGCGACGGTGGCGGATCGGGCGATCCCGGGAATTCCGGTGAAGATATTGTTCCTCCTCCTCCTCCTCCTGACGAACTGGATTAAAATAATATATTGTGGTGATCACTCCGCCCGGAAGGAATTTTCCGGGCCGGGGTGAAAAGCCGGCCGGCGGGGTGTCGCCGGCGGAAAAAATACGGATGCCCGGAAGGGGATGGAAGTCCCTGCCCGGAAAAGGGCGGGGGCTCGCCATGAAAGGCGGAAAGAAATGGTGTGCGGGCATAGCCCGGGTGGTAACAGGATGTGCAGGTTGTGCCGGTAAGATGAACGAATCAGGCGGCAGAAGCTATGCGCCTGTTACGAAACCAGAGGGATGAATCACATTTCCTGAATGAGGCAGGATGAATCCTGCAGGTCCGGGTAATGAGCGGTACGCCGGGTTTGTTACAGGTTGTTTGTTGTTCTGTTTTTTAGGTGCAGCAGGGATTCCTGTTGAGGGGTGAAATATGCCTGCCTGGACTAGGGAAGATATCCGGAGCATGCATGAAGTGCAGGTACACCCCGGAAAATTGCCTGCCGGCAGGAATGACATCCAACTTTTGGTAGTTGTTAAAGTCATTTATGGTATCATGGTGTCTTTTGAAAGAATTTGAAAGAACTCGAAACCCGAAACCCAAACAGAGAACTTTATTATATTCACAGGTTATGGAACATACAATCAATTATCCGGAATTCATCGAGAGGTACCTCGACGGGGAAATGAGCCCGGAGGAAAAAACCTGGTTCGAGAAGGAAATAGACGATAATCCGGAACTGGAAGGTGAGATCCAGCTCCGGAAAGAAGTGAACGAGGCCATCATGGAGGAAGATGTGATCCAGTTGAGAATGCAACTCGACAGCATCCACAGGAAGCACCAGGCGGAGAAGATACGTGCCGTAAAGCCTGCCCGGACTACCCGCCGTGTGTTGCTGGCCACCTCCTCGGTGGCGGTGCTGACTGTATTTATTCTGCTCGGCGGACGGTACTGGTGGGGGAACATGGCTCCAGAAAAGATATTTACCCGGTATTATGAACCCTATGAGATGCCCGTTTACCGTGAGGCAGGAACGCCGGCCGACCTTCTTTTCCTGAAGGCCATGGAGACCTATCAGAACAGGGAATTTGACAGGGCCATTGAACTCTTTGAGGAGGTGCTGGCGCAGGATGTTACCAAGATGGACGCCAACCTGATGTCGGGTATCTCGAAGAT
>DSCJ01000018.1 GCA_011049175.1 Bacteroidota bacterium | reverse complement strand
GTAGCGGAATGTTTGAAGAAACTGGATTGATTCATCCCGCCGGCCACTCGTTTCGCTCCGTTCCCGGAACGGAGCGACATGCTTTTTTGTGGGGCAAAAAAGCATGCAAAAAACCCTTCGTCTGCTGATGCTTTTATGGAAAAACTACGGCGGGGGAAAGCCTGCCGCGATCCAAACTCGCCCCTGACAGTGCTTTGCCTGTCAGGGACTCAGACAGGATCGCTGCACAGGCCTTCCCACTTCTTCCCCCGCCTTGTTTTTCACATAAAACCCTCAGAGGCCGGGACTTTTGATGAAATGCGTGAAAATTCTGAAACAAAAAATACGGATAAGATATATACAAATGAGTGCTGAAGGGACGGCAAGATATTTTTTGGCTTGATGAACACGTTACCCATTCCCGCAGGCCGATTTTGTTCGCCGCCCTATGGTAAACGATCTGCTTTTTTCAGGGATGAAAAAACAGGCTGGTTCAGCATGGACTCATCGCAGGGGCCTTGCAGGGCGGTCAGAATCCTGTTTATTATGGCCTGTGTTATCTTTGAATCAGATTGATTTCTGAGAGCTCCTGCCCAATTTGGTGAATGCCCATCAATATCTTGTCTCTTTGTGAATCTGAAGGTTTCTTTCGTCCCTGTACATATTGTGACAAGAGGGTAGGATTCATTCCAATCCTTTCAGCCAGGAATTTTGAGTTTAGAACCCTGTAATACTTGAAAAACTGCTTAAAGTCGATCTCGAATTTTATGTGCTCCTTCAATACCTTAATATCTTCATCTTCAAAATAGAGATTTGCTGCCTCAAAAGCATTATCTAATAGTTCAGCTACGGTTCTCCCGGTTGTATATATTGGATGGTCTACTGAATATGCCGAAAATCCTGAATCAGTTTTTTCCAGTATCATTACTATTTTCTTTTTTAATTTTTTCATCCCGGTTGCCTTATTTTAATCCTGCGTCTTTCCTTATTTTATTCTCCAATCCTTTACCTAGCTCACGTGAACCATGATTCGGAAACACTATCACTCCCTCTTTCTTTTCATGTTTTAGTTTTACGTGCGAACCACTTTGTGAAACTGGATACCATCCGTCTCCTTTCAATATTCGCAGTAATTCAGAGCACTTCATAATGAAGTTCTATTAAACACAAAGGTAAATAATAATTTACCTATTTGCAAGTATTGAAGGCCATTATTATACGGTTTTATAACATTGGCTATAACGTTCCCGCGGTTTGTGGCCGTCCCGCCGCCGGCGGGATGACACATATTGTGTGTTTTGGACTGTTGCATGGAGTCTGACTGTTGAAGGATTTCGGTATCTGCCAGGTGGATCTGCATGTTTTTGTCCCCTCAGCGTGTGTCCTTCAGGCCGCACTGGTGGGGTTCGGTGGTGGGAAAGAGATGATAGTCAGACGTCCACTGCTCGGGCCGGTTTCGTTCGCCGCCAGGTTAAGTCGCTTTAGATCGGCCTGTTTGAAGAGACTTTATTTATTCATCCCACCGGCCACTGTTTCGCTCCGTTCCCGAAACGGAGCGACATGCTTTTTGGGGGGCAAAAAAGCATGCAAAAAACCCTTTGGCTGCTGATGCTTTTATGGAAAAACTACGGCGGAGGAAGGGAATCATTCTTTTTCCTCTCGAGCAGGTCCGGGTTTCTTCCGAGAAGGATGACCAGAAGCGAAGAAAAGAGGATACTGAACAGTACCACCGAATATCCAAGGTCCATGATCACTTCGCCACCTGACAGGGCTCTCTGCATGGGAATGGAAGCCAGAATGGCCGGAACCAGTCCTTTTGGGGTCATGACCGATAATACCCCTTTTTCCAGTGCTGTCATGCTTTTATGTGTGAAAAGCCTTATGCTGAACTGGCGGAAAGCCATGATCAGGACAACCAGCAGCAGACCGACCAGGTAGATGCCGGCTGAACCGAACTGCAGGCTGATCCCCACGTACACAAAAAAATAGGTCTGCATTACAAAAACGATCTCGGCAAAGAAATTTCGTTCGTTGTCATTGAAACCGGAAAAATGATTGACCATTCTTTCTCCCAGACGCGGAATGAATCCAAAAAGTTCGGCATTACCCAGTATGATACCGAAGCCCAGTACGGCGATCCCCCCGTTGAACCCGTACATTTCTATCAGGCCGTATACCACAAAAACAAAAGCCAGGGTGGTGAACATGGAATTCTTGATGCTTCTGATACGGGAAATGAAAAACGACCAGATCAGTCCGGCTACCATGCCCAGAAGAATCGCGAAAAGAAAGGATTTCCATATTTTGTTAAAAACAGCCGACAGACTAACCAGGCCCTCACTCAGGCCATTCAGCAGGGCAAGTCCCACCACCAGGCACAAAACATCGCTGATGGCCGATTCCAGGATCAGGAGGGAGGCGCTTCGTTGCCCCAGCTTCAGTTGCTGAACCATGGGAATGACCACAGCCGAGGAGGTACCCCCAATAATGGCACCGACAAAAGCCGACTGCACCCATCCCAGCGGTGTGAAAGCCGTGGCAATTAGCATGGTGATCCCCATGGTCAGGATAAAGTTGAGTACGGTAAGGAGCAGGGAGGATGCAATGGTATCACGGATATCTTTCAGCCTGAGACCGCTTCCGCTTTCGAAAAGGATGATCACCAGGGTAATGGTGGTAAACACCTCACCCAGCTTTCCAAAGAAATCGGTGGTGACAATTCCTCCCACTGGCCCTATCAGAATGCCGATCAATAACAGCAGAAGCACATTGGGAATGCGGGTGCGGTCGAACAGCTGATTGAACAGGTGGGAGGAAAAGATCAGAACTCCCAGGGCTATGATGATCAGGTAGGTATTCATCTTTGAGGGTGTTGGTGCAGATGAAACGCCGACAAATGGTTATATAACAGGTTGTCCATTCCAAAAAGGTCTTGTTAACCGGGGTAATAAATGGGTGATCCGGGCCCCAGCGGGATGTTCAGTGATGTCCATCCGATCAGCAGCAGGGTCCACAGAACGAAAAACACCACGGTATAGGGGAGCATGGTGCTGATCAGGGTGCCGATGCCGGCTTTTTTGTCGTATTTTTCAAAATATACAATAATGAGGGCGAAAAAGCTCATCATAGGGGAGTTGATGTTGGTCACGCTGTCGCCTACCCGGAATACGGCCTGCGACAATTCCGGGCTGTATCCCAGAAGCATAAACATGGGAATAAATACCGGGCCCATGATGGCCCATTTGGCCGAGGCACTGCCCATGAACATATTGATAAACCCCGAAAGAAGAACGAAGAGGATAAGCAGGGGAGTAAGGCCCACATGCATTTCATGGAGGGCGTGGGCTCCTTTCACGGCTATGATCAGTCCCAGATTACTCCATTTGAAAAAAGCCACAAACTGGGCTGCAAAAAACACGAGGACCAGAAAGGCGGCCAGGGTTTTAAAACTGTCGACCATGCCTTTTACCACATCTGAATCATTTTTAAAGCTGCCCGTTATGGCTCCGTAAACGATTCCCAATATAGCGGCGGCGATGAAGAGGAAAGCAATGAACCCTTTCAGAAGGGGAGAATGCAGCAGCGATTCGTCCTCTCCTCTGAGCAACCCTTCTTCGGGGAGCAGTCCGGCCAGGATCAGCGCTACCAGTACCAGTGAAACGATCAGCACCCACTTCAGTCCCTTTCTTTCCTTCGGTCCCGGATCTTCAAGGGGTTCGTGTGGTACGTTACCCGTATACCGCCCCAGGCGTGGTTCCACCAGCCTTTCGGTGACCCAGGTTCCCGCAAGGGCTATAAATACCGTGGAAACCACCATAAAATAGTAATTGGCGGTGGGGAGCACATAATAGTCGGGATCAATGATATTGGCCGCTTCGGTGGAAATACCTGCCAGCAGGGGATCGATGGTACCGATCAGCAGGTTGGCGCTGAATCCTCCCGATACACCGGCAAAAGCTGCTGCCAGACCGGCAATAGGATGCCTGCCTGCCGAATGGAAAATGATCCCCCCCAGGGGAATGATCAGTACATAACCAAGGTCGGAGGCAATATTCGATACGATGCCCGAAAGAACGATCACAAAGGTGAGCATACGGGTGGGTGATTTGATCACCAGCAACCGGATGGCGGCGCTGATCAGCCCGCTGCTCTCGGCAATGCCTATCCCCAGCAGGGCCACCATCACAATGCCCAGGGGTGCAAAACCGGTGTAATTGTCAACCATTTCCAGCAGAATGCGGTGCAGCCCGTCTTTCGACAGCAGGTTCACCGCATGAATGGTTTCCTCCGTGGCAGGGTGAACGGCTTTCCAGTCGAGCCAGTGGCCTATCAAAGAAAGGATGAGGACCGAAGCAGCCAGAATACCGAAAAGGCTGGCGGGGTGGGGGAGGGCATTCCCTCCTTTTTCAATCCAGTACAGTACTTTTGATAAAAAGCCTTTTTTTGTGTTTTCCATAGATAACCCGTTTGTTCCGTCCGGTCTTTTCCCGCTTGCTCCGGGTCAAGTGCTACCAGTTTAAAACGGTCAAGATAAAAAAACCCGGGATATTGCGAAATATCCCGGGCCGGATTGCAATGGTTTTTTTCTCAGAGGCTGGCGTAGAAATCGTTGCCTTTATCGTCCACAACAATGAAAGCGGGAAAGTTTTCCACCACGATCTTCCGCACGGCCTCCATGCCCAGTTCTTCAAAGTCGACCACCTCAACCGATTTGATATTGGCTTTGGCCAGAATGGCTGCCGGTCCCCCGATGGATCCCAGGTAGAATCCACCGTGCTTTTTACACGCCTCGGTTACCTGTTTGGAACGGTTTCCTTTGGCCAGCATGATCATCGATCCTCCATGGCTCTGGAACAGGTCCACATAGGGG
>DSCJ01000034.1 GCA_011049175.1 Bacteroidota bacterium | reverse complement strand
CTGGCCCTATTTACTAAAGATATGGGGGGAGGTCAATTTGAAAAATGAAAAACCAATGCCCTGTTTATGGGCATTACAAAAGAAAAAATACCGACTTTAGAATTTAGTCGGATAACAGTGATTATTTATATATTTGTTCACTTCTTTTTTTATAAAAAACCATATGTTTAAAAATTGGCATCGGCTGTTTGTGTTCTGTGTGTGGGCATTGACCGCTGTTCCTCTGAATGCTCAGATATCCCCCAGGGAAACCGGGGGCAGCAGCATCAACACCATCCAGTCGGTGGTTCCTTTCCTGACCATTGCTCCGGATTCCAGGTCGGGCGGCATGGGCGACGTGGGAGCCGCCACCACGCCCGATGTGTATTCCATGCACTGGAATCCTGCAAAATATGCCTTCATTGAAGGAAGTTCCGGACTGGCCATTTCTTATTCCCCCTGGCTCAGAAAGCTGGTACCCGATATCAGCCTGGCCTACCTCAGCGGATATACACGGATTGACAGGTTGCAGGTTATAAGCTATTCCCTTCTGTATTTCTCCCTGGGAGATATCACCTTTACCGATGAATGGGCCACCCCGATAAGAGATTTCACTCCGAATGAATTTGCCATTGATCTGGGATATTCCAAAAAATTTACCGATTATCTGGCGGGTGGCATGGCTTTCCGTTTCATTTATTCCAACCTTACCGGCGGATACAGCAATACCAGGCCGGGCACCTCCTTTGCCGGGGATGTATCCCTGTATTACCGGCGCGACACGGAAATTTCAGGGAAAGATGCCCACTGGGCCCTGGGCGCCAACATATCCAATATCGGCACCAAAATGTCGTACACCGAAGAGCAGGAAGCCGACTTTATTCCCATCAACCTGAGAATCGGCGGGGCGCTCACTCTCAATATGGATGCTTACAACAGCCTGACCCTGGCTGCCGACATCAACAAATTACTGGTCCCCACGCCTCCCATATACGGCGGCAACGACAGCATACTGTACGGAAAAGACCCCAATGTTTCTGTGCCGGTTGGTATGATCCAGTCGTTTTATGACGCCCCCGGCCGGTATGCCGAAGACGGCACCACCCTGGTCAGTCCTTTCCAGGAAGAGCTCAGGGAACTGATGTTTTCTGTGGGAATGGAGTACTGGTACGCACGACAGTTCGCCGTACGCGCCGGTTATTTCCATGAACATGAAACCAAAGGGAACCGGAAATTCTTCAGTATGGGGATGGGGCTGCAGCTGAATGTGTTCTCACTGGATTTCTCCTATCTTATTCCGGTGAAACAGAACCATCCCCTGGCCGGAACCCTGCGTTTCAGCCTGGGTTTCGATTTCGACACCATCCGGAGAACAAACAACGGATCATGACAGATATACGCGTTGGATTCGGTCACGATGTACATCCCCTGGGGGAACATGCCAATCTGTGTATCGGAGGTCTAATCATCCCCCATCATAAGGGAACAGTGGGACATTCCGACGGGGATGCCCTTATTCATGCCATTTGTGATGCCCTGCTGGGCGCAGCCAACCTGCGGGATATCGGGGTACATTTCCCCGACAAATCGCCAAAATACAGCGGGATTGACAGCAAAATCCTGTTACGTGAAACCCTGCGGCTTATCAGGAAGAAAGGATTTGAAATAGGAAATATTGATACCGTTATCTGCCTGCAGGCCCCAAAAATCATGGAATTCATTCCCCAGATGAAAAAGGTCCTGGCTTCCGTGATCGGCCTGGAAGAAGACCGTATTTCCATCAAGGCCACCACCACGGAAAAACTTGGATTTATCGGCCGGGAAGAAGGCATTGCCGCCTATGCCACGGTACTGATCAGAAAAGAGGCATCCTGACATTTGCCGGCAAGTACAACTTTTTTTCTACTTTTGCACTAAAGCCAACCGTCATGGAATACACGCTCGTGCTGGGTGCCAGTCCCAACCCCCGCCGCTTCTCGTACAAGGCGGTAAAAAGCCTGGTAAGACACAATTACCCGGTTGTGGCCGTAGGGTTCAGACCGGGCATGATTGGCGATATTGAAATTCTTACCGGCAAGCCTCCTCTAAAAAATATTCACACCATTGCCCTGTACCTGGGACCGGAAAGACAGAAAGACATGTATGATTATATTCTGGATTTAAATCCTAGAAGGATCATCTTCAATCCGGGAACGGAAAATGATGAGCTGATGGAAAAAGCCCGCTCCCAGGGCATTGAAACGGTAATCAACTGCGCCCTGATCATGCTGAATACCGGGAATTATTAATATCAGCCTTTTGAGTATTCCCGGCCGGCAGTGTTCCTCTCAGCGTGTCAGGCTGGCCGTATAATTTTCCCCGTCTATCGTATAGGTCCAGCTCATGGTGTGGTATTCATCGGAAGTATATCCTGAACCCGAAATATGAAAACTGGCCGATCCATCGCTAACCACCTGCTGTGGTATGGTGAGGTTCGATGCTTCAACCGTTCCGCCCACGGTAACGTTAGCTCCCAGCTGACTGAAATTGTGGATGTTCACTTCGCCGGAAGATCCCGGTTTTTCTTCAATATCGAGCAGGAAGGTAGAGGGACCGAAAGGGCCGTTCTCATAACAGGTCCACACCCCGTAAATGGTTTTTTCACCGGGTTCCATCTCGCAGGATACGGGCAGGATACCCACGAGCATGATGAGTAATAATCCGTATTTTGTTCTTTTCATTTTACCTGTTTATTCAATACATTTTGCACTACATCGTCATTGGCCATATAGGGAAGGGTTACCTTCAGGAGGGGGGTTCTTTCCATTTCCCTGCGGATAGCATCGATGGCTCCAGGGTTTCTGCCCCAGCTCCTCCTGGCGATCCCGTTATTCACATCCCAGTGCAGCATGCTTTCCAGCCTTCTGTCAGCCCCGGAAGACCCGTCAAGCACCATGCCAAATCCACCGTTCATCACTTCTCCCCAGCCCACACCCCCTCCGTTATGCAGGGAAACCCAGGTGGCTCCGCGGAATGCATCGCCGATCACATTCTGCACAGACATATCGGCTGTAAATCTCGATCCGTCGGTGATATTGGCTGTTTCCCGGAAGGGAGAATCCGTACCCGACACATCATGGTGGTCACGGCCCAGCACCACCGGCCGGCTGATCCTGCCTTCACGGATGGCCCGGTTGAAAGCGGCCGCAATGGAAATTCTTCCCTCGCAGTCGGCATAGAGGATACGGGCCTGCGATCCCACCACCAGTTGGTTCTTTCCGGCTTCCCTGATCCAATGGATATTGTCCTGCATCTGCTGCCTGATTCCCCCGGGGGCCGTGGCAGCCTGCTTCTCCAATACCTCCAGTGCTATCCGGTCGGTCAGTTCCAGGTCCGATGCCAATCCCGAAGTACACACCCAGCGGAAGGGTCCGAACCCGTAATCGAAAAACAGCGGACCCATGATATCCTCCACATACGAAGGATACCGGTATTTCCCTTCCGCAGCAAACACATCGGCACCGGCCCTTCCGGCTTCCAGCAGGAAAGCATTTCCATAATCCCAGAAATACATCCCTCTGGAAGACATTTCGTTGATGGCCCTCACCTGTCGCTTCAATGATTCATGTACAAATTCCCTGAAACGATCGGGGTCATCCCTCATCATACGGTTCGATTCCTCCAGGCTGAGTCCTACCGGATAGTACCCACCGGAATAGGGATTGTGCAGGGATGTCTGGTCCGAACCCAGATCAACCGGCACCTGTTCTTCCACCAGTTTTTCCCAAAGATCGACCACATTCCCGAGGTATCCCAGGGAAACCGCCTCGCGGTTCGATGAAGCCTCCCTGATCCGTTTCACCAGGCCGTTCAGATCGGTATGCACCTCATCGAGCCAGCCCTGCTTATGCCTCGTTTGCAAAGGTTTCGGATTAATCTCGGCCATTACTCCCACACATCCTGCAATCACGCTGGCTTTGGCCTGTGCACCCGACATGCCCCCGAGTCCGGAAGTTACGAAGACCTTTCCGGCCATACCTCCCCCGCCATGCTTTCTCGCAGCATTCAATACGGTAATGGTGGTGCCGTGCACAATGCCCTGTGGGCCTATATACATAAAGGAACCCGCGGTCATCTGGCCGTACTGGGAAACCCCCAGGGCATTGAAACGTTCATAATGGTCCCTGGAAGAATAGTTGGGCACCACCATGCCGTTGGTCACCACCACCCGCGGCGCCTCCCGGTGAGAAGGAAACAGACCCAGGGGATGTCCCGAATACAATACCAGGGTTTGCTCATCGGTCATTTCAGCCAGATATTTCATGGTAAGCAGGTATTGTGCCCAGTTCTGAAATACCGCTCCGTTCCCCCCGTAGGTTATCAGCTCGTGCGGATGCTGTGCCACCGCCTCATCAAGGTTGTTGCTCAGCATCAGCATAATGGCAGCCGCCTGGTTCGAACGGTGAGGAAATTCATCTATTTTTCTGGCCCGAATGGGATAATCGGGCCTGTAACGGTACATGTAAATCCGTCCGTATTTCCTCAGCTCGTCGGCAAATTCCTTTGCCAAAATGACATGATGGCGGGGAGGAAAATACCGCAACGCATTTTTCAGGGCCAGAACTTTTTCTTCTTCCGTGAGAATATCTTTTCTCGGCGGGGCATGGTTCACCGAAGGATCATACGGTTTGGCAGGCGGAATTTCTTCCGGAATCCCCTGCAAAATAGCTTTCTGGAAATCGGAAATCGACATCATTGGAATGGTTTTTGATCAAATGCTTGCATCAAAGTTACATGATGCAGAGCACATCACCAGCATTTTTATCAGCAGTTTTTTCTAAAACAACCAGTAGTGTCCGACTAAAAAAATAAAGAGAAGGGTACTCCCCTGAGGTTTCCCCTTCATGTTGTAGATTTGTTTTTTGCGGAAACAAACAACAACATGAGTAAAAATACGGAAATTAAATTTG
>DSCJ01000019.1 GCA_011049175.1 Bacteroidota bacterium | reverse complement strand
TGGCCCTATTTACTAAAGATATGGGGGGAGGTCAATTTGAAAAATGAAAAACCAATGCCCTGTTTATGGGCATTACAAAAGAAAAAATACCGACTTTAGAATTTAGTCGGATAACAGTGAAAACAATTGATGATTTTCCGGAATAACCGGCTATGTTGTGTCCATTTCTCTCCGGAAGAAGATCACCGATGCGACGGAGATGACCGTAACCGCCCCTCCCGTGACCACACTGGAAAACAGGAAGGTCAGCACATCCACCTGCAGCACATACCCGGCGAAAGCCAGCAGTCCTGACAATCCGTTTACCAGAAAAGCATACCGGAGAACCTGTTGGAGTTTGCTTCCGCGAAAGACGGGAAAAACAAACAGGGAAGAAAGACCGAGAAAAAAGCTCCAGCCCAGCATAAGGATGGATGTCAGGATGGAGTGGGGATGGGCCATGACCAGCAAATCCAGGCCGGCCGGTTCCCCCGTATTCATTTGAAAGCGTACCGATGTCATCTGGATGAAGTAAGCCACACCGGTCAATAAGGCCACCATGATGGCAAACAGCAGGCTCAGCCGGGCGCGGCATCTGTCTGCTCCTGTGGTCCGTTCATACATGGCATGGATCAATACCATCCACAGGGGGCCGAACAAAAGCATCACCCAGCGGGACAGGTGCTGGAAGGTTTGGGGATAAGTAGCAGCATACTCCAGGTAATCGGACATGCCGGTCCAGGTGAACAGGGGGGAGGTAAGAGCGATACCCGCGAAACAGACCATCCATGTGGCCATGCACAGGGTCAGCCCGGCAGAGCTCCAGATTCCGGTTTTTGCGTTGAAAGAATTCATGATGGGAATAATAGGAGATTAGTAATTCAACACCTGTTCCATTTCGTTCCGGATGGCCTTCAGTTTTTTATCGCTCAGGCCGAATTCATCCAGGGCATGCAGGTTGTTGTGTAACTGCAGGCAGGTTACGATGCCGTGTTCCATGAGCCGGTCTTTCTGGTTTCGTGTGAGCTGGTTGAGAATGGAGAGTGGGAAGATCTTTTCTTTTTCCATCCATTCTTTCAGCCCTTTCCCGGCAGGATAATCCCAGCCCAGGAGATGCAGGCCGCTGCACCGGGCGTATTCAACGGAATCGGAAGTGAACCGGGTGTTGGTAACGATCCAGCCTGAAAAGGAATAGCCGTGGTATTCCTCCATTTCCTTTCTTTTCATCACGATATCGTCAATCCGGGCGCGGACATACAGGGGGACCTGAATGCTGACATGCTTGCCCTGGTCTTTTGTATACTTGCATTCTACCAGAAGCTGTTCGTTATTCCCGGTGGCGATCACATCCATTTCATGGGTGATGCACCGGCCTGCAACCACTTTCCCTACTTCCACCCTGTAGCCTTTCCGTTTGAGAATTTCGCCGAGCAGGTGTTCGAACGGGAATCCGGTAGGGCCCAGTTCGTACAGAGACCTTTTCAGTTTATACCTTACGGCGTGCAGGTTGTTTTTGCGGCGCAGCAGCCTGAAAGCCCGGGCGTAGATCTTTTTCGTGCTGACACCTTCCGTAAGCCATTTTGTTACATCGCCGGTAATTTCCCGGGCTGTTTTCTCATTTGCTCCGGACCGCTGAAGCGATTGGATGAGCTTGGAGGGCTCGAACGGTTCTGTTTCCCCCGAAGCCTTCCTGATGGTGATGCGGTGGTTTTTGTCTGCCATCATTCTATGATTCGGCCCCGATTTTCCGGTTAACAAGTTTAAACAACTCCATCACCAGTACCAGGGGCACTGCCAGGGCCAGGATGTACAGCCACTCGGTGAAGGTAATGGGTTCGATCCGTAAAATATTTTGCATAAACGGAAGCTGCATGCTGAGAATATGCAGTCCCTGAGCTCCCAGTACACCGAACAGCAGGATAAAGTTCCTTTTCAGCGGTATCCGGAAAGTCGATGCCTTTTCGGAACGGCAGTTGAAGGCATGGAAGTTCTGCATGAATACCATGAGCAGCAGGATCAGGTCGCGTGCGTGTGTTTCATCCATCCCGGCATGCCGGTTCAGCCAGTACCACAGGCCGAAGACAATGGCGCCCATGGTGATGCTCGATGTGAGCGTTTGTTTGATCATCAGAGGGTTAAAGATCTTTTCATCCGGATGGCGGGGTTTGCGTTTCATGGCCCCCGGTTCACCCCCTTCGAAAGCCAGGGCCACATCCTGAATGCCGTTGGTAACCAGGTTCAGCCACAGCAATTGCACGGCCAGCAATGGCAGGGGCAGGCCTGCCAGCACCGATGCCAGGAACAGGATCACTTCGGCCGCTCCCGTGGATATGAGCAGGTAGATCACCTTGCGTACATTGTCGTAGGCAAACCGCCCTTCCTCCACCCCGGCCACAATAGACGAAAAATTATCGTCTACCACGATCATCGAGCCTACCTCTCTGGCTACATCGGTGCCTGATCCCATGGCCACCCCGATATGAGCCCGTTTAAGGGCCGGGGCGTCGTTCACCCCGTCGCCGGTTACGGCCACGAACTCCCCGTCGCGGATCAGTACATCCACAATATCGAGCTTCTGGGAGGGCGATACCCTGGCGAATACCGTTGTGGAAGATACCAACTCCCCGAAGGCCGGACTGTCGGGAGAACCTGCTTCCGATAGCATCTGCCCGGTTACCACGGGGGTGCCTTCGTGGGCAATGCCCAGTTCCCTGGCAATGCTTCCTGCGGTTTCGGGATGGTCGCCCGTGATCATGATCACCTGGATACCTGCATCGTGGCATTCCTCCACCGATTTTACCGCTTCAGGCCGCAGGGGATCGATAAATCCCACCAGCCCGTAAAAGGTCAGCGGGGGGATGTCTTCGTCCTCGTAAACTTCTTTCTTTTCATACCCGGGATATTCCCCGCCGGCAAAAGCCAGCACACGGTAACCTTTCTTTGCCAGCGCATTTGCTTCCTTCAGGATGCGGCCTTTGTCCGGTTTTTCGGTTTTTCCGTTGACCGACATGCTTTCGCAGAAATCCAGTACGGTTTCTGCCGCACCTTTCATCCCGATGAAGACCGTATCGTCTCTGCGGCAGAAAGCAGCCGAAAATTTGCGTTCCGATTCATAGGGAATCTTCCCCAGGGATTGCCTCTCATCCCGCCACTGTACGGGATCGATGCCCAGTTTGTAGGTCATGCCCAGCAGGGCAACATCCATGGCATCGCCGTGGTGCTTCCAGTGGCTGTTTTCCTGTGTGAGGCTGGCTTCATTGGCATACACGGCAATGCGGCCGATTTTTTCCAGTTCATTCACTGTCCGGAAATCCACTTCCGTTTCTCCATCGGCCTTTTCTGTTACTCTGCCTTTGCCATTATACCCTTCCCCCGATATGTGGTAATGCTTTCCGTTGGGCAGCGCGATGATCCGCGCCGTTTGTTCGTTTACAGTGAGGGTGCCGGTTTTGTCGCTGGCGATCACGGTGCAGCTGCCCAGGCTTTCCACCGAGTTGAGCTTGCGAACGATCACATTGCGTTTGGCCATGCGTTTGGTGGCAATGGAGAGGGCTACGGTAAGGGCCACAGGCAACCCCTCAGGTATGGCCGAAACGGCCAGCGCCACTACGAAGAAGAAAATGGCGGTGAGGTCCATGCCCTGCCAGCGCAGGATCACGGCCAGGATCACACTGAGGGCTATGACCAGAATGCTGATCTGCCGGATGAATTTTTCCATACGCATCACCAGCGGGGGCTTGGCCGTGGCCGATTCTGTAACGTCCTGCGAGATCTTCCCTGCCTGGGTATCTACCCCCGTACACACCACTACGCCCCATCCCCGTCCTTTCATTACCGTAGCGCCGGCAAAGGCCATATTGGTGCGTTCGGCCACACCGAGCTTTTTTTGCAGGGTCCCCGTTTGTTTTTGGGCTGCCAGCGATTCGCCCGTGAGGAAGCTTTCGTCGATCTCCAGCCCTGAGGTTTCCATCAGCCGCATATCGGCCGGTACTTTGATGCCCGATTCGAGCAGCACCACATCGCCCGGGACCACCCCCTCCGAAGGCACTTCCTCTTCTTTTCCGTCTCTTCTCACCCGGGCGGCGAACTTCATCATCTTCTGCAATCCCGAGGCGCTTTTCTCGGCGTTGAACTCCTGATAAGCCCCCAGGGCGCTGTTGATCGCGATCACCAGGAAAATGAAAACGGCGTCTTTCGCTTCGCCGATGACCAGCGAGGCGATGGCTGCTGCCAACAATATGAATATCAATGGGTTGATTAACTGTCGGAGAATGATTTGCCACACGGTGACTTTTTTTCCTTCGGGCAGTTGGTTCTTGCCGTAAAATTTCAGCCGTTTTTCCACCTCCGGCGGTGTCAGTCCCTTCTCAGAGGTTTTTAACTCGGTGTATATGCGTTTTTTTTCAAAGGCGTGCCAGGGTTCCTTGCCCAGACGGTCTTCATGCGGCATGTTTTCCATACGATTCTGATTTAACCGGTATTTCTGTTGTCAAAGAATATCAGCATGGCATTTCCCGGTGAGTGTTTTTTTCCTGCCGGCTTTCGTATTTCTCCGAAATAAAGATAAGAATCCTGCAGGAATTAATCCTTAGCTTTTATACAAAGAAAGAAAGGGAATATCATACTTCGTAATTCCACCACAGAAGGCTTTTTGAAAAAGTACCCTGCCTGATTCCGGCTGCTTTGATGGTCTTTCTGGCTTGCTCCGTGGTAAACGACGAACGGATCTCGTTTTCAAATAACCACAGCCATGACCGGCGGAGGTCCCTGATAAACAGGTATCCGCCGGGTTTCAGCACCCGTTCGGTTTCCTGCAGCATGGTGATGGGATCGTCTACCCAGTGGTGTATCGACCCCCAATAAACTGGACAGATTTTGGTTTTCAATTTAGTAATAAATCTTGATTTTTCTGATTCACAAATTTATCATTTCCCGGATTTTCGTCAAGAGCAAGGCAAGTAGCCCC
>DSCJ01000056.1 GCA_011049175.1 Bacteroidota bacterium | reverse complement strand
CAGGCTTTCCCCCGCCGTAGTTTTTCCATAAAAGCATCAGCAGCCGAAGGGTTTTTTGCATGCTTTTTTGCCCCCAAAAAAGCATGTCGCTCCGTTTCGGGAACGGAGCGAAACAGCGGCCGGCGGGATGAATGAATCCGGTTTCTTCAAACAAGCCACAACAAATCAGCCCGAAAAATTGGCCGGTTCTTAATTTCTGATATCATCAGGCTGCTCATGCATAGCTATGTTCCATAATTACAACGAATTTCATCAAAACGACCGGTCTCTGAGGGTTTTATGAGAAAAACCAGGTGGGGGAAAAAGTGGGAAGGCCTGTGCAGCGATCCTGTCTGAGTCCCTGACAGGCGAAGACCTGTCAGGGGCGAGTTTGGATCGCGGCAGGCTTTCCCCCGCCGTCGTTTTTCCATAAAAGCAACAGCAGCCGAAGGGTTTTTTGCCTTCTTTTTTGCCCCCAAAAAAGCATGTCGCTCCGTTTTGGGAACGGAGCGAAACAACGGCCGGTGGGATGAATGAATCCGGTTTCTTCAAAAAATCCACTACGAAACGACCCGATGAAATAGATGCTTCTTCTTTTCTACTACCATCAGGCAGCTCCTGCGAAGCCATGTTCCATGGTTACCACGTATTTCATCACAATGACCTGCCTCTCAGTCCCTGAGTTACCGAATAATCCGTTCCCTCCAGGGAAATCTTCAGGAAAACTAACCGGTCACTTCGCTTCCTTTTCAAAGAGGTCATATATCTGCAGCAGCAACTCTTCCCGGTTCTTCTCCCTTTTTTTCCGGGCAATGTCGCTGGCTTTCATGAACCCGCCCTGCCAGTAACGCTGCAGCCAGGGCAGGATGGATACCACGGCATCGATCACGGAGTAATTCACGGCCGTGGTGTAGGCCAGGTACACAATGCCCGCATTCAATACCAGGGAATTGATCCCGTTCCTGATATCTCCCGCATAAAACTGTCCTGTTCCCGGAAGGATCAGGCTGAGGTACCAGGCGGTGTTGGGATTGGGGCGGTTGTATTTGTTCTTTCCCCTCAGCAGGTGGTTAAGGGCTTCCAGTTTTTCTTCCGGAGCATCCTGCAGGGCCTCTTCCCAGGCCAGGGCGGCTTCCTCGAGGCTGCCCAGGGAATAGTAACAGGCGCCCAGGTAGAAATCCCTTCTTCTTTCGAAATAGTGGGGCATATCCCCGGGCATGCCGAACAGCTCGATCAGGGCAAACTGATACTCTTCACCGAGCATCTGGCAAAGCACCTTCCTGAAATGCAGCTCCATACGCAGGCTGTCGTTCTCCTGCAGGTTCAGGGCAATGTCGTAATACCGGGCGGCCCGGGTATAATCCTGCCTGAGAAACCAGGTATGGCCCAGCAAACCGGTGACATAGGCGCGCCGGTAGCCGGGATCGAAGAACAGGGCGCGCTGGTATTCCTTGATGGCATGGTCGTACCTTTCCCGGCGGAAAAGGGAATCGGCCAGGGCAATGACCCTTTCCGTGTCCTGCGCCCCTGCCTGGAACCACAGGCTAGAGCCCAGAACGAAAAGTATCCAGTGCTTTTTGCTGAAGGGCTTCATCCAGTTGGTTGTTGTAGATCCTTGCCGATTTATACGATCCGTACACATTGCCGGCATAAAAACCGGCTGCCAGGGTACCGAATACCCAGCCGTGCACGCTTTCTGTTCCGTTTTTGCTGAACCCCCGGTATGCCTGGTAGGCATTGGCAGCGACAAACACCAGGGAGATCAGCCCGTCTTTCCATTTTCCGGTATAGATCTTTCCCGAGCCGGGCACGATGGCCGACATGGCCAGGGCCAGCCTGGCGCTTTTGTACCGGATGGATTCCGATTCCCGGGCAATGTTGGCCAGGCGCATGTTAACAGGCAGGTTCTCTGCAGCAAAATCACGGGCTTCCTCCCAGTTCCGGTTCAATAACAGGATACTCAGGGTATAGTTGTTCCGGTCGGCCTGGTCCAGGTTCGCGGCCGCTCCGATAAAATAATTTGCCCGCCCGTGATCGCCCGACAGGATGAGGGAATGCAGATATTCTTTGCCGAAATCGGCCGGCATTTCCGTCAGCCGGTTCATATACAGCCTTTCCACCGTGCCGATGCTCTGCTGGTACTGTTCTCCCAGCCGGTAGGCCTGCAGCAGCTTCAATTGCACATTCGGCTCACCGGGGGCAAAAAAGGCCGCCCGTTCAAGTTCCTGCGCCGCCAGCTCGTATTGCCGGGTACGGATGAGGAAATCGGAGAATTTCAGGGTGTTTTCCAGGTTGTAAAAATCCGTTTCCCAGGTCTGAGCATACAGGGGGAGGAGGAAAACGGCAAGCAGACCGGTAACGATGAATCCTTTTCTAGTGCACATGTTCCATGGGTTCAACAGGATCGTAAAACAGGTTGGTTCCGGGATGGATGGGGTAATTTTCAGGACTCAGAGCATTGCAGCGGGTAAGCCGGTCGAAGGCGTTCATCAGTCCTATTATGAACCCCTGTTGCTGAATGGCCTGTACAGCATATTCCGAACAGGAAGGGTAGAAAACGCAGGAAATGGCATCCTGGGAAGAGATGAAAGCCTTGTATGCCAGAAAAAGGACGGAAGTGAACTGCTGCAGTTCATTGTCGCTTTCCTTCAGAAAGGCAAACCTTTCTGCTCTTTCCTCATGCCGGGCATGCTGTTTCAGCAGCTCCAGCTCTTCGGCTGTCTGGCTCCATGCAGCGGCGTTAAAGCACAGGAAGAGGATAATCGTAAATGTTTTCATGCTCCCATTCATTCACCCGGATATTCCGGTAGGTTGTTTTCCGGTAATGTTCCTCTCCTTCGCTGTAAATGATCTCCACCACATCGGTGGGGAAATCCAGGCCGTCTGCCTGGACAAAATTTTCGAAAAACTGTTTTTTTACCAGTTCTCCTTCATGGTCGAAGAACACAATGCCGTGGATGCGCCGGTTTTTGTTTGAGATCATAACCTTTCCGAACAGGTCGGCCAGCTTTTTATGCGGAGCCCAGGTGGTGACCACCAGGTCGTCCTGCTTCTCCACCTTCTCAATACGGTAAAAGGTGTTTTTCAGTCCGAAATGGTCGAGCTGGTTTTCCAGAGCCAGGTGAAATATGGTGAATTCGGCTGCCGGGGGAACCCTCTGTCGCTGGATAAGTTCCCCGTCAACAAACAGGTACAGGGAACTGTCGCAGGTAACCCAGGTTTCCTTTTCCGGAAAGGAATTGATATACACAATTTTTTTAATGTTCCTGTCGTAATAAAATTTTCCCATCACCAGTTGGGAGGTGGTGTCGGCCAGGCGGGCCTTGATCACATAATCGCCGCTGATGCGGTAGAACGACTGGGCAGCCGATCTGCCGGCAGCAACGGACAGGAACAGGGTGATAAAAATAACCGGTCGAATCATATCCGCAAAACAAAGAAAAAAAAACTTCCAACCCTAAAGATTGGAAGTTTTTTCCAATTTTCTGAATACGATCTAATAATAAGACCACAAGGTTGCACCTACCACCAGCCAGTAAACCAGGTAGAATACTACCCAGGCGACGGTCCATGCAACGCAACCCATCAGGGCTTTCTTGGTTTCTTCGGCATCTTCGGCAATAAAATACACCAGGGCAATACCAACCACACCAAAGATACAACCCCACCAGAATGACGGGATACCCAGCGGGGGCTCACCGGCCAGGGAGCTGCCGTCAACCGGCGACAATTTCACCAGGTGGGTTCCTGACAGTTCGTCGCTGGAACGGATCTCCGACAGGGTGATCCCGGGATGCCCGGTAACGTAAGATTCTGCTTCATCCAGATCGGAAAGGGCCGTGGTGACGGCGTCGCGGTCGTAGCTGAAAAGATCGGAATCCTGCGACCAGGCGGCCGAGCCCAGAAAAATCATCATACAAGTGAAGAGTAGCGCTTTTTTCATTGGCATAAAAATTAAAGTAGTTAGGGATTTCGACCTAAAAGTAAAAATGTTTTGATAAATAAAAAACAAAGGCTCTTATTTTGACCGTTTTTAAATTGACCGGACCAATGTTTGATTTTGATGAATGCAATCGTTATTTTTATTAAAACTCCCAAATATTTGATCAGATGAAACACCTGGGTATTTCCGGAGGGGGCACCAAGATCGGCGGCCTCTTCGGCATGGCGGAGGTGCTGATGCTTGAAAAAGGATACCGCCCCGGTATCATTTCGGGTATTTCGGCCGGAGCCATTCTTACCGTTCCCCTGGCCATGGGGAAGTACGACGAGATCCGCGACTGGGTGCTGCGGTTTACCATGGACGATTTTTTCAGCCAGCGGCCGGTGAACGGGAACGGCAGGCTGACCCTGAGGGCCTACTGGAATTTTATTACCGGGAAACCGTCCCTGGGGAAGCAGGAAAACCTGCCGAAAACCCTGGCCAGTGTGATCGGCCGTTCTGATTATGAGGAATACCTGGCAGGCGATTACCCCGTGTGCGTGGTGGGAACGGTGGATTTCGTTACCGGTGGCAGGAAGTATTTCAACCTGAAGGAAACGGATTACGATACTTTCCTGAAGGCGGTGAATGCCTCGGCTTCCATCCCCATTTATACCGAAGCGGTGCGCATAGGCGACCGTTACCTGTACGACGGCGGGGTGAGGGACCATATCGGCACGGCCCGTATTCTGGAAAATTATTCCGGCATTACCGAAAGTGTTTCCCTGTATTCCCGGCCAGGGGATTACCGCCTGCTGCCTCAGGGGTTCGCCGGCAGCAACATCATCCGGGTGCTGGCCCGGTATGTGGACATTTCGAACACCGAGGTGTCGAAAAACGACGAGTGGCAGGAAGACCGGCTGTGCCGGGAACTGAACATCAAACAGACCAAAATATTCCTGCCCCGGGTGATGGAATCGGTGTACGATGTGAACCCTGAAAGACTGAAACGGGTGTATGAAGCCGGCAGGGAAGAGGCGCGCAGGGTGCTGGGGGGATGAAGGTTAATGGCTAAAGGTTAAAGGTTAAAGGATAAAGGGATGGGGGGGGTGAGGGAGGAGGTGGTGAGGGGAATTCTGTGCGGATGAAACCGGCAGCAGCAGTTGATGAGTTTGTGATTTGATGTAAATTTGGAATAGGATATAAGTAAAAATGT
>DSCJ01000131.1 GCA_011049175.1 Bacteroidota bacterium | reverse complement strand
GGAAGAAGGTTCTTCCTTTTCTTCCTTTTCTTCCTTTTGGAGTGTTTTGGGTATGTGGGGAGATAAGGCCCGGGAAAAATATTCATCTGCCTGCTGCCTCAGATTCCAGCAATGCAGATTACTGATTTCCAGCGATTCGTCAATCAGGGGAAGGAGTGAACTGTGCAGAAGGTTTCTGAAAGCATACCGGTTAAGTAACCATATGGGAACTTCGTGTTTCCATCCTTTGACAGCGGCAGGAGGGGCTCCTTCCTTCTTTTTCTGCCCGGTTTTCTTTCTGTTATTACCTGATTGCAACCATAATCCGGTTCTTTTTCCCCACTTGATGCACCGAATGAGAAAAGGATCGCCGGGCATACGCCGGAAACGGTTTTCGTTCTGGTCGGTGTTGATCTTTTCGGGTAATCCGGCAAGGTATTTCTCAAGATTCTGATTGTATTCACGGAAAACAGAAAGGAGATCGTATGGATCATCTGCCGCCAGTGCGGTTTGCAGGTATTCCAGGTGTTTTTCGTGGGCTGACGTCAGGTCAGCCAGTGGCAATTTTCGGGTCAGTTTGCCTTTGCCATTTCCAGGTGTGCCGTAAATGCCCGATTCTTTCATTTCCCGGTTGGGACGGAACACCCGTTCCGCCAGTTCTCCGGAAAAGTCCTGAAAAAGTTCCTTCAGTTTCTTCTCATTTTCGCTGTCTGAATATCTTTTCATCCCGGGAAATGTGTTAATCTTTTCAGTAAAAATAACGTGTTTTTCTGCATTTTAGGTACAAGTTAGGAAATTCCGCCCATTTAATGGGTCCATTTCCGTGGTCTTTTTCGATCCATTTCACCTTTACGAGATTTTCCTCCGTTTTTAAGGATCATTCAAATCATTTCTTTTTTCATTCAATTACGGGTCAGAAGGGAAAATGAAATGACCTGCAGTAATATTTTTTGTTACATTCAGCGCTTTACAGCGATAAATTTCAATCACCTGCAATAATATGTTACTTACGAAAGCACAAATTACCGAACTGGAACAGAAGGCCAGAAAACTTCGTTACCTGATCGTGGAAATGGTGAGTGTGGGGAAACAGGGCCATATTGGCGGCAGTTGCTCCATTGCCGACGTGATGGCGGTATTGTATTTCCATAAAATGAAACATGACCCGCTGCGGCCAAACTGGCCCGACCGCGACCGCCTTCTGCTCAGCAAGGGCCATGCTGCCCTGGTGCAGTATGCCGCTCTGGCTGAATGCGGGTATTTCAGCCGGGAGCATTTGGCTACTTTGAAGCAGACAGGGTCTATCCTTCAGGGACATCCCGATATGCTGAAAACACCGGGGATTGAAGCAAATACCGGATCGCTTGGACAGGGGCTGAGTATTGCCTGTGGCATGGCTATGGCCGGTAAGCTTGACAGAAAGGATTACCGGGTTTTTTGTGTGCTGGGCGACGGAGAGATCGCAGAAGGACAGATATGGGAGGCCTCCATGGCCGCCGGTTTCTATAAACTGGACAACCTTACGGCCATCCTGGATAAAAACGGGATCCAGGCCACGGGTCCGGTTGCCGAACGCTTTGATACCAATCCACACAGGGAAAAATGGCTGGCGTGCGGATGGCATGTTATTGAAACGGACGGGCACCGGGTCGGGGAAATTGACCTGGCGCTGAACGAAGCGGAAAAGATACATAACAGACCCACGCTTATCATTGCCCATACCGTGAAAGGGAAAGGAGTTCCCTTTGCGGAAGATACGGCGGCTTTTCATAATGGGATCATGGACCAGGCCCAGTATGAGCAGGCGCTGGAATGTTTGAAACGATAAAATGTATACCCTATGTCACAGCAGAATTGCCGGAAGGTTTACGGAGAAACCCTGTTAGATTTGGGAGGAAAGGATAGCCGAATTGTTGTCCTGGAGGCCGATCTGAGTAAATCAACAATGACCACCCTTTTTCAGGAAGCCTTTCCGGAAAGGTTCTTTGAAATGGGGATTGCCGAGCAGAACATGGTATCGACCGCGGCCGGGCTGGCTATTTCGGGCAAGATCCCATTTGTCAATTCGTTCGCGGTGTTCTCTACCGGAAGGGTGTATGATCAGATCAGGCAGAGCGTTTGCCTGGGAAAGGTTAATGTGAAGATCATCGGATCGAGCTGCGGTCTGTCTGATTTCGGCGACGGAGCAACGCATCAGAGCATTGAAGATGTAGGACTGATGAGACTCATTCCGAACATGACCGTACTGGCCCCGGTTGACGGAAACGAAACCCGCAGGGCGGTGGAAGCTGCCGTGGATTATAACGGACCTGTGTATATACGGATCAACCGGAACGATATGCCCGATATTACTTCGGTAGACGACGTTTTTACCATCGGTGAGCCCGGTATGGTTCGCGATGGCAGTGATATCGTAGTATTTGCCAACGGATATATGGTATGGAAAGCGTTGCTTGCGGCCGCTTCCCTGGAAAAGCAAGGGGTTTCGGTAAGGGTGGTGAATGTTAGTTCGCTCAAACCGGTAAACGGCCAAAGTATCAGAGAGATGGCAAGGGGGATGAAAGGCATCGTGACCATCGAGGAACACACGCTTGTCAACGGACTGGGCAGCATCGTGCTGGATTTGTTCAGGGGAAACCCGCTTCGGATTGAAACCCTCGGAATTCCGGATGTTTTCGGCCAGTCGGCCCCGGGATACGAAGAGTTGCTTCGTCATTACGGGCTGGACGAATCGGCGGTGATCCGTTCGGTAGAAAAGATCCTTTCCTGAAGAAACGGGAAAATCCATGTTTTACATTCAATATTTGAATATATGAAGGAACTGAAAAAACAAAAGATCGGATTTATCGGACTGGGAATCATGGGCAAACCCATGGCCCTGAACCTGGTAAAGGAAGGCTACTCCCTGTCCGTATGTGACATACGGCCTGAACCGGTGCAGGAACTGGCTGCCCTGGGGGCCACGGTTTGCGATACTCCCCGGCAGGTGGCCAGGCAGTGCCAGGTGATCATCACCATGCTGCCCAATTCCCCGGAGGTAAGACAGGTGGCTCTGGGTGATAACGGAATCATTGAAGGTGCACGGCCGGGAACCATTGTGGTGGATATGAGTTCCATTGCTCCCCTGGCTTCAGTGGAAATTCACGGTAAGCTGAAAGAAAAAGGAATTGAAATGCTCGACGCCCCAGTTAGCGGAGGAGAGCCCAAAGCCTGTGAAGGAACTTTGTCAATCATGGTGGGTGGAGATGAAAATATCTTTGAACAAGTCAGGGAGTTGTTGCTGGTTATGGGTTCTTCTGCTGTGCTGGTGGGGGATATCGGAAGCGGAAACACCACCAAGCTGGCCAACCAGATTATTGTGGCCCTGAATATTGCTGCCATGTCGGAAGCCATGGTACTGGCCGAAAAATCGGGGGTGGATCCGGAAAAAGTGTATCAGGCCATCCGGGGTGGACTGGCGGGAAGCACCGTGCTCGATGCCAAAATGCCTTTGGTGCTGAAAGGGAATTTTAAACCAGGTTTCCGTATAGCGTTGCATATAAAAGACCTGCAGAATGCACTCGGAACGGCTCATGAACTGGGGACTCCCGTTCCACTGACCAGCCTCGTGATGGAATTCATGCAGGCTCTGAAAACCGGCGGAAAAGCAGGCGATGACCATGGAGGGATTATCCGGTTTTATGAGAATCTGGCAGGCGTGGAAGTCAGAAGCAGGGGCTGACCGGTTCACATTCCGGATAGGATAACGGGAATCCTCTGTAAATTCATGATATGAGACTGATCATCCTGCTGTTCCTGTGTGTATGTTTTATCGTGGTGTCTGCCACCCGGTTCCGTTTGCATCCTTTTCTGGCCCTGCTCTTTGCCGCCATCGGATTTGGATTGTTTTCGGGAATGCCACTTTCCCTGATTGTGGAATCGGTGAACGATGGTTTCGGAAGTACTATCGGGTATATCGGGATTATCATTGTGGCGGGTTGTGTGATCGGTACCTTCCTTGAGCAATCGGGCGGAGCCTATATCATGGCCGATAAGGTGCTGAGACTGGTGGGGCAGAAACATGTTCCCCTGGTGATGGCCATTATCGGCTACATCGTGTCGGTCCCGGTTTTTGCCGATTCGGGTTTTGTGATCCTGGCGCCGCTGAACAAAGCCCTGTCAAAGAAAGCCGGGATCTCCCTGGCCGGATCGGCCGTTGCCCTTGGGCTGGGACTGATCTGCACACACTGCCTGGTACCGCCCACTCCCGGCCCCATTGCTGCTGCCGGGATCCTTTCGGCCGACATCGGACTGGTGATCCTGTTCGGGGTACTGGTAAGCCTGTTTGCCCTGGCAGCCGGATGGCTATTTGCCACAAAATTTGCCGCACGAACTTATATCGATCCCGATCCCGACCTGAATGAAGAGGAACTGGAAGCCAAGATGAAGGAGGCCCCTTCTGCCGGCAGGGCTTTCACACCCATTGTACTGCCCATTATCCTGATAGTGATCAAATCCGTATCCGACTTTCCCACACATCCCCTGGGCACAGGATTTGCCTGTGATCTGTTTGGATTCATCGGAGAACCGGTGATCGCCCTGCTGATCGGAATTCTTCTGGCTTTCCGGCTTCCCCGAAAATTCGACCGGGAAATGCTCTCATCCACCGGATGGGTGGGTAAGGCCCTGCTAAGTGCCGCCATTATTATCCTGATCACCGGCGCCGGCGGATCGTTCGGCATGGTGCTTCGAAATTCGGGCATTGCCGATGTGATCGGTTCATCCCTGTCAAACGTGCAGATCAGCATCTGGCTGCCTTTTCTGCTGGCCGCCGCACTGAAAAGTGCACAGGGTTCTTCCACCGTTGCCATGATCACAGCAGCTTCTATTGTGGCTCCCCTGATGGCCATTCTGGGATTCGATACCGATGTGGAAAAAGCGCTGGTGGTTCTGTCAATTGGCGCCGGATCCATGGTGGTTTCCCATGCCAACGACAGCATTTTCTGGATCATAACCCAGCTCACGAACATGAAGGTTAACACCGGTTATAAACTGCATACCCTGGGGACCCTGGTCATCGGTATGACCTCCATTCTGGTGATCTGGGTTATTTCAATGATTATAGGGTGATTACAAAACCATTTCTTAATCTTCCGGTAACAGGACCACTTTCATCAGCCCCGGTTCCTTATTATGCAGCCTCTTAAACCACGAGGGCCCTTCCGAAAGCGGGGCCACCGCACTGATCAGCCGGTCTGTATCCACGGCTCCACTGTGTATCAT
>DSCJ01000008.1 GCA_011049175.1 Bacteroidota bacterium | reverse complement strand
GCTCCCATCACTTTTCGCACTCCGATTTCCTTGGTTCTCCTTTCTGCCGAAAAGGAAGCCAGCCCCAGCAATCCGATACAGGCAATAAAAATGGCCAGGAGGGAAAAGATCAGGAAGACCGTTCCCATTTTCTTCTCCGTACGGTACATACTGTCCAGGTTCTCGTCCAGGAAGCTGTACTTTAACGGCTGGTTGGGCATCAGGCGGGCCCAGGCATCCTCGATCTGTTTCAGGGTGCTGATCCTGTCCTCCGGCCGGATGCGGATGGAAATATATGACGGCAGCCTGTTACCCAGGAATTCGATCCCCATGGGCCTGATGCGGCTGTGGATCGACTGGAAATGGATGTTTTCTATGATGCCGATGACCGGCCTGAGAACGGGTTCGGCATCCTGCCCGGTAGGCTCTACCAGGTTCCTGCCGATCACCGGTTCCGGTATGTCAAACGACCGGATGGTGTTCCGGTTAATGACCATGGCCATGGAATCACCTGCCAGCTGAGGATTGAAGTAACGCCCCTCTTCCAGGCTGATCTGGTATGTGGAAAGGAAATTTTCGTCGGCAGGAAGACGTGACAGAATATGGATCGTACTTACCTGGGCGCCTTCCACCATGATCCCGTTCCCGTCCATTTCTTTTCCGGGAATCGTGGTCGAAGCCGTGGCTCCCGCCACCCCCGCAATCTTATGGATTTCATCCAAAAAGCTGTGGTACTGATCGCCCATTTCATGCACCCGTTCCACCACCACCATGTGATCCCGGTTGTATCCCAGGTCCTTCTCACGAATAAACCGGATCTGGCTGTGTATGGTGAGGGTAGCTATGATCAGAAATACGGAGATGCTGAACTGGAAAATGACCAGTCCGCTTCTGAACCGAAGGCTCCCCCGGCCTGAACGGGGCTTGCCTTTCAATACATTCATGATTTTGAAAGAAGACAGGAACAGGGCGGAATAAATGCCCGAAACCAGCCCGGCCATGAGGCCCAGTAATAACAGCAGGGGGAGATTCCTCCAGTGTTGTGCGATGGAAAGGGAAAGATCCTTACCCGTCAGGTTATTGAATTCAGGGATGGTCAGTTCCACCAGCAGTCCGGCCAGTAACAGCGCCAGCATACTCATCAGTACCGATTCGGTGAGGAATTGCAGGATCAGCTGGCTTCGCTGAGAGCCCAGCACCTTGCGCATGCCCACTTCCAGTGACCTGGTAAGCGAGCGGGCGGTGGTCAGGTTCATGAAATTGATACAGGCGATCAGCAGAATGAGCAGGGCAATCAGCGAGTGGATATACACAGATACCTCGCTCATTTTGTGGGAGGATTCTGATTCTGCTTCCGAGCGCAGGTGCAGGTCGCGTATGTTTTCCAGGAAAAAAAGGTACCGGTTGCCCGATGCATGGAATTCATCCAGGCTGATGCCCATGACCTCCCGCACAATGGGTCCGAAGTGCCTGGATACCAGTTCATTCATTTTCAATACGGCCGAATCGGGGTGGACACCTTCCTGCAAAAGCACATATGAATCGAGCATGTTGCTGCCCCAGTTCCGGCGTGGTCCGCTGTCAATGGTCGAGTAAGAGGCCAGCAGGTCGAAGTCCATGTGTGAATGGGTGGGGATATCGGTGCATATTCCGGTAACCGTGTACTCATCCTGATTATTGATCCGGAGGGTCTGACCCACGGGATCCCTGTCGCCAAAATATTTTCTGGCCATCGATTCGGTAAGTACCACCGATCGGGGAGCAGACAATACGGAGGTGGGATTTCCCTGCAGAAGAGGCAGGGAAAATATGTTGAAAAACCCGGAATCGGCGTAATAGAAATTTTCCTCGATAAACTGCAGAGGCCTTGCATTTTCCCCTGGGGGCAGAACGGTCACCAGCTTTTCCCCGTCGGTTTCATACCGGGTCCCTGCTATGAATTCCGGATAGGTTTCCACCAGGGCAGGGACCAGAGGCCCGGGTGTGCTGGAACCGACATATTCTTCGCTGCCCAGCCTGGCATCCAGACCAATGCGATAGAGTTGTTCCGCATGCCGGTGGAATTTGTCGTAGCTCAGTTCGTGAACCACATACAGGGTGATCAGGATAAAGCCGGCCAAACCAATGGCCAGGCCGGAAATGTTGATCAGCGTGAACCCTTTGTATCTATAAAGGTTTCGTAAGGCTATTTTCAGGTAGGTGCGGAACATGGTTGCCGAAAATTACGAAAAACAGCCTTACCGGCAAGTACGGCCGGTTCAGTCAGAGCAGTTCTTCTTCGTTAGGTTCTTCCGTATCCGGTAGTTGTTCTTCCAATTCCCGGTGGAGCTGCGCCATCCGCAGGGCCGTAATGGCGGCTTCCTCACCTTTGTTGCCCAGCTTTCCACCGGCCCGTTCCCGGGCCTGTTCCGTATTCAGGGTGGTCAGAACGCCGAATATGAAAGGAAGATCGAACAGCAGGTTCAGTTCCGTAATGCCGTATGTAATTCCCTGACAAATGTAAGTAAAGTGAGGGGTTTCTCCCTGGATCACACATCCCAGGCATATCACGGCATCCACTCCCGTATATTCCGCTAAATAACGGGCGCCGGCGGTCAGTTCGAAACTACCGGGCACCCATTTCACGATGATCTGTCCGGGCTTTACCCCGGCTCTGATCAGGGCGTTTCGGGCTCCCTCAAGCAGGGAAGCGGTGATGTCACGGTTCCATTCGGCCACAACAATGCCGAAGGAAAAATCGCCTGCCATGGCCAGGGTGGAAGCATCGGGATCGGGAAGGTTCTTTTTCCTGGTTACCATGTGAGCAGGATTTGTTAAATTTTATGACGGATGGTTTACTCCTCCAGATGGAGAGTGGCCCGGGTAATGAATTTTTCAATATCCCTGGCTTCCGTCGATTCAGGGTATTTGGTTTCGATTTCCCGGTATAGTTTCAGGGCCATTTCATAATCGCCTTCTTCTTCCAGCAGCTGACCGGCTTTCATCAGGTAAATGGGACTGAGAAAGGGGTTATCCTTTATGTGGGCTGCTTTCAGATACTGATCAATGGCTTCGCGGGTTTCTCCCAGTTCCACGTAAGCATCTCCGATAGCTCCCTGTGAGATCGGTCCCAGCATTTCATCTTTCGATTTGAATTTTTTCAGGTGCTCCAGGGCATCTTCGTACTGCCCCAAATGCAGGTATGAAATGCCTGAATAATAGCTGGCCAGATTGGCGGCGCGGGTCATTCCGTAATCGTCAATAATATCCAGAAATCCCAGATAATTACCGTCACCGTACAGGGCCAGGTTGAACGAATCGGCTTCGAAATACCTTTCGGCCATGAACATCTGTGCCATGGCTTCCTGGTTGCGGGGAGTATGGATAAAACGCCTGTATCCCAGATATGCCGAAACCATCAGCACAATTACGGCCACCACGGTGGTAATGATCTTCTGGTTGTCTTCAATGAACTGCTCTGTCCGGGTCAACGCATTTTCAATGTCGTGCAGTCCGTCGCGTGCAGGTTCTTTCTTTTTCTTTGCCATGGATACTTTTCCTGAATGAAAATTTTGGCAAATGTAATGCTTTCTGCCATTTTATTGAAATAATTGGCTGAAAATCGCTGTACGGCCAATTTGCTTTTCAGGGAATCATTTTTCTTCTTACTTTTACAGGGAAAGAGATGACGGTATGTATCTGAAGAATCTGGCCCTGGTCCATTTTAAAAATTATGAACAGGCTGAACTGGAATTTTCACCTCGCATCAACTGCTTTGTGGGTGATAACGGGGTAGGCAAGACCAACCTCCTCGATGCCATTCATTACCTGTCGCTCACAAAAAGTTTTTTCAACCCCATCGACAGCCAGAATATCCGGCACGGGGAAGAATTTTTCGTAATCCAGGGCGATGTGGAAAAAGACGGGGAAACGGAAAACCTCTACTGTGCCTGCCGCAAAGGCCGGAAAAAGCAGTTCAAGAAGAACCGCAAGGAGTATGAAAGGCTGGCCGACCATATCGGGTATATGCCGGTGGTGATGATCTCCCCGGCCGACAGCGCTCTGATCACCGAGGGAAGCGACCAGCGGCGCAAGTTCATGGACAGTGTGATCAGCCAGTACGACAGGGTGTACCTTGACAATCTGATGCGTTACAACCGGGCCCTTACCCAGCGGAATATCCTTTTGAAACAGATGTCCGTTCAACGGCAAACCGACCATGCTGCCATCGATCTGTGGGATAAGCAGATGATACCCCTGGCCGCATTCATTTACCAGACCCGTGTAAAATTTATCAGAGACCTGATGCCCCTGTTCAGGGAATATTATGCCATGATCTCGGGAAACGAGGAGGAGGTGGAACTGAGGTATGAATCGCAACTGCATGAAGAGGGAATGGATGAACTCCTCAGGGAAAGGCGTGAGAAGGACCTGGCGGTGCAGTACACCACCGGAGGGGTTCATAAGGACGACCTGTGGCTGGGGCTGGGTGAACATCCCATGAAAAGGACCGGTTCGCAGGGGCAGCAGAAAACCTTCCTGGTGGCCCTGAAGCTGGCCAAGTTTGGTTTCATATACCAGGTGAGCGGGAACCTGCCCATCCTCCTCCTGGATGATATATTCGATAAATTCGATAAAAACCGGGTGAAACAGATCATCCGCCTGGTGTCGGAAAAGGAATTCGGACAGATCTTTATAACCGATACCAACCTCGAACACCTGGAGGGCATCCTGAAAGAGATCCCGGCCGATTACCGGATATTTACCATCAACGATACGATACGGCTGATATCACAGTAAATGAGACGTTCCCATACACAATCGCTCGGAGAAATTATCCGTGAGATACTAAAAGACAGCGTAACCGGCCGGAAGCTTAGGGAAGTGCAGCTGATCGGCGCCTGGGAAGAGGTGGTGGGAAAAACCGTGGCCAAACGCACAAAAAACCTCTATATCAGAAACAGAAAACTGTATGTGGAACTTACCTCATCGGTGGTGAGGAACGAACTGATGATGATCCGTTCTTCCCTGGTGGGGGCGCTGAATAAAAAGGCAGGGGAGGATCTGATCGAGGAGATCGTGCTGAGATGATTCCCGGTAAAATTTTGTATTGATTATTTTCGAAAAATTCCCGGAAACTTATGATTATAAATAAGTAACTACGTAGACAACTGGCTTTGTTATGATATAATCAGCAATTATTTGTATATTTGAAAAAAATGCTGTTATAGAATTGTCAGAAATTAAACAGGCTATTGAAAAACTCAGTGAAGAGGAGCGTCAACAGCTACT
>DSCJ01000127.1 GCA_011049175.1 Bacteroidota bacterium | reverse complement strand
TGCCCCCACGAAAATAACAGGGGACTCCGTTTTTTCATACCGCAGTCCGGAAAGGACCCCGGCAACCGTTTGTTCCGTTTTGTTTTTGTCCGAAAGAAGCGATGAGATCAGGATTTCACTGACTTCATTTCTTGCCTGGCTGCTCATGACTGCACCTCCCTGTTTTTGAGCTGTTCAATGATCTGGTGAATGGATGCCGCAGTTACCCGGGCATGGAATTCCCCGTTGATGCTGATCACGGGAGCCAGACCGCATGCTCCGATACAGGCCACCACTTCCAGGCTGAACAATCCGTCGCGGGTGGTCTGGCCAGCCTTGATCTTCAGGGTTTTCTCCAGCTCTTCAAGCACGGTGGCCGATCCCAGCACATGGCAGGCCGTTCCGCGGCAAACCTGGATATGGTATTTTCCTTTGGGCTCGAAGCGGAACTGGTTATAAAATGTGGCCACACCGAAAATTTTGCTGGTGGGAAGGGAGAGATATTCACCCACCTCTTTCACAGCCTCGGGGGAAAGGTATCCCTGTCGCTCCTGGATTTCCTGCAGGATAGGGATCAGGTTCGACCTGCCGTTTTCCGGGTATTCCCTGAGTATTTCCTTGACGTCCATTCCTCTTTTTGTTAATCATTTTACACTTAATCTGAAAATTTTTTCAGTTCCCCAGGATCCGCTTAATTTCCTGAAGCACCCGCTCGGGATCAATGGGTTTGCGCAGGAATCCGTTCACCGGAAACCAGATATTCCTGCCGTCTTCCGAACGGTAATCGATACCGGCTTCGCCCGTATTGATATTCTTGACCAGGATCACCTGCAGCTCTTTGTAGGAAGGATCCTGACGGTACTGACGGGCCATTTCCTGCACACTGGTGCGGGTGGTGGTCAGCACATCGATACTGGTTTGCATCAGGAAAGGGATCTTTTTCAGTCCGGGATCGTTCAGAATGGCCTGCGCCATTTCAAATCCCTCGTAATGGGTGGTCATCATCACATCGAGAACGGCCAGATCGGGCTTTTCATTCCTTGCCTTTTCCAGGCCTTCTTCCTTGTTTGTGGCCGTGATCATGTCGTACCCGTTTTTCTTCAGAATGGTTTCCATTACGGTCAGTACATCGGGATCATCGTCCACTACCAGAATTTTCTTTTTTGCGTTCATGGCATTTGGTTTTTAGGGGTTACCACTGTCCTGCCAAGGGCAGGTTTTGTTTACTCATGCATTTTTTGTTGAATGCATGAGCAAAAGTAAAACTGCCCAGCCCCGCAGAAAAGAGAGTATTTTACGGTTTTCAAACCGTAACAGAAGGAAGGTTCCCGGCACAAAAACCAGTACTTTCAGGAAGGGTTTTTTCCTGAAAGTATGGCAAGGCAGGGGTAATCAGATTACAACCAGCTTATTTTTAATGGCATACGAAAGGAGGGAAAGGGTGTTCTTACACCCGGTTTTTGACAGAAGGTTGGATTTGTGTCCCACCACGGTACGTTCGCTCACACAGAGCACATCGGCAATTTCCTTGTTGCTGAGTCCCTCGCAGAGGAGCTGCAGGATTTCTTTTTCGCGGCGTGTCAGATGCAGGTTGGGTTCATCGGTTCGGGGTTCCCGTGACAGCTGGCGGGTAAAAAACCGGAACAGCTCTTCGGAGTAATAATTGCCCCCTCCGTGAACGGTTTCAATGGCCTTCTTCAGGGTTTCCCTGCTCACGTTCTTGATCAGGAAGCCCATCACACCGGCGTCCATCATGCTCTGGATGTATTCATCATCGTTGAACATGGTCAGCGCGATAATTTTCCGTTCGGGATCTTCTTCCATGGCCCGGGCGGTGGCTTCTATGCCGTTCATCACCGGCATCTCGATGTCCATCAGAATAACATCGGCTTCGGTATGTTCTATCTTCTCAAGAAATTCCTTCCCGTTCCCCGCTTCACCCACCACAGTCATCCCGCCCAGTTTTCCGATCACCATTTTCAGGCCGTTACGGAAAATTTCATGATCGTCAACAATAAATACCCTGATATCCTGGCTCATGTATTTTCATTTATACTGTTCAACATTTATTGACCCGGCTGGCGGGGAACATGATTTACAGAGAAATTTCAATGTCAAAAGTGCTTCCTTTACCCGGTTCGCTCCGGATACGGCAGGTACCGTTAATCGATTTGACCCGGCTTACAATATTCTTCAACCCCATGCCTGCCCTTGACTCATCCATCAAATTATCCGCATCGAAACCCTGTCCGTTGTCGCGGTAAACGAGTTTTACCACATTGTCTTTCTTTTCCAGGAAAATATCGGCCCCATCAGCCCCCGAATGGCGGATGGTATTGTTGATCAGTTCCGATATGACCCGGAACAGGATGAGCTGAATATTTTTTTCCAGGGGTTCGAACATATTTTTTGTTTCCAGCCTCACTTCGATTTGCTGTGTCAGGTTCACTTTTTTGCAAAAGGCTTCGAGGGCTGTGACCAGGCCGTAATCGTGTATAATCCTGGGAACCAGGTTGTTTGATATATCACGGGTATTGGAAATGGCTTCATCCACCAGTTCCGAGGTATACTTCACATAATTTTCCCTGTCTTCCCTGCCGATGGAAGGATTTCCCAGTTCGTTCACATACAGTTTAATGGTTGAGAGCAGAGGGCCCAGCCCGTCGTGCACATCCCGCGAAAACCTTTCCCGTTCCTTTTCCTCGGCCTGTATCACGGCGCTCAGGATCCTGCGTTCCAGTTCCTTCCGTTCGGACACATTCCGGGCAGCCGACAGGATATATCGGCTTCCGCCCATATCGATCAACCGGCTCTTCATTTCTACCGGGAAAATTTTTCCATCACAAGCAACATGTTCCGATTCATAAGTAAGCTGCCCTTCCCTCATGATCTTTTCCCGGTTTTTCTTTACCTGTTCCCTGAACCGGTCGGTTTTGATTTCTTCCATGCTCATTTTCAGCAATTCTTCCTTTTCATAGCCCAGGTTCTCACAGGCCGACCGGTTCACTTCCACAAATTTCCCCTCCATATCGGTTACAAAAATATCGTCGGTGGTACTGTTAAACAGGAAGCTGAAACGGCTTTCCGTTTCTTTCAGGGCTGTCCGGGCAGAAGACAATTTCCGGTCGCGGGCTTCCATTTCCCTGAAAAAATCACGAACTTTTTCTGTAGTAAAATAATAAACAAAAACAGAAAACAGGAAAACAATGATCAGGCCAACCAGTCCCGATGAAATGATGGTTTTCCTGATCAGTCCGCTGAATTCTGCCTGAGGGATTATCCCGGCAGCCACATACAGTTCAAAAGGCTCGAAATACTCCCATGCCAGCATCAACGATTTTGCTGAACCTTCCGGACGGAAAACCAGGCTCCTTTTTCCGCTCTCCAGCATGGATTTTACATGCGTGAAATGCTCCCATTTTTCCCCTTCCTGCTCCGGATGCATTACCAGCGTTCCTTCCCGGTCGAAAACGAAAGGATAGCCGGTTTCACCGATTCGGAGGCGGTAGATGATTTCCCTGAGCCGCGTAAGATCCTTCTCCTGATCACCCACATACAGAATCCCTTTGATCTCCCCATCCAGGTACAACGGTTCATAGGCGGTAATGTACCAGTCGTTTACCACATAAGCCCTTCCGTAATAGGTTTCGCCCTGTTCAATGGCCCGGATCACGGGTGAATCGTTCGGGATATAGGTTCCGGTGGCCCGGTGCCCCTTCTCATCAGGAACGTTGGTTGAAACGCGTACATACCCGCTGTCGGATTTCTGGAACACCGTAACGGTACCCCCGAACATATTTTTCAGCGAATCTACCAGCGCGTGGCTTTCGTGCAGAATGACACTCCCCCATTTCCATTCCTTCAGTCTTACGGAATGGGTGTTCCTTGTGATCTGGTGGGTCACCTCCATTTGTTTCTCCTCAGAAAGCTCTGTCAGGGGCATGGAATGGAACACCGCATGGGCCACGGCCAGGTTGGTTTTTACACGATCAAGCTTCAGACTTCGTTCGCGTTCGAACATGCTGACCAAGGTATTCACCTCCAGCCTCAGGTTTTGCTCCAGCTGTTCCTGCATGGTAATCCGGGAAATCCGGATATGATACAGGGTTGACAGCAGAATGGACAGGACAATCCCGAAGAATATCGGAATAAAAAGAGTCAATCTCACGGAAAGTTTGTTTCCCCGGTTTCCCATGCCAGAAAATTTCAGTAAAAATAGAAAATCATCCCGTCATGTCATACGGAAACAGCCTGTAAGGCGGAAAGAAAACTTTTCCATTCCCATTACTGATCATACCGGCCGATTCTCCTGGCTATGTTAAACAACATGTTTTGTACTAAATTATGTTACCTTTGTGCGGGAATAAATCTCCCGTATACCTTGTCAAATGCAAATAGGTTATTCTGAATGCCTGAAATACAGAAACCCACGGGGAAGAAATTTGCAGATAATCCGAAAAACAACAGGAAGATATTTTGCAACAGGAAGGATCGCGCCTATCTTTGCCTTTTCTTATCAAACATTGTTATTACTGAAGAAACATGATCACCAGACCGAAGGGAATTTTTTTATTCATTGGATGTGGCCTGATGACATTCATGACCGCTACGGCCCAGGAAACGCACGACACATTGAGGAAAAATGCCATTAACGTGTTTATTGACTGTTTTCGCTGTGACATGAATTATATCAGGGAAGAAATTCCTTATGTCAATTACGTCCGCGATGTGAAGGAAGCAGATGTGTACATTCTGGAAACCAGCCAGAGCACAGGATCGGGAGGATTGGCCTACAATTACATATTCACCGGAAGGGGGAAATATGCCGGCATGAATGATACCCTGGTCTATTCAAGCCGTCCCGACGATACCTCTGACCATACCCGCCGCAGGCGCACAGAAACCATGAAAATGGGACTGATACGGTATGTGGCCAGAACACCCCTGGCAGGGGAGATCGATATACGGCATTCGGGAAAAATGGAACAGGAGGAAGTGGTGGACAAATGGAACAACTGGGTTTTCGAAATTGAAACCCGACCACGTTTTGAGTGGGAAGAACTATCAAAAGAACTCAGCATAAGAAATTCCCTGGAAGCCAGCAAAGTTACTCCCGACTGGAAAATTGAATTTGATTTTCGTCATGATTATAACCAGAACAAATATACTTATTCCGATACCACCTATACCCGGGAAAGAAGCTCAGCCAGGTTTAACAACCTGGTGGTAAAAAGCATCACCGACCACTGGTCGGCCGGCTTACGGATGGATGTTTCCCGGTCTACTTTCAGCAACTACCTGTTGAATTATAATATCTATCCGTCCATAGAGTACAATATTTATCCCTATTCCGAAGCCACCCACCGGCAACTTCGTTTTCTTTACGGACTTGGCCACACCTACGCTCACTACATCGATACCACCATTTACAATCTGATCAGTGAAAGCAGGTTGAGACAGGAGCTAAGGATTGCCTATGAGGTACAGGACCAGTGGGGATCGGTCAATGTTTCCTTTGAAGCATCCAATTACATGCATGATTTTTCCAAGAACCGGATCGAACTGGGTGCCCGCATCTACATCAGAATCGCCAAAGGTTTATCATTCAGCTTGTTTGGGGGTGTAGCGCGCATACGTGACCAGATCTCCCTGGCCAGAGGGGAGCTTTCGGAAGCCGACATCCTGCTCCGTCTCCAGGAGCTGGCTACCGGGTACCGCATTGACGGAGGCCTCGGTATAACATATACCTTCGGTTCCATTTACAACAACGTGGTGAACCCCCGATTTGGCGGCCGCTTTTGATCCCCGGTTCATTTACCCCCGCAGTTTTTCCTGCAAAATGCCGTTTAAAAAAAAAAATGTAAATTAAGCACCTGTACAGGCTATCCGGTATTTTCAGGCCAGCAATAAAACACCATGCCTGCAGGAAATTGGAAACATATCGTCAGGACGGCGCTGCCGGTGGCAATTTTTC
>DSCJ01000066.1 GCA_011049175.1 Bacteroidota bacterium | reverse complement strand
GGGAAAAAACGCACGGGTGTGGCGGCAACCGATCCGCTTCAGATCATTGCGGGAGGAGTGGCAACGGTTCCTTCAGAAGGGATATGGGATTTCCTCGATGATTACCTGAAAAGGGAAACGGTAGATACAATTGTGGTAGGAAAACCGGTGACATTGAACAATCGGCCTTCCGAATCGTTCCGCGTTATTGAACCCTTTGTCAGGAAGCTTGAACGCCGTTACCCCAACATCCGGGTGGAACGGATGGATGAACGTTTCACTTCATCCATAGCGGGCCGGGCCATGATCGAAGGAGGGATGAAAAAGAAAGACCGGCAGGAAAAGGAAAGGATCGACCGCATCAGCGCATCTCTGATCCTGCAGTCATTCATGGAAATGAAGAATAACAAAACGTTAAAGTAAAAGGCTATCATGTTATATCCTGTTGTGGTATACGGACATCCTGCCCTGAGAAAAAAGGCTGCCACCGTGCAACCCGATTTACCCGGACTGCAGGAATTCATTGAGAACATGTGGGAAACCATGTACAAATCGGATGGAGTGGGTCTGGCTGCTCCGCAGGTGGGGGTTTCCCTGCGTATTTTTGTGATTGACGGATCGGAATTTTCCGACGACGATCCTTCCCTGAAGGAGTTCAGGCAAACCTTTATCAACCCCGTTATTCTGGAAAGGGCAGGAAACCCGGTGCTTTTCAATGAGGGATGCCTGAGCATACCGAAACTCAGGGAAGATGTTGAACGGGAATCATCTATCAAAATCACCTTCTTTGATGAACATTTTGAATTCCATGAAAAAACTTATGATGGGATTGCCGCCCGAATCATTCAGCATGAATACGATCACCTGGACGGCATCCTGTTCACCGACCGGTTAACCCCCCTGAAAAAACGTCTGATCAAGGGAAAATTGCTGGCGATTATGAAGGGAAAGTACGACGTACACTACCAGACCATTCTGCCGAAACAGCCGGTACCCAATCTGTTCCCTACCGGGATCAGGAAAAAGATCGTCGCCCCGGCAGGCTAAGCCCGGCCTCAGCAGCCTAAAAAAATAACCGCCGGATGGACAACCATCCGGCGGTTTTCTTATCCCCCTGAAAAACATCAGCTTTTCGTGTAATCCAGGGAAGCAAGCCGTTTATATGTCTCTGTCCTCCAGCGGGCATTTTCTTCTGCTGCCCTGAACAGCTTTTCCGCTTCTTTCGGAAACGTTTTCTTCAGCGAACTGTACCTTACCTCTCCTTCCAGGAACTGCTGGAACAGTTCCCATTTTGGTTCGCCCGAATCGAGTGTGAACGGATTTTTTCCTTCTTTCTCGAGCAAGGGGTTGTAGCGGTATAGATGCCAGTAACCGGCTTCCACGGCCCGTTTTTCCTCTTCCTGCGTTTTTTCCATCCCTGCCTTCAATCCGTGGTTTATACACGGAGCATAGGCAATGATCATGGAAGGTCCGGGATAGGCTTCGGCTTCTTTTACAGCCTTGAACAACTGCGACTGGCTGGCGCCCATAGCCACCTGGGCTACGTATACATATCCGTAACTCGTGGCCATCATCCCCAGGTCTTTTTTCCTGATCTTCTTACCGGAGGCGGCAAACTTGGCCACGGCGCCGGCCGGGGTAGCTTTGGAAGACTGACCTCCGGTATTCGAATATACTTCTGTATCAAGAACCAGTATATTCACATCCTCCCCGCTGGCCACCACGTGGTCCAGGCCACCGTATCCAATGTCGTAGGCCCATCCGTCACCGCCGATGATCCATACCGATTTCTTCACCAGGTACTGTTTCAGCTCAAGAATTTCCTTCGCTACCGGGTCCTTTTCTTTTTTCAGGGCTTCCAGCACTTTTTCAGAAGCTGCCCTGGAGGGTTCGGCTTCATCCTTTGCTTCCAGCCATTCGCCAAAGGCTTCTTTTGTTTCGGAAGAGATCGAGCCTTTCTCCATAGCTTCATGCATTTTCAGGGCAATTCTCTTTCTCATTTTTTCCACTCCGGCAGCAATACCGTATCCGTATTCGGCATTATCCTCGAACAGGCTGTTGGCCCATGCCGGTCCGCAACCTGATTTCTGATGAATGGTATAGGGAGTGGAAGGAGCGGTTCCTCCATAAATGGATGAGCAACCCGTGGCATTGGCAATGATCATGCGCTCGCCGAACAGCTGGGTCACCAGCTTGATGTACGGAGTTTCCCCGCATCCGGCACAGGCCCCCGAAAATTCAAACAGGGGTTGTGCAAACTGGCTGTTCTTCACCGTCTTGTCCTTTGGAACCACATCTTCCTTATAACCAATCTCTTTGTCAAGATAGTCCCAGTTATCCTGTTCATGCAGCTGGCTTTCGAACAGCTCCATTTTCAGCGCTTTTTCCTTGGTGGGACATACGTCCACACAGTTACCGCAACCCGTGCAGTCATACGGGCTTACCTGCAGCCTGTAATGATATCCTTTCAGCTGGGCTTTCCCTTCAATGGTTACCAGTCCTTCGGGTGCCTTTTGCAGTTCCCCGTCGGTCAGCAGGAATGGCCGGATGCAGGCATGGGGGCAAACCACCACACACTGGTTACACTGGATGCAGTTTTCCGGAATCCACTCCGGAACATGCACGGCAATCCCGCGTTTTTCGTAAGCAGTGGTTCCCTGGGGGAAGGTCCCGTCTTCCCTGCCCAGGAAAGCGCTAACCGGCAGATCGTCTCCTTTCTGCAGGTTGATAGGTTCGGCCACTTTGACAATGAATTCGGGCACATCCTTTTTCTGCGCCTTTTTCTCCTCCTCTTCTTTCAGGTTTTTCCATTCTTCAGGCACTTTTACCTCGGTTACCTGCGATCCGCTGTCAACGGCGGCAAAATTCATCTTCACCACTTCCTCACCTTTTCTACCGTAGGTTTTTTCAATGGCCTTTTTCATTTCTTTCACAGCCTGCTCATAGGGAATCACGTTGGCAATTTTGAAAAATGCTGCCTGCATAATGGTATTGGTACGGCCACCCAGCCCTATCTCATCGGCTATTTTGGTGGCATTGATCAGGAAGAACCGGATGTTGTTCCCGGCCAGGTACCGTTTCATGGAAACCGGCAGGCGTTCTTTGGTCTCTTCCTCATCCCAGATGCTGTTCAGCAGGAATGCCCCCCCTTTCTTGAGCCCTTTCAGCATATCGTACTTACCGATATATGCCGGCACATGGCAGGCCACAAAATCGGGATTGTTTACCAGGTACGTACTCCGGATGGGGTGATCGCCGAACCGAAGGTGGGACACTGTAAAGCCTCCCGATTTTTTCGAGTCGTAGGCAAAATACCCCTGGCAGTACTTGTCGGTGGTATCGCCGATGATCTTGATGGAGTTCTTGTTGGCACCCACTGTTCCGTCGGAACCCAGTCCGTAAAACTTGGCTTCCACCATGCCTTTGTGAACCAGCATAAAATCTTTCGGCTCAGGAAGTGACTGTTGGGTCACATCATCAACAATACCGATGCTGAAACGGTTCCTGGGCTTGTCGGCTTTGAGGTTTTCAAAAACGGCCATGATCTGGGCCGGTGTGGTATCTTTCGAACTCAGTCCGTAACGTCCGCCCACGATCAGGGGACGGTTTTCGCGCTCATAGAAAAGGTCCCGCACATCGAGGTACAGGGGTTCGCCGTTGGCTCCGGGTTCTTTTGTGCGGTCCAGTACGGCTATGCGTTTTACCGTGTCGGGCAATACCTTGAAGAAATACCTGGCCGAGAAAGGACGATACAGGTGGCAGGTGATCAGACCCACCTTTTCGCCTTTTTCCACCAGGTAATCCACCACCTCCTTGACCGTTTCGGTAACCGTGGTCATGGCCACAATAATGTGTTCCGCATCTTTTGCCCCATGGTAGGTAAAAGGATGATATTCCCTGCCGGTAAGTTTGGAAATTTCCTGCATGTATTCTTCCACAATATCCGGAACGGCTTCGAAAAAGCGATTGGCCGATTCCTTGGCCTGGAAGTAAATATCGGGGTTCTGTGCCGTACCCCGCGTAACCGGATGTTCGGGATTCAGGGCGCGGTCACGGAACTCCTGCAGAGCCTTCCTGTCAACCAGAGAAGCCATGTCTTCGGTTTGAAGGGCTTCGATTTTCTGGATCTCATGGGAAGACCTGAACCCGTCGAAGAAATGCAGGAAGGGAACCCTCGATTTGATGGCAGCCAGATGGGCTACGCCAGCCAGGTCCATGATCTGCTGAATGCTGCCGCTGGCCAGCATGGCAAACCCTGTTTGACGTGTGGCATAAATATCACTGTGATCTCCGAAAATACTCAGGGCATGTGCTGCAACGCTCCGGGCTGAAACATGAAAAACACCCGGCAGCAATTCGCCGGCAATCTTATACATATTGGGAATCATCAGCAACAATCCCTGGGAAGCGGTGAAAGTGGAACATAACGCTCCTGCCTGCAAGGTGCCGTGTACGGCCCCGGAAGCCCCGCCTTCCGATTGCATTTCCTTTACCTCCACCGTCTCACCGAACATATTCTTCCTTCCGTTGGCAGCCCATTCGTCCACATATTCTGCCATATTCGATGAAGGGGTAATGGGGTAGATACATGCTACTTCACTGAACATATAGGCTATATGAGAAGCAGCCATATTCCCGTCACAAGTAATGAATTGTTTTTTCTTTGCCATTTTTCTTGATGATGTTTTTTGGATTGTGTTTTACATTGAATGATCAGAAGCAGAAGGATAAAAATAGAACAATTCCCTGTTTCTTTTCCCCGTTATTTAAGCAAAATTCGCTGTAAGCTTTTTATTCATTTTGTTTTTAAATTAAACGCCCTGCGAATCAACACAGTGTTATCCAGGTAACAGACATTTTTACAAATGTACAAAGAAAGACAGGAAAAAGAATGAATTTTGTCAGGTGATGATACAGCAAAGGCTGCCCCGGATGGACAGCCTTTCTGTATTATCCACTGTTCATGGATATCAGGAATTCTTCGTTCGACTGGGTTTTCATCATCCGGTCGCGCAAAAATTCCATGGCCTCCATCGGATTCATATCGGCCAAATAATTCCTCAGAATCCAGGTCTTGTTCAGGAAATTCTTGTCAAGCAATAATTCTTCGCGGCGGGTGCTGGAAGCATTGATATCCACGGCGGGCCAAACCCTTTTGTTGGCCAGTTTCCTGTCGAGCTGCAATTCCATATTGCCTGTTCCCTTGAATTCCTCGAAAATCACATCATCCATCTTCGATCCCGTTTCGGTAAGAGCGGTAGCCAGAATGGTAAGGGACCCCCCGTGCTCAATATTCCGGGCTGCCCCGAAAAAGCGCTTGGGCTTATGCAGGGCGTTGGAATCAACTCCCCCAGACAATACCTTGCCCGAAGCGGGAGCAATGGTATTGAACGCCCGGGCAAGCCGGGTGATGGAATCCAGCAGGATCACGACATCGTGTCCGCATTCCACCATTCTTTTGGCTTTTTCAAGCACGATATTGGCCACTCGTACATGCCGTTCTGCAGGCTCGTCGAATGTGGAAGAAATCACTTCGGCCTTCACGTTCCTGGCCATATCGGTCACCTCTTCCGGACGCTCATCGATCAGCAGAACAATGAGATACACTTCGGGATGATTATCGGCAATGGCATTGGCAATTTCCTGCAAAAGAACCGTTTTCCCTGTTTTCGGCTGGGCTACGATCAAACCGCGCTGTCCTTTTCCAATGGGAGAAAACATATCCACCACTCTCACCGACAGGCTGTTGTGCCCACTTCCCACCAGCCTGAATTTTTGATTGGGGAAAAGCGGGGTCAGATAATCGAATGGAACCCGGTCACGAATAAAATCAGGATCCCTGCCGTTGATCTCTTCAATCTTGATCAGGGGAAAGTATTTCTCCCCTTCCTTGGGAGGCCGGATGGTTCCTTTGATATAATCTCCCGTTTTCAGGCCGAACAGTTTGATTTGCGATTGCGACACATAAATATCATCGGGAGAATTCAGGTAATTGTAATCGGCTGAACGCAGGAAGCCATAACCGTCAGGCATGATTTCAAGCACGCCTGAATTGCTTATAATGCCGTCGAAATCATAATAATCGTTCTGTTTTTTCTCATGCTGGGCTTTTTTATGATACCCTGTGCCATGGGGTTCCGTAACAGGCTGCCTGCGTTTCTCATCGGTTTCCTGCTTTCCGGGAGCCACTGTGTCGGCAGTGGCTTTTTCCGGCTGCACCCCTCCGGGTTTTTCATCCTCAACATCCGTTGGCGAAGCAACGTAATCAAAATCGTCCAGGACGGGAGTTTGTCCGGAATCAGACCTCGACTTCCTCTTATTCTTATTCCTCTGCTCATTTGACTGATAGCCCCTACCGGACTGCGTCTTCCGGCCCTGTGACTGATCAGGCTGCCTCTGCTGC
>DSCJ01000084.1 GCA_011049175.1 Bacteroidota bacterium | reverse complement strand
TCCCGTGCGTGCCACAGGAATATCTTCCCCGTTCTCCCCAACCGGCAGATAGCTAAATATCTCGTCCCCGTACTGGTTCAGCCCGTCATGCCCCGGGTCCCATTCCCACTTGATGTTTCCGGGGCGAATATTGGTAGTGTCATCGGCATACCAGTCTCTTCCTTTCATATAACCCGCATTCAACTTGAAGGCCAATTTCTCACCCACCACATGAGCGTACCTGAAAGATCCGTCGAACAGAGGTTTCCCGTAAAACTGAAACGGATAGTCATGGCCGGGTCTGAGATCGGAAACCCCGGGCTGCATACTGAAACTGAGGCCGGGATACTGAAACGGATCCTTGCTGGTCATTACCAGCACCCCGTTCAGCGAATTGTACCCGTAACGTGCTGTAGACGGACCCGGCATGAATTCCAGCGTTTCCACATCCAGCTCGGGTAATCCTGCCACATTCCCCACCGAAAAACTGAACCCGGGAGCATGGGTATCCATGCCGTCCATAATCTGACGGAACCGGATATTTTCGGTTGAATTGAATCCCCTGGCATTCACGGAAAGGAACTGCAGGCTCTGGGTGGTTATATCCACTCCCTTCATATAGGCCAGGGCTTCGTAGTAATTATGTGCCGGGGTTTCTTTAATGGTAAGCATATCCATCATTTCCACCGTTATAACCTCGCGGAAGGTTTTCTGTTCCACTTCCACCGCGGGAGCCGTTATCACCACCTCATCACCCAGAATATCTTCGCTGAACATCCTGACCCTTAAACCCGACGTTATGATCTGTTTCACCGTATAGGATTCAGACCTGTAACCCACCATGGAAAAACGGATCTCGAAAGGCAATGCTATGCCTGTTACCTTCAGATAAAAATATCCTTCGGGATTGCTAACGGTTCCAAGTTGTTGCCCGGTTACGGAAACATTCACTCCTGACATAGGTCCTTCGTCAAAAGCATCTATCACCCTCCCTGATATCTGTACCACCTCTTCCTGGGCAAACAGGCCCGGACCAAGCAAGAAACAGCAGGATGCAACAAGGAATTGTTTGAATTCGGCCGGGAGAGATGCCATTATCCGGAAAGTTTACCTGACACGGTGGATTTTACGAAGCTAATCATTTTTTTTACATTTCATGAAATCTTGTTTTATTTTCAGGTTTTTTGCCTTTGCACGAAAAAAGAATCTGACTATTTTCGTGTACGGATTTCTGAAAAGCACAGACCATGAAAATATCCAAAACCTGCATTCTGCCAGCGTTATTTCTGGCGTTTCTTACAGCGTCTTCCTGTTATCGTAACAACCCCGAACCATTAAGCAATATGAATGATTCGGCCAGTTATGCTTATGGTGTTCTTCTCGGACACGGACTGATCAGGCAGGAACTGGATGATGTGATCGATATCGAGCTGGTGAAAAAAGGCATGGCCGATATTCTTACCGGTGTCAACGACACGTTCGAAATGCAGGAAGCACGTGAGATCATGGGGAAATTCCAGGAAGTGAACGAAGCCCGGATAAAAATGGAAAAATACGGTAACAATCTGCGGGCGGGAGAAAAGTTCCTGAAGGAAAACAGCCGGCGCAAGGAAGTGATCACCACGGAATCGGGACTGCAGTATGAAATACTGAAAGAAGGCAACGGACCTGTCCCGGACAGGAATGATGTGGTGCACGTACATTACAAAGGCACCCTGATCGACGGAACCGTGATTGATAGCAGCGGGGAAAAACCTTCGATATTTGCAGTTGACAAGGTGATCCCGGGCTGGACGGAGGCACTGCAGCTTATGAAGGAAGGAGCCTGGTGGAAGGTTTATATCCCTCATGAACTGGCATACCATGATATGGATATCCCCAGCCGGAATATCCCGCCATACTCTACCCTGGTTTTTGAAATCGAATTGTTGAAAGTAGATCCAAGGGATTGATCCGGAACGGAATAGAAAAATATCCATCTTTTACCTGTTCCGGCAGAGAAGGAAGGACACGAAAAAAAATGTACATTTATAGTGCAAATGACAGAAAAAACTCAATGATATGGCCTTTGAAATTACGGGAAAACTGATTGAAAAATATGACACCACACGGATCAGTGAAAAATTCCAGAAAAGAGAATTTGTAGTGGAAAAAAGAGAAGTCAATGCTGGAAATGAATTCGTGGATTATATAAAATTCCAGCTAACCCAGGACCGTTGCGGATTGATTGAACCATTTCAGCTGAATGACATGATCCGCATCCAGTTCGATATCCGCGGTAATCGCTGGGAAAAAGGGGGAAAGGTCAGCTACTTCACCAACCTTTCGGCTTTCCGCATAGAAAAAGCGGAACCGGCAACCGAGGCAGACATTCCGGGACCAGCCCTTGATGACATGCCTCCGGAAGACCATCCTGAAGAAGACGACCTCCCGTTCTGATCAAACCGGTCACGCCGGCGAATATGCCGTTCATACATGTACCTGAACGGGGCCAGTATCCTGATCAGTAAAGGCCGTTCGTCGGTAATGATCCTGGCCGTTCCCTGCATGCCATCAGAAAAATCCAGCCGGATCCCATAATTGGTTTCCAGTGTTTGTGGCACACGCACCTCCACCACATAGGCCTCCTGGTCGGGCACCCTGCTGATATTACGTATCCTTCCGGGCAGATGTCCGTATTCCAGGTAGGGAAAATTGTCCAGGCGTATCAACACCTGTTGCCCGGTGTCTACCTTCCCCGAACGCTGCTGCCCTACTCTGGCCCTTCCAATGATATCGCCGGGCTCTTCGGGAACAATCGTCAGCACGGTCTCTCCCTTTGCCACATACTGATCACGGCTCCAGAAACGGGTAAAGCTCACCATCCCGTTTGCCGGTGACCGCATAAGGTAATTCTGCTCCCATTCTGCCACAGCCGACCTGAGAACCTCTTCCGCTTCCATACACTGGCTGTGCAACAACGCCGTTTCTTCCTTCTGCGCCAGTTCCAGGTCCAGCAATTCCCGTTCTTTTTCTTTCATTCTGAGGAGAGCTGAAGAAAGGGCAATCTTTTTTTCCTGCCATTCCCTGCTTTTTTCAAGAAGGCGTGTTCCTGACTGTTCCCAGGCCGACTCCGATATCAGTTCTCCGGCAAACAACAGGGAATCCCTTACATATTGCTTCCTCACCAGGCCCAATTCGTCTTCCAGGAATTTAACCTGCCGGGCTACCTGTTCCACATACTCGCCGTATTGTTTAATCTCCCCCTTTACCGATGCGATCTTTCTGCCATAGAGGTCGAGTTCAAGGAAGTAGAGATAATCGCTTACCCTTTTCCGGTACCTGGAAAAGGGTTCCTGAACCGGGCCCAGGGCCGGTTCAACAGGTACTATGGCAGTAATGGCAGCAAACCTCTTTTCCTGATCCTGAATTGACAGAAGGGCACCCAGTTGCAATACATCCTCCGTGGTGGCCGGATTTTCCATCACGGCCAGCAGATCCCCCTGTTTTACGCTGCAGCCATTTTTTACCTGCAGAGAAATGATCTTCCCGTCTACCCTGGCCACCAGCGGAGCAGGAGGATTTTCCGTAGTAATAACCACCGGCGTTTTCACCACATCGGGATACCTGTAAAACCATGATCCGGCCAGCAGAATCAGAAGAATTAAAAAGAACAGGCCAATGCCTCTCCTTACAAGCCAGGAAGGCGGCTGTCCGATGATCTCCTCCAGGGCATCGCTGTGAGTGTGAAGTTCGATATGGTTTGGATCAGGCATGGTATGTCATGGTTTACTGGCCCAGTTCAAGCTGATTTTTCACCAGGTGATAATAGGCCCCACGGGCTTTGACCAGCTCTTCGTGTGTGCCTCTTTCGGTAATGACTCCCTTGTCGAGAACCACAATCTGCCTGGCATTTTTAACGGTACTCAGCCGGTGGGCCACCACCACGGCGGTTTTCCCGGCCAGAAATTCCTGCAAATGATCCATGATCACTTTCTCGTTATTGGCATCAATCGCATTCGTCGCCTCATCGAAAAACACAAATGAAGGATCCTTGTAAACAGCACGGGCTATCAGCAACCGTTGCCTCTGGCCCATACTGATCCCTGCCCCCTGAGCCCCGAGTTTTGTATAATAACCCAATGGCATCGAACGAATGAACTCTTCCAGGTTGGCAATCCGTACCGCTCTTTCCAGCCTTGCCGGATCGGGCTGTTCATCTCCCGCAAGAATATTGTTGAGAATGGTGTCGGCAAAAATATACCCGTCCTGCATAACTGCACCGCAATGCGACCGCCATACCGCCGGATGAATATTTTTCAGCAACTGATCTCCCACCCGGATCTCTCCTTCCACCGGCCGGTAGAATCCCAGCAAAAGCTTGATCAGGGTGGTTTTTCCGCTTCCGCTCACACCAACAATGGCGGTCACTGCCGATGACGGGATCTCCAGGTCAATATGGCGCAGCACAAAAGGCGAACGCGGTCCTTCGTACTGGAAAGAAAGGTTTTTTATTTTCAGATCACCGGCAGGCACAGCAACCGCCCCCGGCATAAGCGGCAGGCTTTCTTCCTCCAGGTGGTGTATCTCTCCCAATCTTTCCAGGCTGATCCGGGCATCCTGGGTGCGGTGGAAAAATCCGATCATCTGTTCCAGAGGAGCATTCAATTGCCCCAGGATATACTGAACCGCCACCAGCATTCCGAGGGTCATATCCCCCGAAATCACCGCGGTAGCGGCTACCACGGTGATCAGTATGTTCTTCGTTTCATTCAGAATGGTGGCTCCCGCCTGCTGGTACTGGTTCAGTGCCAGGCTTTTTACATTCACCCGGAACAATCCGGCCTGGATACCCTCCCATTCCCATCGTTTCTGTTTTTCCAGGTTGTTCAGCTTGATCTCCTGCATGCCGTTGATCAGCTGGATCAGGCTGGTCTGGGTTTCCGACATCTTCTTGAAGCGCAGGTAATCAAGCCTCCTTCGCCTCTTCATGAAAAATGCCACCCACCCAATGTACAATGCACTGCCCGCCAGAAACAGGAGAAACACCTGCAGGTGGTATATTGCCAGTACGATCCCGAAAATCACCAGGTTCAGCAGCGAAAAAAGGATATTAAGGGTTGACACGGTGAGAAAAGTCTCGATACGCCGGTGATCGGCAATGCGCTGAAGCAGGTCGCCAATCAGCTTGGTATCGAAAAAGGATACGGGCAGTTTCATGAGCTTGATCAGGAAATCGGAGATCAGGCTCACATTGACACGTGTCCCGATGTGCAACAGGATCCACCCCCGGATAAAATCCACCGCCATGCGGGAAATAAAAAGAACCAGCTGCCCGATCAGCACCAGGTAAATAAACCCGATGTCCTGGTTGTTCACACCAAAGTCAACGATCTGCTGGGTAAGGAAAGGAAAGATCAGCTGGATGATGCTTCCAATAAGAACACCCAGCAGCAACTGAACCATAAGTTTCCGGAAGGGGCGGAAATATTTCACCAGAAAGGAAAAGGAAGTTCGGGCATGTTTTTCGTCTTCCAGCTCATAAAAGGCGGGGGTGGGCTCCACGATCAGGCACAGGCCGAGATCCTGCCCGTCTTTCCGGGTGCTGACCCAGCCTTTGAGAAATTCCTCACGGCTATACACCAGTTTCCCGATGGCCGGATCGGCCACATATACCTTGTTCCCCCTGATCCGGTATACAACAATAAAATGTTTTTGCTGCCAGTGTACGATACAGGGCAGTGATACATCCCTCTTCAGCTTGTCGAAACCGATGCGCACCCCCAGGGTCCTCATCCCGATGGATTCCGCGGCATCGCTGATGCCCAGCATCGACACCCCTTCCCTCGTGATATAGCTTCTTTCCCTGAGGGTCTGAAGGGTAATCCTTTTCCCGTGGTAACGGGCAATCATCCTGAGGCAGGCCGGACCGCAATCCATCGCATCGAGCTGCTCATAGAACGGGAAAGAAGTCATATGCCTTTTCGAAAATATCTTTAAAAATAGTAATTCCCGGAAATCAAAAAAAAACAGAGGGCGCTGCCCTCCGTTTTTTTGAAAAACCAATGTTTATCCCATGAAATTTTTTTAAAACCAGTGTCTATCCCATGAAATATTTCTTTCCGCTTACTTTTTCACTCAAATAGCCAGATGCCTGCTTCCCAGCCGCAGATCGTCAAGAAAACTGCGCCTTGTTCCTTTCTTTTCTTTCCCGGCTTCGGCCGATTTTTGCTTTTTCAGGGGCAGGTTGATCTTGAAAATACTTCCCTGCTCTTCGTTCGGCTCCACCCATACTTCCCCTTTCATCAGTTCGACCAGCGACTTGACAATGGACAGTCCCAGTCCGCTGCCGGCAATATGCGGATCGGTCTCTTTCCGGCTGATCCGGAAACTTTCAAAGATCATCTGCTGATGGCCGGCATCTATTCCCCGTCCGGTATCCTTGACAAACAACTGCAGGGTATTTTCATTCTTCATCCGGAAGCCGATCTCAATCACTCCCCGGTCGGTAAATTTCATGGCATTTTCCGCCAGGTTCATCATGATCTGTTCCAGGCGGTACCGGTCGGCCACAATATCCAAGTCGGCCGGTTCCCGGGGACGTGACAGCAGCAGGGCCACCAGGTCTTTGTTACGCTTCTGCTTCATCACACTCAGCCGGGCATACAGTTCCTCGAACATTTTGCCCACGGAGAACGAGCTTTCGTTCAGCTC
>DSCJ01000006.1 GCA_011049175.1 Bacteroidota bacterium | reverse complement strand
CCTTTTTCTTTTTTTTGTGACAAACAATCCTGAAAAACTTATTTTCCTGAAGTAGCAATAAATAACTCCATAAATAAAAAAGAAGCCGCCTCAAATATGCTTTTGAGACAGCCTCTTTTTTTTTCTGAATACAAAAAGATATGAATTCAAGTAACAATACCCATTACAGGGGATTGTATAATCCTGCGCTTCCAACAACCTTTGTAACAACATTACAAAAAAAAACTATTCCAAGCGCAATTATTTCATCCGGGCCGGGTCTATTTATTAAACGAACATTTGTTCATATAAAAAATATTGCGCGATTATCATGAAACATAAATTTCTGATTTCATGCTATATCCTGTTTCTTTCCGCTGCTGCAACCATGGCCCAGGTATGCGGGGTATCCGCCTCCAAACTGGGGGCATGCAATGCCACCCCTGTTCCGTTGCACAGCCTGGAATTTGAACCGGTATTCTCCAGCCTGTGGTCACGGAAATTCTGGAACCAGGACAGCCGGATCATGCCAAGGTTCGAATCGACCGACAGCCTTGAGCATAACACCAGCCTCACTTTCCGAACCACCTACGGAATAAACCGGAATGCAGAAGTGGGATTCTTATTGAGTTCGAATCATTCGCAAATGGGAATGGCAGGAAAAATCAGGTTCTTACAAACGAGAAAAAATGAGCTGGCATGGCTGGCCGGTTACCATTACGAACGACCGGAAGGACAGGAGTCTAATCCTGGCAGGCCTGAAAATATAAGCCATTCAGCCGTGGCGGGTCTGTCATGGACCACGTTTCTTCCGGCAAATTGGTCGGTAGACACTGATTTTCAATGGCAAACCGATTATTTTCAACAAAAAACCGGCACCCAGGTTTTCTTCAATGCTGACGCCGGTTGTTTCATCAAACCGGGCCTGCAGGCCATTCTGGGGATCAGTTACAACCGCGGATGGGGGGATACGGAATCAGGAATACGTGAGCTTACCACCCTGAATCTTGGCGGGAGCATCGAGACCGGTGAAAATTTCCTTCTGGTATTTGGCTTTCCGGTAGATCTTTACGGAAAGAATGAAATCTGTCAAACCGGTTTCGTTTTTGCTGTGACCATGATATTCGATTAATCCCCTGAATTTTCCTATTTTCGCCAGATGAATAATTTGAAACATACCCTCTGGTCGGGGGGGTGGGATTCTTCTTTCCGTGTCCTCCAGCTGCTTATTTCAGCCGGTGAACCCATGCAACCGTATTATGTATACGACCACAGAAGAAAATCCACCTCATACGAAATTGAAGCCATCCGGCGGATAATTGCCGGGCTGCAAAAGGAGTTTCCCCGGGCCGCCGCCTTATTGCAACCTGTAAAAATCGTCAACAAATCCCGGCTGAAAAAAGATGCTCAGACCAGGCAATGGTATGAAGAGCTGAACCGCCTGTATACCCTGGGAATACAATACGAATGGTTCGCCCGCCTCAGCAGGCAGTACGGAATAAGTGACCTTGAATTAGGTATCGTCAGACATACGGAAGAGGAAATCCCTCAGTTCAACCTCGATCTTGAAAGAAACATCCGGGAGGTCGAAGATCAATACCGGCTCATCGATCAACCGGTTCTCCATGGTCTGAGGCTGTTTGAGAACTTCTGTTTCCCTGTCATCCGGTATTCCAAGGATGATATGGGAACAGAAGCCAGAAAACTTGGGTTCCATCATCTTCTGGCACTCAGCTGGTATTGCTACCATCCCGGAAAGAACGGCATACCCTGCGGAGAATGCAAACCCTGCCAGATTGCCCGTATCAGCGGGTATGACCACCATTTTCAGCCATACAGCCATAAACCGGTAAGAAAATTCCATTTCCCGAGATTCAAAAAAGAGGGTCTGCTTAATCTGTCTCCCTAAAAACTGCCTGGTTTTGAAAACTGAGATCATTTTAACGGAAGACGGCTCCCACACCCTGTTCATTCCCCGGATGAACGAGCGGTACCATTCTGTTCACGGAGCCATCAGGGAATCGGAACACGTGTTTATCCGGGCAGGATTGGAAGCCTTGTCAGCACCATCGATCCGGGTCTATGAAGTGGGGCTGGGCACCGGCCTGAATCTTCTCCTCACCTGGAAATATGCCATGCAAAACCATAAGAAGATCGTATACCACGGGATCGAAAAATACCCCCTGCCCGAGGAAGTAATTTCCCGACTGAACTATGGAGATCGCCTGGGAAATGAAGCAAGGCGTGTTTTTGCGGCAATTCACCGGGCTCCCTGGGGTCAGGAAACTGAAATGGAGCACGGCTTTGTTTTTAGAAAAATATGCGGCGATGTGCATACATACCAAATGGAGATTACCCCCGATGTGGTTTATTTTGATGCATTCGGTCCGGATAAGCAACCCGGTATATGGAACGTTGCGTTGTTCGAAAAAATCTACCGGGCCATGCGTCCTGGCGGGCTGCTTGTTACCTATTCCTGCAAAGGCTCGGTAAAACGGATGTTGAAAGAAACCGGATTTACCCTGGAAATCCTTCCGGGCCCTCCGGGAAAAAGGGAAATGCTCAGAGCTGTCAAAACTATCTGAACGGTAAGTTGGAGATTAGACGCATACATTGTATTTTCGCAGTTCACTAACCATTTTTAAAATATGAAAACAAAAAAGTCAATCCCGGTCATTTTTATGGTCAGCATGCTCGTCACACTGGTTTCCTGCAACCAGATGTCAAAACCCAACCTGAGCAACAATGTCGATACTGCCAGCTATGCATACGGTGTATATATCGGAAAAAGCCTGCTGAACCAGCAAATGGATATGCTCGATGCCGGACTGGTAAAACAGGGGATGGAAGATGTGATGAAGAACAACCAGGATACCATGGACATCATGGCCATCCAGATGATTCTCAATGACTTTTTCCAGGAACAGCAAACCCGGAAAGTGAGTGAAGAATACGAAGAAAACCGGATTGCCGGCGAAGAATTTCTAGCAAATAACAAAGAAGAAGAAGGTGTGATCACCACAGAATCAGGGTTGCAGTATAAAATACTGGAAGAAGGAACCGGAGCCAGCCCCGATGAGAATGATATTGTTCATGTCCGTTACCGTGGGACACTGATTGATTCCACCGAATTCGATGCTTCGGGCGAAGAAACCGTATCGTTTCCCGTTAATTCTGTTATTCCCGGCTGGACAGAAGTGCTTCAGCTGATGAAAGAAGGGTCGAAATGGATGGTATACATCCCTCAGGAACTGGCTTACGGCTCACAGGAAATGGGCGGCGGTATGATTCCCCCCTTCTCAGCCCTGATTTTCGAGATCGAGCTGGTTGAAGTGGAACCCCAGGAATAAAATATTTCTCAGCGGATTCCAAGTTCCACTGTATTGCCTGTATACCGGTTTATATCCACTATGGGTAATTCCGAACCGAACGAGCGGTTGATTGCCTCAATGAACCGGTTGGCGATGTAAGCATTGCCCCGCTGGTTCGGATAGATCCCGTCAAGGGATACCAGAGAATATAATCCCAGGTCAAAATGTAGGGGAACCCCGTTAAAGTAGTGCTCTTCGTACGACCCGGGATTCCCATAGACATCTTTTCTGGATGACAAAGCCAGCAGGGCAAAAGCCGAGCGCAGATCAACCAGGGCCAGTTGCCCGGAATACCGTGATGCCATACCGGAAATAACGGCATTGAATTCATTGATCCTCACCTGGATCTTTTGTACCTGGTACTTATTCAGGTAATATTCAGCAGGAAGCGGGTACATCCATCCCAGTCCCGTTTTAACCTCCCCGACAGGAATGCTCAACAGCACCAGCTCTTCCGGTTCTATTTGCCTGATCTTCGGCAGGGGTTCTCCGTTCGGATAATAGGCATCACACAGGGAGTCGTCTTCCACCACCAGGCGCTGCGGACTCAGGTAGGCCCCGTTATCATCCCAGGAGATGTAGGGCCTGCGCTCGGCACCCGGGATTATGTTATGTATATCGACAGCTTCGTTGAATGCATCGACATATTCAGCCCTCGATGCCTGAATAGATCCGGTGGTAATCCGCAGAAAATTGTAAGGGTAGTAAAAAAAGAACGGCAGATCTTTCAGATCGGGAATATTAGCGATCGCTCCCCTGGTTGCAGGATTATACAGCAACTGTTCCAGTATTACCGTCAGGTTTTCTTCGAATTCGGTCGCCGAAGAAAGGTCAAATTCTCCAGCCTCGCCGGGTACGGATGAGATACTCCCCTCTCCTCCCGAACGGGCATAGTTGAAAATTTCGGCTACGCCAAGCCATATTGTAAAAAATTCAGGATGCATGGCAAGCACATGTTCTGTCAGGGTTACTCCGTAAGGTAAGTTTAAACGGGCCACATAAGGGTTCTGCACCGCCGCTTCCCCGTTGTTCATCTGGAACGATTTCAGGAAAGGGATCCCCAGGTCGTTCACCTGACCTATATTCCCCCCATAATCCGACAGCATATCTCCTTCTTCCGCGGTTATAACAGGTTCATCCTGAGCATAATCAGTATAGCGGTAAACAAACCTCCCGGAAATTCCCGTGCCGCTCTGGTAAAATTCATTGTATCCGTTCTCTGTTCCGATATCTGCTTGATTAAAAGGTATTTCCTGACCCGTTTTCAGAAACTGTTCATACAGAATGGCTGAAACCGATTGCTGCTGGCCTTTAGTGTAAAAAGCACCGTGCATGAATCCCGACATTCCGTAGCCCCCGATACTTACATAATGCCGGAATGAAACATTTCCTGCGGAAACCGGGCCTTCTGCCTCAGGGAATTCATAGGCGCATGAACCTGCCATCACCAGGAGGACCACATACAGCCAGCCATATTTCAACATGGTTTTCATCCCCATCAGTTAAACAGGTTTTCCATGGTAAAACCGATATAGTAAAAAATGCCCACCTGAGCGCCCCCGTATGTATTGGTATGAATTATATTCAGAAAATTATTGGTTCCCGCCTTGATCACTGCCCGGGGATTTTCCAGGTGATACGAGATCTGCCAGTCGAGTGTGGCAAAAGGATCCACCCTGCCACTGGCAAACGGACTTTCCCAGTCTATGGCGCTCTGAAAGCGCCAGTTGATGTTAAATCCAACCCGCTCCATTCCCGGGTTGTTCTCCATCCGGTCCATTTTCCGGTTCGATACGGAAATATTCGTCTTGAATACCGGCGTATTGAAACCGGGTACCAGAGGATCGGAGGGATCCTGATTTATCTTCGAAAAAGTAGCGTTCCACGACAGCACCGATCCCAGCGGCACCAACCACTTCACGCCTACGGACAGACCCTGGATGGCTATTCTCTCCCGGGCATTGGTATGCACATAAATCAGATCGTGCATCCCGGCACTGTTCATCTGCTGAATGGCGGTGTACAGATCGGTGGAAGGACTGGTTCCGGGACGGTTCACTTCCACATATCCTATAAAATCGCGATATGTACTGTAATAATAAACCAGGTCCCAGAATATCCGGTTCAACAACTTCCCCCTGTAACCCAGCTCAAAAGATGCAACCTTCTCCGGCTTAAGTTCCCTGAAGGCTTCTGCCTGTACTTTCCCCTCTTCCAGAAGATACAGGTTGTTCATCATTGCTTCAGCATAGCTTTTTGGATTCTTTTCATCGCTCATGGCTTCTTCCACCGCCTGATTGAATGCCTCCACACTCCCCTGATAGAATGAATTCCCGGATAATTCGAAGTTCTCTGTCATTGGAAGTAATCCTCCCAGATACTGGTAGGCACCCATATCCTTGTTAATAAACTGTTCCCTGGCACCCGGGTAACGGGTACCGGTAAGAACGGCCAGGCGGATATGATGCGAAGGATCGGGGGTCAGCGACAAGATCAGCCGGGGAGTAATAGTATGTCTGAATTGTTCACTGCCATCTATGCGAAGTGATGCTACCAGGGAAATCCTGTCTTCAATCAGGGTTCGTTCCATTTCGGCAAACATCCCGTATTCATAAAAATGAATGGGATTCCCGGCAGTATCAGGGAAAATGGTTCCGTTGGATATCAGGTCGTAATACCTGAAATTCCCTCCAATCATGAGGCCGGGCAATACCTTCCCCTGTTCAAAGGTATAGTTGCCCGCCACTTCCCACATCCGGGAGTTATTGATAATCCTGGCCCCGTGCCTGAAATCAGTCAGGGAGATAAGAGAATCCTTTGCCGCTTCGAAGGAAGAAGTTCCCGGCAGCAGCCTTTCGTTATCGGCAAATGCCCTGGCCACGCGGTGATCGAATCCATTGACCCCGTATTTCTGATATTTTCCCAGGTAGACATCCCGGTATTGCCGGAACCATGTTTCATCGGATTTCCAGAGCCGGTTCAGATGGATCGCCAGAAAACGGGTATCGTAGGTATCTCCGGCACCCTGGCGGGTAGTATAACCGAAGAGCTGAAAATTTTCACCGTTCAGTTCAGCCCTGGCCTGGTACAGTTCAAAATCCCTGAGGGCTATCCTGTTTTCCGCTGCGTAGGCAGTGGTAGACTTCCCATAGTTCCCGTGCAATATGGCGGTAATTCCGGGTGTGATCCGGTAATGCACCGAAGCGTTCAGCTTCAGGCTTTCCACCCCGTTATCAACCAGATATTTATCCCTGTATCCCGTGCGTGCCACAGGAATATCTTCCCCGTTCTCCCCAACCGGCAGATAGCTAAATATCTCGTCCCCGTACTGGTTCAGCCCGTCATGCCCCGGGTCCCATTCCCACTTGATGTTTCCGGG
>DSCJ01000085.1 GCA_011049175.1 Bacteroidota bacterium | reverse complement strand
GTTTTGATCAGCTCTTTCAGGATGGCCGTCTTTTCCTTCAGGCCGGGCAGGGGAATGATGGCCACATCGCCCACGATCAGCAGCTTGTGATAGGAAGGGATCTCCATCACCGTAACATGGGTGAGTATGGCGCCCGGATCCATCAGTCCGGTTTCCTTGTCGAGAATGGCCCGCATGTACTTGTCGGAACTCACCAGGCCCTTCATCAGCAGGTCGCCCCTGCCCTGGTTGATCAGATCTACCGCCGTGCGCGCGGCCTGTATATCCTCTTTTTCATCCACTATGTTGAACACCGAGAGATCGATCTTCTCTTCCTCACAGGATTTTTGAATCGCATCGCGATCGCCTACAAGGGTGGCTTCCACCAGGCCCATGGATCGGGCCATTTCCACAGCCGCCACCGTATGGCGGTCGTTGGCACAGGCAGCCACCAGGTGCTTGGAAGGTCTCGCCCTCAGCACATCGAACATCTGATCGAGTTTGGTTATCATATCCATTATTTATTCATGATCTTTAGCTGTTGAACAATTTCTTCTGTATCCTGAGCAATGACCAGTTCTTCATTGGTAGGAACGATCAGCACCTTTACCTTGCTTTCCGGAGCGCTGATCAATTGTTCTTTCCCCCGCACACCCCGGTTTTTGTCTTCATCGAATACCAGTCCGAGGTATTCAAAATCGCGGCAAACTTCGGCCCGGGTGATATCGCCATTCTCTCCCACTCCACCGGTGAACACAATAATATCCACCCCGCCCATCGAAGCGGCATAGGCTCCGATGTATTTTCTGATGCGGTAATGGTACATTTCCAGCGCCAGGAGAGCCCTTTCGTCTTTTTCTTCGGCAGCCTTTTCCACTTCGCGCATATCCGACGACACGCCCGAAACACCCAGCACCCCGCTGTGCTTGTTGATCAGGGCATTGGCCGTGGAAATAGACAGTTCTTCCTTCTTCATAATGTGAATAAAGGCCCCCAGGTCCATGTCCCCGCAGCGGGTTCCCATGATCAGTCCCTCCACGGGGGTCAGTCCCATGGAAGTATCCACCACTTTTCCGTTTTTCACCGCGGCCACAGAGGCCCCGTTACCCAGGTGGCAGGTAATGATTTTGCTGGAATGGTAGTCTGTTCCCAGGATCTCGCAGGCCCGTTTCGACACATAGCGATGGCTGGTCCCATGAAAGCCGTACCGCCGGATGCTGTATTTCTTGTACAGGGAATAAGGAATGGCATACATATAGGCATATGCCGGCATGCTCTGGTGAAAAGCCGTATCGAAAACACCTACCTGTGGCACATTGGGCAGCAATTCCTGCATGGCAGCGATCCCTTTGAGGTTGGGTGGATTGTGCAGGGGCGCCAGGTCGATGCATTCTTTCATTTTCTGTATTACTTCCGGGGTGATCAGCACACTGGAGTTGAATGTTTCGGCTCCGTGCACCACCCGGTGACCCACGGCGTCAATTTCGTCGAATCCTTTAAGGCATCCGTGTTTTTCACTTACCAGAATACCCAGCACATACTCTATTCCCTGCTGATGGTCGAGGATCTCCCCTTCCAGCCTGACTTTATCGCCGTCGAACCGCTCGTTTTTAATGAAAGAACCGTGCAGGCCGATTTTCTCGACAATCCCCCGGGCCATCACTTCCTTCCGGGCCATGTCGAACAATTGGTATTTAATGGATGAACTTCCGCAGTTCAGTACGATGATTTTCATGAATACGTTGCTTTATTTCGTTTTTATTTAATTTCCGGACAGGTAATGGTTTCTCCCGTAATTTTGCCGTCCTTGTATTTGTAAAAACCCACCCCTGTTTTCCGGCCGATCATACCGGCCCGGTACAGGCGTTTGATAATAGGGCTGGGCTTGAACTTCCTTTCCCCGAACTCCATGTACAGGTTATCCATCCATTTGATCAGTTTGTCGAGGCCAATTTTGTCGGCAAGTTCGAGAGGTCCGAACTGAAGCCCGAACCCGTACTTCATGGTCTGGTCAATACAGCCGGCAGAGGCCACGCCTTCCATCAGCAATTCGCAGGCTTCGTTGATCAGGGTGACGATGAGGCGGGTGCTGATGTTACCGGGGCTTTCATGGGATGCAATCACTTTTTTACCGATCATCCGGGCAAACCGGGTAACAAACTCGAATGATTCGTCGTTGGTTTTCACCCCCCGTACCACCTCCACCACATTCGACTCGGCAGCCGATGTGAGAAAATGCAGGCCCACCGCACGCTCAGGATGTTCCAGCACACCGGCCAGTTCCGATATCATCAGAGTTGCCGTATTCGAGGTGATGACTGCTTCCGGCGAGACCACCTCTTCCACCCGCCTGAAAACATCCTTCCGGATCTCCAGGCTGGTGCCGGGCTTGTTGAAATTGATCGTTTCCACGATCAGATCGCAATCCTGGATATCATGGTAGTCAGTGGACCCATGTATCCGGCTCAGAATGGCCCGCTTGTCGGAACGGGTCAGTCCCCAGTGGTTGATCACCTCGTCCAGGGTGATTTCCAGTTCGTGGAAGATCTCTTTCACCCGTTCTTCCGACACATCGATAAACACCACATCGATTCCGTTCTGGGCTACCACACGGGCAATTTCCTGCCCCATGGTACCGCAGCCGATGATGCCCACCTTTTTCAGGGTTCCCTTTCGCCCGACACTTCGTCCCAGCGCATAATCTTCAAGTGATTCTGTCATGGTATGTATTTCTTTTTTCTGGTTTCTTTCATTTGATTCCGGCAGCCTGACAGGCCGTAATGGCGATCAGGTTCACAATATCGCTTACCGAGCAGCCCCTTGACAGGTCGTTGATGGGAGCCGCCATTCCCTGTAATACCGGTCCGATGGCTTCGGCCCCTGCCAGGCGCTGCACCAGCTTGTAGCCAATGTTGCCCGATTGCAGGTCGGGGAATATCAGCACATTGGCACGGCCTGCAATGGCGCTGCCGGGAGCTTTTTGCTTCCCGATCGATTCGATAATGGCCGCATCGGCCTGCATTTCCCCGTCGATCTGCAGAGTGGGATCCATTTCCCTGGCTTTCCGGGTAGCTTCCTCCACCTTATCCACAAGAGGATGTTTTGCACTCCCTTTCGTGGAAAAACTCAGCATAGCAATGCGGGGTTCGAATCCGGCCAGCACGCGGGTGGTGTGACCCGTGGCTACGGCAATCTCGGCCAGCTCATGGGCTGTGGGGTCGGGATGTACGGCACAATCGGCAAAAACCATCAGGCCGTTGTGGCCGTATTGCCTGTCGGGAAGGATCATCAGAAAGGCGCCCGATACCACCGAAATGCCCGGAACGGTTTTTACGAACTGAAAAGCGGGCCGCAGTACATCGCCCGTGGCATTACCGGCGCCGGCCACCTCCCCGTCGGCATCGCCGGCCTTGATCATCACGGTAGCCAGGTAGAGCGGGTTGGTGACCAGCCTGGCGGCTTCTTCTTCCGTCAATCCCTTGTGCTTTCTCAGCTCCACCATCAGACGGATGTATTCCTCTTTTTTGGGAGGATGGGCCGGATCGATGATCTCCGTTTCCGGAATATGCTTCAGGTGGTGTGTTTCCGCCAGCTCCATTATCCGTGCCTTCTCCCCAATCAGGATGATCTTTGCCAGTTTTTCCTGGGTAGCTATATCGGCTGCCTGCAGGGTACGTTCTTCATATCCCTCAGGCAGTACAATGCGCATGGAATATTTTTTGGCCTGCTCCTTGATTCTTGAAATTAATTCCATTGTATATCAATAATTTACTGTATTTATTTTTCGCCTCCAAATTTATCCAAAAAAGGCTATATTTCCGCACCTGCGAAATGATTATTCTCAGGAAAGAAATGTGTTACAAAACATCTGGTGTTCTGTAATCACTGTATGACAAGATTTTCAACTTCCCGAAGGTTTATTAGCCTGAAAGGCTGCCGGATGAAAAAAGTATTATTTCCTGCCACCAGGAAACTGATGCATCAGGATCATCCGGGGGATAAAACCCGGATCAAAATATTGCCTGAAGTCCGAATGTTGCGTAAATTTGTCCGGATGGCCGGTAAAGGCTCATAAAAACAAAATACTGGCTGTCCAGATATGGAAGTACAATAAGCTGGGAATTGAAACAGCATCGAAACCAAACATTCGCATGGCTGCTCCTGATCCTTTTTCTCGGATACTACGGCAGCATTACTCTGTTTATCCATACCCACACGGTAAACGGGATAACAGTTACCCATTCCCATCCATCTATTCCGTTCTCCGGCAAATCCAAAGCCGATCACCAACATACCCGTCAGGAGTATGAGGTCATCGAACAATTGTCGTTCTTTTTCTCTACCACCGCGATTATATTCATCACTACCTCCCCCATTCTGCATATCCAGCAGATTATTTCCCTTCATATTTCCAGTAAATGCCCTCTTTCCGGAGGGTATTGTACCTTTCTGCTGCGCGCACCCCCCGTTTCCCGTTAATCCTGACTCAAACCGGATGACTTTTTAAAATCCGTCAGGGATCATTCATTCAGAACGATTCCGGAAAATCAACGGATAATTAACCATAATACGGGATTTTAATATGATGAAGATTTTCAGCTGGGTTTTGTGCATCTTCCTTATCGCAGGAACGCATGTTTTTCCCCAGAAAAAAACAGATGCCCATGTATACGGTCATGTACTCAACAAGAGAACAGGACAACACATCCCATACATACACATCACCCTGAAAGGGACCACATACGGAACGGCCACCGATGCAACAGGCCACTATTTTCTGAAAAACCTGCCCACGGGCACCTATATCCTGACGGCTTCCGGTATAGGATACAAAACGGCTGAGCATGAGGTGGAGCTGACAGCTGGCCAAAGCCTGGAAGTCAATTTTGAAATAGAAGAAGATGAAATCATGCTGGACAATGTGGTGATTTCAGCAAACCGGAAAGAAACACTGCAAAAGGAAGCGCCGGCTATAGTACACATCATCTATCCCAGGCTGTTTGAAAGCTCTGGTGCGGTATGCCTTGCACAGGGTCTGAATTTCCAGCCCGGGGTTCGCATGGAAACCCGTTGCCAGAACTGCGGGTTCCAACAAGTACGTATCAACGGCATGGACGGGAACTATTCCCAGATATTAATCAACAGTCGGCCGGTGGTCAGTTCCCTGGCAAGTGTTTATGCCATCGAACAAATACCGGTTACGATGATTGAACGCGTAGAGATTATCCGCGGAGGCGGTTCCGCCCTGTTCGGTTCCAATGCCATTGCCGGAACCATCAATATCATCACCAGAGAACCGGAAGGAAACGCAATCAGCCTGGCAAATACCACCCAACTTATAGGTGGCACCCGGGCCGACTTAAATACCAGCCTGAACGCTTCGGTAGTTTCCGATGATGACCGGGCAGGCATCACTGTTTTCGGTTCTACCAGAACAAGAAATCCATACGACCACAACGGAGACGGATTTACAGAAACAGGAAAGCTCAATACATCCACCTTGGGATTCAGCTCTTATTACCGTACCGGTACATACAGCAAGATCAGCCTGGAATACCACAACCTGTATGAATTCCGGAGGGGAGGAAACCGGCTGGACCTTCCGCCGCATAAAACTGCAATCACCGAACAGACCGATCATCTGATCGATGCCGGCAGTATTCAGTTTACCACCTCGTCAAACAACGGCAAACACCGTATCAATCTGTATACCTCGGCTCAGCATATACACCGGAAAAGTTATTATGGAGCCGGACAGGACCCCAATGCGTATGGCAAAACCCATGACCTCACCTGGGTTACAGGAATGCAGTACACATTGACGTCCGGCACCCTTCGTATTACGCCCTCCGAACTGACACTGGGCGCGGAATACCTCCTGAACAGGCTGAACGATGAAATGCCTGGATATGATCGGAAGATCAAACAGGCGGTTGATGCAGGCAGCCTGTTTGTCCAGAATGAATGGAAAAACAAAAATACCTCCATCTTGTTGGGTATCAGGCTTGATAAACACACAATGGTCGATCATCCCGTTCTGAGCCCCCGTTTGAACATCCGGTACAATCCAACGGATAATCTGAACCTGCGGATTGGATACTCCAGCGGATTCAGAGCTCCACAGACTTACGACGAAGACCTGCATATCACAGCCGTTGGAGGTCATGTTGCGATAATCACCCGGGACCCGGACCTGAAAACGGAAAAATCACACAGCTACTCTGCCTCCCTGAACCTGTACAGCAATACCGGAACAGCGCCTGCCTATTTTTTGCTGGAAGGCTTTTACACTTCACTGGACCATATTTTTATCCTGGAAGAGGCAGGTGCTGACACGGAGGGAAACCTGATTCTGGTAAGAAAAAACGGCTCGGGAGCCGTCATCCAGGGTATCCTGCTGGAAGGAAAGATCGTTCCCGTTCCGGAAGTACAGTTTCAATTCGGAATGACTTTTCAGAAAAGCCTTTACAACGAACCACAGGTCTGGAGCAATAACCAAAACCTCGAGCCCCGAAGACAAATGTTCCGGTCGCCCGGCCGGTACGGGTACTTTACTGCTTCATGGGAGCCAGCCGGCAATGTATCCCTGAATTTTACGGGAAATTACACAGGTCCTATGCTGGTTCAGCATTATGCCGGATATATTCCTGAAGATACCGTGGAAGAAACCCCTTCCTTTTTCGATGCTACGGTAAAAGTGGCCAGGAATGTCCGCCTTAACAGTTCCTGTGTTCTGCAGCTAAACGGAGGAATAAAGAATATCCTGAACAGCTACCAGGATGATTTTGACCAGGGTGAGTACCGGGATGCAGGGTATATTTACGGACCTTCTCTGCCCAGAACATTCTTTCTGGGAATGAAGTTCAATTTGTAACCAGTTCGCGAAACGCGCCTGGGAAGATTCCGGATACCTGTTGGGAAACCGTTTATAGGAAGCTCTTTTTCAGAAATACAACGAATTTCATCAAAAGTCCCGGCCTCTGAGGGTTTTATGTGAAAAACAAGGCGGGGGAAAAAGTGGGAAGGCCTGTGCAGCGATCCTGTCTGAGTCCCTGACAGGCACAGCGCTGTCAGGGACGAGTTTGGATCGCGGCAG
>DSCJ01000069.1 GCA_011049175.1 Bacteroidota bacterium | reverse complement strand
TAAACCGGCTGATTCTTCTCTTCTAAAAACAGGCAGCTTCTATGGAGCAATGTTCCGGAATTTCCACGTATATATTCAAAAGGACTTGCCTCTGAGGGTTTTATGAGAAAAACAAGGCGGGGGGATCCACCTTCCCCTGCCAGGGGAAGGATTTTGGTTGTTATTTTTTTAAAAACTTTCCGTAATTTTACACCCCAATATTCAGGGCCCATAGCTCAGCAGGTCCCGTAAAACCGGCAAGCTTTGCTTGCCTGGTTTTACGAGGATCCTCGAAAATCATGCAAAATTTCTCCGAAATTTTGTGATTTTCGGGATCAGAGCACCTGACTCATGAGATTATGGGTAAATTTGTACTGAATTTTGGGGCCCATAGCTCAGCAGGTAAGAGCACCTGACTCATAATCAGGGGGTCGCTGGTTCGAGCCCAGCTGGGCCCACCTCCGCCCTCCGAAGCTTTACGCGAAGGAGGGCTTTTTCTTTATATATAATTCCTTTAACTTTATTAGATAAATGTATCATACCCGGGCTACGGTGGACAGAGCCCACAAAGCTGTAATTATGGAATTTGTTTACATCTTGAAATGTAATGATGGTACTTACTATACAGGCCATACCAATAACCTGGAAGAAAGGATACGAAGACATAATAAGGGTGAAAACACTTATACGAAACCTCGACGTCCTGTTGAACTAATTACATACCTTGCCTTTTCTGATAAATATAAAGCTTTTGAATTTGAAAAATATTTAAAGTCCGGCTCAGGTAAAGCATTCTGTCAGTAAAGATTAATCTGAAACTACGCGCGATTTTTTTGCTAAAGCTGGTCGAGCCACCGCGGCAATCTGGCCCCTCGGCGAAAAAAATCCCCCGGATCATTCCTTTTCCCTCGGTCCGGTTCGAGCCCAGCCAGGTCCATCTCCGCCCTCCGAAGCTTTACGCGAAGGAGGGCTTTTTACCCGCCATAGCCTCCTGCGACGGCGGACTTTTCATCCGCCGTAGCCTTTGGCGAAGGCGGAAAGCTATAACGATATTTGTTCTGAAAACTATCCATCTGCCGGTTTTTTCATTATTTTTGAACTTTTCGTTCCTTTTCCCTGTTTATTTCAGGTTTACCGGGAATAAAACAGGAAAAAAAAGTATCTAATAATACCTGCTGTTGTATTCCAGGCTGCCTATAGTTATTTTTATTTTACTTTCAATGAAAAAGAAACTGATACGCCCGCTGACCATCGCCTTTTCCGTGGTTTTATTGCTGGGCTTGATTTTTTACCCTAAATTGAAACCGCTTTTCGGGGCGGGCGATGATCCCGGCCCGGTGGCCGGCAGTGGTGGCCGGGGTGGTGGACAACGCCAGATTCTGAATGTGAGCGGACTGCTAATTTCTCCCGTTCACCTGACGGAAACCATCCGCAGCTCGGGAACCCTGCGTCCCGACGAGGAGGTGGACCTGTCATTCGAAACCTCGGGGAAAATCGTTGCCATCTATTTTACTGAAGGTACGCGGGTGAAGGAAGAAGATCTGCTGGCAAAGATCAACGACAAACCCCTGCAGGCACAACTGCTCAAACTCCAGGCTCAGAAAAAACTGGCCGAAGAAAAGGAATTCCGGCAACGAAACCTGCTGAGCCGCGATGCCATCAGCCAGGAAAGCTATGACCAGGTGGTGACCGAACTCCAGGCCCTGGAAGCTGATATACAACTTATCCGGGCCCGGATCGCCGAAACCGAGCTGCGGGCTCCTTTCGACGGAATCATCGGTCTGCGTTACCTCAGCGAAGGGGCCTACGCCTCCCCTTCTACAAAAATTGCCCGGCTGGTGAAGCTCAGTCCCCTGAAAATAGAGTTTTCCATTCCCGAACGCTATGCCGGTGTGGTAGGTCCGGGTTTCCCCATAGAATTTACGGTGGATACAGATACCTTCCGGGCTCAGGTGTATGCTGTCGATCCGAAGGTGGACATCAACACACGAACCATCGCCGTCAGGGCCCTGTACCACAACCGGAACGAGGAGCTTAAACCCGGACGGTTCACTGCCATCACCCTGCAGATATCCAGGAGTGAAAATGCTGTTGCAATTCCCACCGAAGCCCTCATCCCGGAAATGGAAGGGGAAAAGGTTTTTGTGTACCGGCAAGGTAAAGCCGAATCTGTCATGGTAAACACCGGCCTGAGAACCGAGTCGAGGATACAGATCACCGGCGGGCTGAATTTCGGCGACACCCTGCTTACCACCGGGGTGTTGCAGTTAAGACAGGGATTGCCGGTGGTGCTCGATACCCTGATAGTGGATAACTAGTGCAGAAGAAGAATCATGAGCCTTTCATCCCTCAGCATCAAACGGCCGGTACTGGCCACCGTATTTTCCATACTGATCCTGCTCTTCGGCATCATCGGCATGACCTTCCTGGGAATACGCGAATACCCCAGCGTTGACCCGCCCATCATTTCGGTAAGCACCTCCTACCCCGGAGCCAATTCCGATGTGATCGAGACACAAATTACCGAACCCCTGGAACAATCGATCAACGGCATTCCCGGTATTCGTTCGCTTACCAGCGTCAGCAGCCAGGGATTCAGCCGCATTTCGGTGGAATTCGAGTTGAGCGTGGATATGGAAACGGCCGCCAACGATGTACGCGACAAGGTATCGCAGGCCCAGCGCCGGCTTCCCCGCGATGTGGATCCACCCACCGTGACCAAAGCCGATGCCGATGCCAGTCCCATCATGTTTATCACCATTCAGAGCAACAAACGGTCCCTGCTGGAAGTATCGGAAATCGCCGACCTTACCTTCAAAGAACAGTTGCAAACCATTCCCGGCGTGAGCGCCATCTTTATCTGGGGAGAGAAACGATACGCCATGCGCCTCTGGCTCGATCCGGCCAGGCTGGCAGGGTACGGGCTGACCCCTATGGACGTGCGGAATGCCATCGCCCGTGAGAATGTGGAGCTGCCCTCGGGAAGCATCGAGGGGAATACCACCGAGCTAACCATCCGTACCCTGGGCCTGATGAGCACACCGGAACAGTTCAACAAGCTGATCATCAAACAGTCGGGCGACCAGGTGGTGCGGTTCATGGACATAGGCCGGGCCGAACTGGGACCGGAAGATATCCGGGGCATCCTGAAGAAAAACGGAGTGCCCATGGTGGGAACCGTGATCATTCCCCAGCCGGGCGCCAACCACATTGAAATAGCCGATGAGGTATACCGCCGCCTGGAACATATCAAAAAGGACATTCCCGACGATATCGTGGTGGGGGTGCATTTCGACAATACCGAATACATCCGCTCGTCAATACGCGAAGTGAGAAACACCATCTTCCTGGCATTCGGACTGGTGGTGATCATTATTTTCTTTTTCCTGAGGAACTGGCGGGCCACCATTATTCCCATCCTGGTGATCCCTGTCTCGCTTATCGGTTCATTCTTCGTGATGTACCTGGCCGATTTCTCCATCAATGTGCTCACCCTGCTGGCTATTGTACTGGCTATCGGACTGGTGGTGGACGATGCCATTGTGATGATGGAGAATATCTATGTAAAGATCGAAAACGGGATGAAACCCATGGATGCGGGAATCAAGGGCTCCAACGAGATCTTTTTCGCCATTATATCCACCACCATCACCCTGGTGGCGGTGTTTTTACCCATTGTGTTCCTCCAGGGCATCACCGGCAGGCTCTTCCGCGAGTTCAGCATTGTGATCGCAGGGGCCGTGATCATTTCCTCGTTCGTGGCCCTGTCGTTCACCCCCATGGTCTCCACCAGGATCCTCCGCGCCCGCACACGCCACGGCTGGTTCTACAACCGCACAGAGAAATTTTTTGTGCGGCTGAACGAAGGATACCGCAATTCCCTGGCCTCGTTTTTGAAGCGCCGCCGCTGGGCCCCGGTGATCCTGGTATCGGCCCTGGCTCTGATCCTGCTGCTGTGGAAGGTAATCCCGGCCGAAATGGCGCCCCTGGAAGACCGCTCCCAGCTCATGGTCAATACACGCGCTTATGAAGGGGCTACCTATGAATTTATCCTCTCATACAACGACGAGCTGGAAGAGCTGGTTAACCAGATCGTGCCGGAACAGACCGGGGTGACCAATATGATCCGGGGAGGATCGGGAAACCTGAGGATCACCCTGAAACACCCTTCCGAAAGAGAAGCTTCCCAGCAGGAGATAGCCGACCGCCTGACCGAAGCCCTGCGTACCCGCACCCGGGCCCGGGCATTTGTGATGCAGCAGTCCACCTTCGGAAGCCGGCGGGCGGGCATGCCCATACAATATGTGCTTCAGGCCCAGAACATCGACAAGCTGAGGGAAGTGCTTCCCGAATTCATGGCCCGGGTGAACGAGAACCCTGCCTTCCGCATGGCCGATGTGAACCTGAAATTCACCAAGCCCGAAATGCAGATCCATATTAACCGCGACAAAGCCAACCTGCTGGGCGTTTCCACACAGAACATAGGCCAGACCCTGCAGCTGGCACTCAGCGGGCAGCGCTTCGGGTATTTTTTCATGAACGGGAAACAGTATCAGATCCTGGGGGAACTGGCACGGGAAGACCGAAACAAGCCCCTCGACCTGAAATCCCTGTACGTGAGAAGCACCAACGGAGAGATGGTGCAGTTCGACAACCTGGTGGAGCTGAAGGAAGCCACTGCCCCTCCCCAGCTTTACCGCTACAACCGCTTTGTGGCAGCCACGGTATCGGCCGGGCTGGCCCCGGGGAAAACCATCGGGCAGGGGCTGGAGGAAATGGACAAAATAGCCGCCGAAGTGCTGGACGATACGTTCAGAACCGCCCTGGCAGGCGATTCGAAAGATTTCCGGGAGAGCTCCTCCAGCCTCATGTTCGCCTTCGTACTGGCCCTGATCCTGATCTTCCTGGTGCTCTCGGCCCAGTTCGAAAGTTTCCGCGACCCCATTATCGTGATGATGACTGTGCCCCTGGCCCTCACGGGAGCCCTGTTCTTCATGTGGTATTTCGATGTGACCATGAACATTTTCAGCCAGATCGGGATCATCATGCTGATCGGGCTGGTTTCGAAAAACGGGATCCTGCTGGTGGAATTTGCCAACCAGCGGAAAAATGCAGGGATGAAAAAAACGGAAGCCATCCAGTACGCCGCCGCGGCCCGTTTCCGTCCCATCCTGATGACCAGCCTCTCCACCGTGCTGGGGGTGCTGCCTCTGGCGCTGGGCCTGGGTGAAGGGGCCCGGAGCCGGGTAGCCATGGGGGTGGCCGTGGTAGGCGGACTGACCCTTTCCACTTTCCTTACCCTGTATATTGTGCCGGCTATTTATACCTACATTTCCGGAGAATCAAAAAACATTAAAAATGAATAGAAGTCTCCTCAGCGCCCTGTTCCTTCTCTGGCTCACGCCCCTGCCGGCTCAGGAGGTTTACACCCTGGGCCGTTGCCTGGAAACAGGGCTGGAAAACAACTTTTCGCTGATCATTGCCCGTAACCGGGAAACCATTTCCGGTAATAACTACACCCGGGGCAATGCCGGTTACCTTCCTTCGCTGGATTTGACCGGACGGGCAGGAGGAACGGTGGCCAGCACCCAACAGGTGATGACCAACGGCTCGGAGAGCAGCTCTTCCGGAGTGCACAATATGAATGCCAACGCCGGCCTGAGCCTGGGATGGACCCTCTTCGACGGGTTCAGTGTGCGAACCACCTATCAGAAGCTGGGCGAGCTGCAGCAGGCCGGCATGCTGAATACCCGCCTGGCGGTGGAGAACCTGATGGCGGGCATTGCTTCGGCCTACTACCATTACATTCAGCAGATACAACTCTACCGGAACCTGCAGGTGGCCCTGGACCTTTCCCGGGAGCGGGTGCGTATTGACGAGGAACGGTACCTGCTGGGCTCCGGCTCCCGGCTGCAATTGCTGCAGTCGAAAGTGTACTTCAATGCCGACAGCTCCCGCCTGGCGCGGCAGTCGGAGGTGGTAAGGAACCTGCAGGTGCGGCTGAACGAGCTGATGGCCGTGGAGGACCTCACCGCCCGGATCGTTCCCTCCGATTCAACCATCCGGGTAAGCAGCGAACTGAACTTTGAGGAATTGCTGAAGGAAACCCTGGAAAAGAACACCAGCCTGCTGATCGCTTCCAGCAACCGGGTCATTTCGGAATACGACCGGAAGCTCATTGCCGCACAGACCTATCCTTACCTGAATTTTTCCGGGGGCTACACGTACGGCTGGAATGCTTACGGAGCCGGCCAGGTGGACCGGCAAACAACGGGGACCATGCATTACGGCCTGACGCTTGGAATGAATTTGTTCGACGGGCTGAACCGGCAGCGGAGGGAGAAAAATGCCCTGATCGAGGTGGAAAACCGCGAGCTGCAGTATCAGGAGGTGGAGCAATCGGTCAGGGCCGACCTGATCACCGTGTACAACGGCTACACCAACAATTTGCGCTTATTAAAGCTGGAGAAGGAGAATCTGAAGACAGCGGCAGAGAATCTCGAGATCGCCATGGAGCGGTACAAGCTGGGCAGCCTGTCGGGGCTGGAGCTGCGGGAGGTGCAGCTCAGCCTGCTCGACGCCGAGGAGCGGCTGTTATCGGTGCAATACCAGGCCAGGCTGGCAGAGATCTCCCTGCTGCAGATCGCTGGTAGAATGGAAGAGTATCTGGAGTAATAGGGTGATCGGGTGATGGAGTAATGGAGAACAGGTCACAATATTCCGGTTAACGGATAACCCATTTTTCGGATTGTATCTGCATTTTCACGAGCATAGAGATGATGTGTTCATACTTTTTCTCCATCCCGTTATAGACTTCACAGTCAATATAATGATGAGCCAGGGCAAATTCTAACCAGACCTGGGTCTCGGCTGCCTCAGCTTCTGAATCGGACAATGTTAATTTATATACATCCATATCTCGGTGGGATTTTGCCAGCATGAAATCCTGATTTCATTTATAAGATAACAATGTTTTCGATAGTGTTTCATAAAGTGTGTCCGGTATATTAAAAAAAGGTCTTCTTAAATTAGTTTTGCATTAGCCATAAAATAATGTTTAACTAAAAAAAGAAGACCCATGGATTTTACAAAGGAACAG
>DSCJ01000092.1 GCA_011049175.1 Bacteroidota bacterium | reverse complement strand
TGTGGTAATCACATTTATATATAACATGCGAAAGCTTCTTATACTTACTCATATTACAAATATAGGCAAACCCAAAAGAACATTACCACCGTCTAAGACGGTGGGTTTTTAAATTATACTAAAGATATGGGGGGAGGTCAATTTGAAAAATGAAAAACCAATGCCCTGTTTATGGGCATTACAAAAGAAAAAATACCGACTTTAGAATTTAGTCGGATAACAGTGTAAATTTATGTCTTCAAATATACTGCTGATAAGCATTTTATGAACGGCTTGTATGATACGGCAAAAGAAAATTATCCTACCGGTTATATTATATTCCTCAGGCTGACAGGTAAAATTTATCTTCAGGATTCCTTTGATCGGAATTGCCGAAAAGTAAAATCCGGACCATCGAGTCAATGAGAAAATAAGTGTGTGTACCATGACAGCTTTTCTTTTTTCTCAGAAATTCCATTGCCTGCCCCGCCTTTGCTTTGCTGCGGCAAACAGATCTGCCTGACTCCTTCCGGCTGACAGTCACATCACCAGCACCTTCGCCCCTCTGATCTTCCGGTTTTTCAGCTCGAGCAGGGCCCGGTTGGCTTCGGCCAGGGGAAATTCCTCCACCGCGGGACGGAGGTTCATTCGCCCGGCCAGCTCCAGGAATTCCCCGATGTCGCGGCTGGCCACATTGGCCACGCTCTTGATCTCCTTCTCCATCCACAGGTGTACCGGGTAATCGATCTCCAGCAGGCTTTCTTTGTCGCCGGCTTCTTTCCTGATGGCATTGACCACCAGCCTGCCTCCCGGCTGCAGGTGCTTCAATGCTTCCACCACCGGCTTCCAGGCAGGGGTGGTATCGATCACACTGCGGAGCTTTTCGGGCGGCGTATTGGTGGTATCGCCGGCCCAGGCCGCCCCCAGCTCCAGAGCAAACGCCCTTTCCTGTTCGCTGCGGGCAAACACATACACCCGGGAACGGGGGTACAGGTGTTTGGCCATTTGCAGCACCAGGTGGCCCGAGGCTCCGAAACCGGTCAATCCCAGAGGCTCACCGTTATCCAGCCGGGCCAGCCGCAGGGAACGGTAACCAATGGCCCCGGCACAGAGCAGGGGAGCTGCTGCGGAATCGGAAAATGCTTCCGGTATGGGAAAGGCCGAACGTTCGGGCACCACCATGTATTCGGCATACCCGCCGTGAACATCCCGTCCTGTGGCCCGGAATTCTTCACACAGGTTGTCGTTGCCCGTGCGGCAGTACGCACACTTTCCGCAGGCGGAATAGAACCACCCCACCCCCACCCGGTCGCCGGGCCGGTAACGTCCGGCATCCCTGCCGCATTCCACCACCCGGCCCACCACTTCGTGGCCGGGGATCACCGGAAACACGGGAGGTGGTGTACGGCCTTCGATCTCATCCAGTTCGGTGTGGCACACCCCGCAGGCTGCCACCCTGATCAGCACCTCCCCTTTACCGGGTACGGGAACGGGCAATTCCGCCGGTTCGAGGGGAACGGTTTCCCTGTCAAGGGACACCATGCGTTGAAGCAGCATCGCTTTCATGGCAGAAAAGTTTATTTTTTGGCAAAGGTAATGACTCCGGGCGCAACCCGTTGCCGCACCCGGAGGTAAGGTTCAGGAAAGTCCTGTAATACGGCCGTTTTCATCAATATCTATGTGCTCGGCCGCGGGTGTTGCCGGCAGGCCCGGCATGCGCATGATATTCCCGGTAATGGGAATAATGAACCCCGCCCCGGCTGCAATTTCAATTTCACGCACGGTGACCACGAAATGCTCGGGCCGCCCCAGCAGTTTGGGATTGTCTGACAGCGATTTCTGAGTTTTGGCAATGCAAACGGCCTTTTTGTCCAGTCCCAGCTCAGCCACCACCTCAAGGTCTTTCTTTGCCTGGGCCCTGTAATCAATGGCAGATGCCCCGTAAATTTCCCGGGCAATGGTTTCGATCTTTTTCTCCACTGGCCAGTTCCAGTCGTACAGCGGCTTCATGGTGGAAGTGCAATTTTCGGCGGCGTCGGCTACCAGGCGGGCCAGTTCTTCCGCTCCTTCACCGCCTTTTGCCCATACATCGGCCACCGCCACGTTCACGCCCAGGTCCCGGCATTTTTCCTGAATCACCCGGATCTCTTCATTGGTATCGGTGGCAAAGCGGTTGACAGCCACCACCGGGCACACATTGAACTTCATCATGTTTTCCACATGCTTTTCCAGGTTTTCCAACCCCCGCCGCACGGCCTCTGCATCGGGAGTATTCAGCTCACTTACGGGCACTTCGCCGTGGTATTTCAACGCCCGTACCGTTGCTACCAGCACGGCGGCCTGAGGCTCCAGGCCCGATGATACACACTTGATATCCAGGAACTTTTCAGCCCCCAGGTCGAAGCCGAATCCGGCTTCCGTCACCACGTAATCCGACAGGGAAAGTCCCATTTTTGTAGCCAGCACCGAGTTTGTTCCCTGGGCAATGTTGGCAAACGGCCCTCCGTGGATGATGGCCGGATTTCCTTCCAGCGTCTGCACCAGGTTGGGCTTGACGGCATCTTTCAGCAAAGCGGCCATGGCTCCCTGCGCCTTCAGGTCGCGGGCAAACACCGGCTTTTTGTCGTAGGTATACCCCACAAAAATATTCCCCAGCCTGGTTTTCAGGTCATTGAAATCTTCGGCCAGGCACAGAATGGCCATCACCTCGGAGGCGGCTGTAATGTTGAAGCCGGTTTCCCGCGGCACGCCGGAGGCGGTGCCCCCCAGCCCCACAATGATATTCCGCAGCGACCGGTCGTTCATGTCCATCACCCTTTTCCAGTGCACGGTGCGGGGATCAATGCCCAGCGACCGGCCGGTATGCTGGATGTTGTTATCGATGAGGGCGGCCAGCAGGTTGTTGGCTTTTTCAATGGCGGCAAAATCGCCGGTAAAATGCAGGTTGATATCTTCCATGGGGATCACCTGGGCATATCCCCCGCCCGTGGCCCCGCCTTTGATGCCGAACACCGGACCCAGGCTGGGCTCCCGCAGCACCACGGTGGTTTTCTTCCCAATGCGGTTCAACCCGTCGGCCAGCCCGATGGATACGGTGGTCTTTCCTTCTCCGGCAGGAGTAGGCGAAATGGCAGAAACAAGCACCAGCTTTCGGTTTTTGATCCTTCCGGGATCGATCAGATTCAAAGGCAGTTTGGCTTTGTATTTCCCGTACAACTCCAGATCATCAAACGGGATGTGGAGTTTTTCAGCTATTTCAGCAATGGGCTTTATCCCGGCTTTGCGGGCTATTTCAATATCCGTTGCCATAATACAATTCTTTTATGATGGTATTTGAAAAAGGATATGAAGATATATAGAATTATCGGGATGTCAAAATCTGTTTTTCGCGCAGGGCGAGTCTTTAATCCGGAAATCAATCTGGTTTGGAAGGGGAAATACAGGCCGTTGATGAGCTACCGCATCCCGCCCCTGCCGGATGCCGATTCGCTGCAGCAGGTGATACGGAATATCTGGGTGAGGTAAATAAATTTTAGCACCATATAATGCACGGGAGAGATTCAAGTGACCGGTCATCATTATTTCTTCCATTATATCCTGGATTTTTTCCCTATCTAAATGTTTGACATAAACACAAAAATATCCCCGCATCTCCGGAAAACTTCTCCATGCGGGGATAATCGCGTATTTGCCGGGCAGCGGGTGTGCCTTACCTCATCGCCGCCTCAATTTCTTCCACGGTTTTCGGGGCTTTGCCGGAAAGCACCCGGTTGCCGGTTTCGGTAACCAGAATATCGTCTTCAATGCGTATCCCGATGCCGGCATATTTTTCATACGCGGGACGCACCTGTTCTTCAAAAGCTGCCAGCTCCTCTTCCGTGGCCACATCACCGAACAATCTCCGGAGATGGTCCAGCCGGTCGGCTATCAGGTAAATGCCCGGCTCCATGGTCAGCACCATGCCCGGCAGGATATCCCGGCCGCGGTACTTCGGAGTGGCGTATATGTTCCGGTCGGCCTCATTAAATTCTCCGTAACTGCCCACATCGTGTACGTTCAGCCCGATATAATGATCGTTCCGGTAATGGATATAGAACCTCCGCTGCCACCACGAGGTGGTATCGGTGATCAGTCCCAGCTCATACAACCCCTTCACAATCACATCGGTGGCCCGGTGGTGGCAGTCGAGGATTTTCTGCCCCGGCACCATCAGCCTGATGGCTTCTTCCTGGGCTTTCAGCACCAGGTTATAGAGTTCTTTCTGCTCGGGGGTGAAAGCGCCGCTCACAGGAATGGTACGGGTAACGTCGGCCGTATAGCCGTTGCAGGCGGCGCCGATATCCATCAGCAGCAGGTCGCCTTCCTGCAGGGTGCGCCGGTTTTCGTAATAATGCAGGGTGGCCGCATTCGGCCCCGATCCGGTGATGGTCTCGAAACCCGGCCGCAGCCCGTTCTTCAAAAACACGTATTCGATCTCGGCCTGCACTTCATACTCTTTCTGGCCGGGTGTTACCGTTTGCAGCACGCGCTGCTGGGCAAAACAGGTCACATCAATAGCTTTTTCGAGTTGACGGACCTCCCATTCATCTTTTACCACCCGCATTTCATGAACCAGGGAGGTGAGGTCGTAGCTCGGCCGGGGACCGCCTTTCCCCATCTGAAGGTTTTCCACCTGTTCCGCCAGGGAGCGGTCGCCACGCAGCAGGGAAACCGTTTCTTTCCCGATCATCAGCCCGGGCAACATCCGGTGGAAATTTTCCAGGGGATAGGCTGTATCGGCCCCGAAACGTTCCATGGCTCCTTTCACCCCGTACCTGTCGCCTGTCCATAATGTAGCCATCGGATCGTCGGGCAATACAAACAGGATGAAGGGATGTTCCCCCTTCGGATCGAGCACGGCAATGCCGCGTTCTTCCATCATTCCCGTGAGATAATAAAAATCTTCGGAAGCCGCTGCCGAAACCAGGGCAATCTGCCCTTCCATGCCTTCCATCACCCGCTGCCGCCGGTTCTCAAAAACTGCAGGAGAATAACCGGGGACTTCCTCCGAATAAACAAATTCCTTCGGGAAAGTATCCCGTGCTGCCTGTGGTTTGGTACAGCCTGATACAGCAAGTAACAGAAAACCCATGGTAGCAGCTGTGACAAAATCTTTAAATGAGCGATAGTTCATAATCTTTTTTTTGCCCGAATTTAAAAAATCCGTATCAAATCCCCGTCCAATTCCGCAGAATTGCAGTAAAAAAGACACAGATACCGAAACCCCGTGGTTTTCAGTAAACACAGGCAACCTGATAATGTACTGTTTTATTGCACAAATGCCCTGAGGGCCGCCCAGTCGATGCTGCTCCACAGGTCCTGCGGAAGGTTTTTCTGTTCGTTATGGTACCGGAGTTCATGACTCCCCCTCCACTCAACCGACAGGATCCTGACAGGGGCATTTTCCACATCAAAGCGAAAAAAGCCGGGATCGAGGCACACCAGGGCCCGGGCCCCTTCAGTACCGGGATCGACCAGTCCCGACGGGCGTTCCGCCTCGAAAGGCATCATCACCACATGCCGGTGGGGTCCCAGGGGATTGAACGGCGGCAGTTCGAAGCCGTAGGCCGGCGCGCTGCGTTGCGACGGGGAAAGACCCGCCAGCTCGGCCTCCAGTTTCTCAATGGCTCTTCCTGCATCGGCCAGGAATACCAGATGGTCTACGTGGTTTTCCCTGCCCAGTTGTTCCAGCCTGTCCCAGTTGCCACTGCTGATGGAAGCACCCGCCCCGGTCCACACCTCATCCCGCTTAACCAGGGCCCCGATCATCCTCTGTTCGTATTTTTCCAGTTCGCCACGTTGTTCCCGGGCTGCGGCAAGTTTCTGCCCGAGTTGATCCTCCGAGTCGGCAATGGTTTTCCGGTAGTATTCCTCGGCCTGCTCCGGGTTCATACTTTTCATCATTTCATAAAGCGACATGGCCTGTTCCAGACTTTCGGCATGCCTTTCCACTATTTCCTTTTCATCCAGCATCGATTTCATCCGCTGCAGATGTTGTCTCATCTGTGCGATCTGCTGGCCGGTAATATCGGTTTTTTCCGCTTCTTCCAGACCGGTCCGGAAAGCATCCAGCTCATTCCTGGCCTTTGCGATCATGGCTCTGATCCACCGTTCCTGGCTCACGGGTTTCCAGAAAGGTTTGCCGCCTGAGGTAAACAGCGTGGTAACGGAAGAAAAGGCCAGCCTGAAGGTAGGCCTGACCACCGACCGCAGAAAAGGTTCCATATCCTCGCTCCACAGAGGAAACATATCCTGCGAGGGATATTTTTCCTCATACCCCACCGGATGTGCGGTACGGGTATATATGGTCTGACCTCCCATCTGCCCCACAACCGGGGGCATCAGGAATATTTCCCCTTCCGGGTCAGTCAGCACCGGTTCGCCCAGCAGATGATAGGGATCATTGATCCATGCATTGAGCGATGCAACAATGTACTGGCTGCCGGGCGGTTTCCGTATGCCCAGCCTCAACCTTACGGGTTCGGGGGCCTGATCCAGTCCCGGAATGCGGATCCCGGGTTGAAATTCGCCACGGGGATTCACACCGAAACCTTTCGGCGGGTTTAAAGGAGGTGCTTTGCGGAATACCTCCATCACAGCTTCCACCTTTGATTCCATGGCGGCAGCGGCTGCAGGGCTGCTGGAGCTTTTCGACGACCAGCGCAGGGGATCCCATGCTTCCCCGCTGGTTGACGGGAACAGCCAATCCGTCCATCCCGAAAACAATACCACCGACGGTAAAAGAAAGAACAGCCAGATCAGTAACGTTTGCCCGGGTCTGCCGGAATACAGGAGCTAGGACACTTTCAACTTTTTTTTCATGAATGAATGACTTTATGAGATGAAAAACAAAAATTACCGTTTCGTGTGCAAAGAACCGAATGAAGTTTATATAATTAATAATCAGATATTTCTGGCAATATAAAAAAAATATCCAGACCCGAAGGATTTTTTTGCCTTCTTTTTTCACACGAATATATTTTTAGTTAAACATTAATTATCAATATATTATCAGTTAGGGTATTGAAATTTTCACACTCATGCTCAAGGCAATACTCTTTTG
>DSCJ01000114.1 GCA_011049175.1 Bacteroidota bacterium | reverse complement strand
TCCTGTGCATTCCAAAGGTTGGGTTACTTTTCCGCATCGGGGCCTTCCCTGGCAATGGAATCGCGCATATCGGTATCGGCCTCGATATTCTTGATGCGGTAATAGTCCATGATCCCCAGGTTCCCCGAGCGGAAGGCATCGGCAATGGCCAGGGGGATCTTTACCTCGGCCTCGATCACCTTGGCACGGGCTTCCTGGGCTTTGGCCTTCATTTCCTGCTCCAGTGCCACGGCCATGGCTCTTCTTTCCTCTGCCTTGGCCTGGGCAATGTTCTTATCGGCATTGGCCTGGTCTATCTGCAGGCCGGCCCCTATGTTTTTGCCAATGTCGATATCGGCAATATCGATAGATAGAATTTCAAAAGCGGTTCCCGCATCCAGTCCTTTTCCCAGCACCACCTTTGAAATATTGTCCGGATTTTCAAGTACCGCCTTGTGGGAATCAGACGATCCGATGGAAGAAACAATCCCTTCGCCAACCCTGGCCAGGACGGTTTCCTCACCGGCGCCTCCCACCAGTTGTTTGATATTTGCCCTCACGGTCACCCGTGCTTTGGCTATGAGCTGTATACCGTCTTTCGCCACAGCCGTAACGGGAGGGGTATTGATCACCTTGGGGTTCACCGACATCTGCACGGCCTCGAAAACATCCCTCCCCGCCAGATCAATGGCGGTGGCCATCTGAAACGGCAGGTCTATATTGGCCTTGTCGGCCGAAACCAGGGCATGTACTACCCTTTCCACATGTCCACCTGCCAGGTAATGGGCTTCCAGCTGGTCGCGCTTGATGGTCTGCAGTCCGGCCTTATGGGCTTCGATCATGGCCCGCACAATCACGGCCGGGGGCACTTTCCTCCAGCGCATGAAGATCAGCTGAAGAAGCGAAATGCGTACCCCGGAAACCAGCGCCTGAAACCACAGCCCGATGGGTACCAGGTAAAGAATAAGCCACAGCAGAACAAAGGCTGCAATGACAATAACAATATACAATCCAATTCCTTCCATATCTAATCAATTTTTGGTTTTACAATAAGCTTGTTGCCTTCCAACCCCACCACAGTAACAGGCACATTTGGATCCAGATACCCATCCAGTATCTTCCCTTCAAACACCTTCCCGTTCACCATTACCTTTCCGATGGGATTGAGCCGGGTAAGGGTTTCGCCTTCAGCCCCTTTCTCCACTTTTTCCTGCCGGGGAGAAACGGCATCCACCCGGCTGTCGATATTGGTTCCCAGCATTACCCGGCGCCAGGTTTTCGATTTGAGCGCCATGGCCAGTACCAGCACCGAAACCACAATGGTTCCCAGGAGAATATAATTCCCCACCACGGGCCCGTGAAAATGGTACCCCAGGTATATGCTGCCGATCAGCAGGATGGCCCCGCCGATTCCTGCCACGGTAATACCCGGCACCAGAAGGAACTCGACCAGGAACAAAATGATCCCCAGAAGAATAAGCAATATGATAACGGTAACCGACATACCCGGTCCTATTATGATTTCATGGAAACAACCAGGCCCTTGCGGGCCAGTTCACCCTGCTGGTGCAACAGCGCGTCACGATGGCCTTTCTTCACCAGACATTTCCCCTTCGTATGGGCAATAAAAGCGCATTGCTCGGCCTGCTCGGCCGAATGGTCCAATACTTCCATCAGGGAACCGATCACAAAATCAAAAGTATGGTGATCGTCGTTGTGCAATATCAGCGACCAACCACGATCGTCATTCCCTTTCTCCTGCCGGGACAGTTCCTTTTTTCCTGATTCCTCGTTCATAGCTCCCCTCCCGGGATTATTCGTTTGTCATACTGCGGGCCCGGTCCACACCGATCCTCCGGCCCTCCAGGTAGGCGGTCACAAACGCATCTGTCAGGCCGTTTGCCGCCAGCCTGTTCCTGAACCGAACCGCCTCATCAAATGTATAAAAATTTCCGATAGTATATACAGTCAAACCCTGTTCGTCTGTCCTTTTTTCTACCTGAGCTCCGCCCGAAGCCTCCCGGTAATGATTAACTGCGGCTGAAGGAAGCGTTCCCCTGAAGGCTCCCACCTGTACCTTGAAAACGGGTATGGCTCCTTCCGTTCTTTCCTTCACGATTCCCGCGGATGCTCCCTCACGGGCCGTCTGCTCCCTGCCCTCGAGGGAACGGGCCCGCGGCAGGGCAATCCGGTTTCCGTTCAGTGTAGCCACCAGAAAGGCCTGATCGGACAGGTTTTTACGTACCCGGCCCAGGGCCTGCTGTGCTTCGTCATACGAACCGTACTTTCCCACATAATAACGGATCAGTTCCGTTCCGGGAACGGTTTCCCGGGTTACGGGTGTATATCCGTGGAAGTATTCTTCGGGGAGAGGGCTGCTGAACACTCCCACCTGTATCTTGTATTCCAGCCCTAACGCACCGGTACGCCCGGCTGAAACCGCTGCTTTTGCCGCGGTGGCAGCACGCGCTTCGGAAACTTCTGCTTCCTGCTGTATTTCACCCTTCTGTTCGGCACCAGTTCCCTTATCTCCCATAGCAGAAATTTTTCTGCCCAGCGTATCCGTTCCCTCACCCATTCCCTCCGGCCAGTCTGCCACCGGCCGCACATCGTGCGGTTCTCCGGGGGCCCCGGCATGGTCATCTTTCCTGCCGGAAGGCCTGTGCCGGGAGTCTGCTAATGTGCCGGTGATCAGGATCACCGATCCGGGATCAGGCCGACGGATCCCTGCAGCAGTTTCGAATGCCCGTTTCTGGTTTTCAAGAGTCACCAGTTCATACGCATTCGCTTCCACAAGCCCCTGGTATTTCTGTTCCTGGTTCATCTGTTCTATGGCTGCCTGCCGCAGCGTCTGAGCACGGGCATATTGTTCCCTGGCACGTTCGCAGAAAAGCGTGAGCCTGCCGGTCACCTCCTCTCCCTTGACAGCACCCTTCACCCGCTCAAGCACATCATTGAACAACAGGTATTTGTTTTCATTCACTACCTGGTATATTTCCATTGCCATCATTTTGTATTCCAGGGCTTTTTCATCTTCTTTCCCGGCCCGGCCCTGAAACCTTCTCATCTGCGAATGGTTTCTGGCTCCGTCAGCCCGGACCCTCCATTCCGCAGCTTTCCGTTCTGCTTCCCTGGCTTTTGACATATACTCCTTCCCTGTTTGCTCCAGAGCCGTCCATTCATCCAACCGGTTCAGTTCATTCCTTCTGAACAGTTTCCGGAAGGGATCCTCCCTGTAAAAAAGATCGGAGGCATATTCCTGAAACCGGGTGGTATCCTGCAAACCGTCCGCTGAAAGGTTCTGCGCATACCCCGTGGGAACATCCTCCTGCAGGAACAGAGCTTCCTGTTCCAGTCCGTAGGCCTGCTGAAACAAGGCATCGGCCTGATGCCGGTACCTGATCTGCTGCAGCTCCAGACTGTCAATCTTTTGTTGCAGGCTCTTCCTCTTTTCCACCCCCCTTTCCCTGGCCAGTTCCTGCTTTCCAGCCATAATAACACGTGAAAGGGAGTCTGATAGTGCCTCTCTCTCCATGGCCTGGGTTATCAGCCGGTCATGCTCAATGGCCACCGATGCTTTGCCGGAAACCTGACACCACCCTTTCGGGGAAGGGGCTGCAAACAAAAGGAGCAATATTATTATTATGCAGAAAGACAGAGGGAAACGATTGGAAAAGGAAAATACTCTCATCATACCGGAATTTCGTGTGGGGGTAAAATTAAAAAAATAAAACCGGAACGGAATATAACAGGATGTTGATAAAGAACCCCGGTCCGGTGGGGTCATATTCATGGAAACTTGTTACTTTTACCATAAATTCAAAACATGGTTAAACTGAAAACAGGCGACCGGGCTCCGGACTTCTCCGGAACCGATCAGAACGGAAATACCGTTCACCTGGGCGATTACAGGGGCAACAGGCTGGTGCTGTATTTTTACCCGAAAGACCATACCCCGGGTTGCACGGCCGAAGCATGCAACCTGAGAGACAATTACGAAGATCTGATGAACAGGGGGTTCCGCATCATCGGGGTCAGCCCCGACAGTACGGCATCCCACCAGAAATTCAGCACAAAGCACCGCCTTCCCTTTCCACTGGTCTCCGATACCGGCAAATCCATCATGAAAGCATACGGGGCCTGGGGTGAAAAGAGCATGTTTGGAAAAAAATACATGGGAGTACTGAGAAAAACCTTTATCATTTCAGAAGACGGGATCATCGAGCAAATATTCGATAAGGTCAATACCCGAGATCATACCCGCCAGATACTGGAAACCCTTGAAAAATAACTGCAATACAAACATCATATGGAGAAGGAAAAGAAAGAACCCAACGTGAACAAAGAAAAACTGAAAGCCCTCCAGCTAACCCTTGACAAGATTGAAAAAGGGTACGGTAAGGGTACCATCATGAAACTGGGAGACCAGGCAGTGGTGGATGTCCCCAGCATCTCTTCCGGCTCGATTGCCCTCGATATGGCCCTGGGGGTGGGTGGTTACCCCCGCGGACGGGTAGTCGAGATTTACGGCCCCGAATCGTCGGGAAAAACCACCCTGGCCATTCATGCCATTGCCGAAGCACAGAAAAACGGGGGCATTGCCGCCTTTATTGATGCAGAACATGCCTTTGACCGGTTTTATGCCGAAAAACTGGGGGTGGATCTCGATAATCTGCTTATCTCGCAGCCCGATAACGGCGAGCAGGCCCTGGAAATAACCGACCACCTCATCCGGTCGGGAGCCATCGATATCATTGTGATCGACTCGGTTGCCGCACTGACCCCCAGGGCAGAGATCGAAGGCGAGATGGGAGATTCGAAAATGGGGCTGCAGGCCCGGCTCATGTCGCAGGCCCTGCGGAAACTTACCGCCAATATCAGCAAAACACGCACCTGCTGCATTTTCATTAACCAGCTGAGGGAAAAGATCGGGGTTATGTTCGGGAACCCCGAAACCACCACCGGCGGAAATGCCCTGAAGTTTTACGCCTCTGTCAGAGTGGATATCCGGAAGATAGGCCAGATCAAGGAAGGCGAGGATGTAACCGGAAGCCGTACCCGGGTTAAGATTGTCAAGAACAAGGTGGCGCCGCCCTTCCGGAAGGCCGAATTCGACATCATGTACGGGGAAGGAATCTCCCGCACCGGCGAGATCATCGACCTGGGCACGGACCTGAATGTGATCAGGAAAAGCGGTTCATGGTTCAGCTATGGCGATACCCGCCTGGGGCAGGGCCGCGAAGCCGTGAAGCAGATCCTGAACGACAATCCCGAACTGGCCGACGAACTGAAAGCCGCCATCATCGAAGCCATGAAGGGGATACCCGAACCGGCTGCCAAAAAAGAAAAGGAATAGAAATATCCTGAACCAGTAAATAAGTATAGAAATGTCACAACATTTATTACGGCCAGCAGCATTTCTGCTGCTGGCAATGGCTGCATGCCAGCCCTCCGGCCGGAATGACCGGAAAGCAGCAGAGGTTTTCGGGCCCCACTCCATTACCGCCGGATCCGGCATGATGACACCGGAAATACTCTGGTCATTCGGAAGGATTTCCGATGTACAGGTATCACCCGACGGAAAACACATCCTCTACGGAGTAAGTTATTACGACATTCCCTCCAACCGCAGCAACCGGGAATTGTACATCATGGATACCGACGGAGGGAACAAGCGGCGGCTAACCCGCACTCCGGAAGGGGAATACAACGCCCGCTGGAGACCCGACGGCCAAAAGATCGGATACATTTCCCACGCCTCGGGATCGGGTCAGCTCTGGGAAATGAACCCCGACGGCTCAGGTCCCGTTATGATCACCGATGTGGAAGGAGGCATCACCGGTTTTGCCTATTCCCCCGATCAAACCCATATCCTGTTCACCAGGCAGGTGAAGCTGGACAAAACCACACAGGATATCCATCCCGACCTGCCTCAGGCATCGGGAAGGATCATCGACGACCTGATGTACCGGCACTGGGACCACTGGATTGACGATTACAGCCACATTTTCGTGGCCGCTTACCAGAACGGGAAAATAACCGATCCGGTCGATATCATGGAAGGGGAAAAATGGGATTCCCCGGTACGGCCCTTCGGGGGCATGGAACAGATCTGCTGGAGCCCTGACGGAAAAACCATTGCCTATACTTCCAAAAAGCTGACAGGAAGGGATTATACCCTTTCCACCAATGCCGATATTTACCTGTACGAACTGGAAAAAGGCACCACCAGGAACCTCACGGAAGGTATGAACGGAAACGATGCAGCCCCGGTTTTCTCTCCCGACGGAAGATACCTGGCCTGGGAAAGCATGGAACGCGACGGATATGAATCCGACCTGGTGCGCCTGTTTCTGGCCGACCTGGAAACAGGAGAGAAAATATTCCTCACAGAAGGTTTCGAACAAAACGTACACGGCCTGACCTTCACTCCCGGCGGATCGGAGATCTATTTCATCAGCAACCACCGGGGAACCGATGAAATTTATCGCATTCACACCCATTCCGGCCATATGAGCCGGATCACCCGGGGTGTGCACAACTACACTTCGGTAACCCCTGTTAATGAATTCCTGGTTGCCACCCGGCAATCCATGTCAAAACCCGAAGAAATTTACCGGGTGGACCCCGGCACAGGCGAGGCCACTGAAATTTCCTTCGAAAACAGGCACATCCTCGGGCAGCTCACCATGGGCCGGGTGGAAAGCCGTTGGATCACCACCACAGACAACAAGCAGATGCTGGTGTGGGTGATCTACCCCCCGCATTTCGATGAATCAAAAACCTATCCGGCCCTTTTGTACTGTCAGGGCGGGCCCCAGAGTACGGTAAGCCAGTTCTGGTCGTACCGATGGAATTTCCAGATGATGGCTGCCAACGGATACATTGTGGTGGCGCCGAACCGCAGGGGACTCCCTGGTTTCGGGACAGAATGGAATGAACAGATCAGCGGGGATTATGGAGGGCAAAACATGCAGGACCTGTTGAGGGCCATTGATGTGGTGGCCGAAGAACCCTGGGTGGATAAAAACCGTTTGGGGGCCGTAGGAGCCAGCTACGGCGGTTACTCGGTGTACTGGCTGGCCGGAAACCACGAGAAAAGGTTCAAAGCCTTTATTGCCCATGACGGGATGTTCAACTTCGAAAGCCAGTACCTGGAAACCGAGGAGATGTGGTTCCCCAACCGGGATTTCGGAGGTCCTTTCTGGGAAGAGAATAACCCGGTGGTGGAACGCTCGTATGCCGCTTCACCCCACCGGTTTGTGGAAAACTGGGACACCCCCATTTTGGTCATCCACGGAGAACGCGACTACCGCGTTACCATAGCACAGGGCATCAGCGCATTCAATGCTGCCAGGCTGCAGGATATACCGGCCCGTTTTCTGTATTTTCCCGACGAAAACCACTGGGTACTGACGCCTCAGAACGGGATCCTGTGGCAGAGAACCTTCTTCGACTGGCTGGACAGATGGTTGAAGGATGAAGGTTGAAGGATGAAATGCATGAAGTTAGAAGTGTGGGATTGAGAGGGGGTATTTCTTTAAGTTTTTAACTTTTTTAATATTTTGATTGGAGCTTTTTCTTTATCTACGTAGAAAACTGGCTTTGTTATGACATAATCAGCAATTATTTGTATATTTGAAAAAAATGCTGTTATGGAATTGTCAGAAATTAAACAGGCTATTGAAAAACTCAGTGAAGAGGAGCGTCAACAGCTACT
>DSCJ01000051.1 GCA_011049175.1 Bacteroidota bacterium | reverse complement strand
CTGGCCCTATTTACTAAAGATATGGGGGGAGGTCAATTTGAAAAATGAAAAACCAATGCCCTGTTTATGGGCATTACAAAAGAAAAAATACCGACTTTAGAATTTAGTCGGATAACAGTGATTCATTATGTAAAATATATTACGCCTGCTGGACATACCTGGATGAATGGCCGGTTGTGTCTTTTTTGCGGGATTTCGAGGCTGCTTTTCCGGTAAGATGGATTCTTTTTTCATAAGCCCGGGAGAATAACGAATGAACATAATCTGTCAAATATTTAGTCAACATGAACAAGGTTCAATTCTTACGGCTGGCCGGGATACTGGCAGTATTTCTGCTTGCCGGTTGTGCTTCCCAGGTGGAAGACCAGACAACGGCGAGGAGATTTGCATGGATCGTATCACCTGAAGTGCACCCCGACAATCGGGTTACTTTCCGTTACCGGGCTCCGAATGCCGGTGAGGTACTGGTTGATGCGCAGTTCGAATCCGAACCCGTTGCCATGACGCTCGATACTTCCGGTGTGTGGAGCGTAACCCTGGGTCCGGTCAAACCCGATGTCTATCCTTATTCTTTTCTGGTGGACGGAATCCGGGTGATGGATCCCGGTAATCCGCATTATTTCCCAAACGAACGCTTCAAGGGCAGCCTGGTGGATGTCCGGGGTGAAGCCCCGAGGGTCCATTCACTGAAGGAAGTTCCCCACGGTGTGGTGAATTATGAATACTATCCATCCAAGACCCTGGGAACTACTGCCCGGGTACTTGTTTATACACCTCCGGGGTACGAAGAATCCGCTGAAAAACATTATCCGGTATTTTACCTTATCAGCGGGACGACCGATACGGAAGAAACCTGTTTCAAGGTGGGGCGGGCCAATCTGATTGCTGACAACCTGATTGCCGCCGGGAAGGCTGTACCCATGATCATTGTGATGCCATACGGGAACCCGGCCGCCCTGCTTCCGGCAGGAACACAACCGGCCAACCAGGGTGAACTGTTTGACAGAGACCTTTTGAATGATCTCATGCCATACATCGAGGCCAATTACCGCACCCTGAATGACAGGAACCACCGGGCTATCGGAGGATTTTCCCGGGGAGGCGGACAGACTCTGCGCATCGGACTGGGAAATCTGGATCGATTCTCGTGGATTTGCTGTTACAGCGCTTATCTGGGAAGGGAAGAATTTGCCCGTGATTTCAAATATGTATATGAGGATCCCGGAAAAACCAATGAAATGCTTGATCTTTTGTGGATCAGTGTGGGGAATGACGATTTCCTGTACCAGCGAACCATTGATTTTATTGATATTCTGAAGGGATATGGTATCGATCACAAAACCCTGGTCAGCACCGGCGGTCATACGTGGATGAATGTGAAGTTGTATCTGGCTGAAACGGTCAAATGTTTATTTCAGGATTGACACCTGAAGGAATGAAACGAATGATCTATAAATAAATTTAATTGTTAGAACCCATGATGAAAAGAGCACTGCATACCCTTCTGATTCTGGCTTTTCTTACCGGGTCCCTGTTGCCCGTTTCTGCCCAGCGGGGGCGGAGAATGATCGTGTCACCCGAGGTGCATCCCGACAAAACGGTTACTTTCCGGTTTATAGCACCCGATGCCCGAAAGGTGGAACTGAGCACGGAAATATTAAAAGAAAGAGCTGCCATGACCCGGGATGAGAATGGATTGTGGAGTGTTACCATAGGGCCGGTAACCCCCGATATGTATCCATACAGCTTCCTGGTTGACGGCATCCAGGTAGCTGATCCGTACAACGTGGATATCTTTCCCAATGAGCGTTTCAAGCGCAGCCTGGTAGACATACCGGGTGACAAACCCCTGATCCATTCCCTGCAGGACGTGCCCCACGGAAAGGTTACCTATCGCTATTACAAGTCTGAAACACTCGAACTGACCAGAAGGCTTCTGGTGTACACCCCTCCGGGTTATATGCAAAACACCGGCAAATCATATCCTGTACTCTATCTGATACACGGAATGACCGATACCGAAGAAACCTGGTACAAGGTAGGGAGGGTGAATTTTATCCTCGACAACCTCATTGCCCGGGGCGAAGCCGTACCTATGATCATTGTCATGCCCTATGCAAATCCATATCCCGAACTGAGGGAACTGAACCGCCAGGTGGAAGTGGATTTGCTGGGAACCGACCTGTTTACCGATGAATTGATCCATGAGGTGATCCCGGCAATTGAAAAGAACTACCGGACACAGGCCGGACCCGGAAACAGGGCCATTGCCGGTTTTTCCCTGGGAGGAAGACAAACACTGGCTGCCGGTCTGGGTCACCCGGATATTTTCTCCTGGGTGTTTGCCTATGCCCCCGCTATTTTTGACAGGGAACTGGATGATCTTTTTGAGAATACCTATGCCGTTCAGGAAGACATCAATAACGGTCTGAACCTGTTGTGGGTGAGTTGCGGCAGGGATGACGGTTTGTATGCGGCTTCGGTGAAATTCACGGGCCTTTTGAATGACAAGGGAATAAAACACGAGACTTTCTTTACTGACGGAGGCCATACCTGGATGAACTGCCGGCTGTTTCTTACCGAAACCGCCCGACTCCTTTTTAAATAAACTGATAGTGTGAATGATCGGGATGCAAAGCATTCCCTCAATTTATGAAATATTCAATAAAACCCATTCGTTTTTTTACCGCTAAAAAGTGGGAAAGAAATGAAAGCCATGGTACTGACCGGTCTGAACCGGATTGAGATAGTCGACAAGCCCATGCCGGAAATGGTGCGCCCCGATGAGGTATTGATCAGAATGAAATCGGTGGGGGTATGTGGGTCGGATATTCATTATTACCAGGAGGGGCGCATTGGAAGCCAGATCGTGCAGTTTCCCTTTACGATAGGCCATGAGGGAGCCGGGATCGTGGAAGAGGTGGCCGGTGGCGTGACCCGCCTCAAACCGGGCGACCGGGTGGCCATTGATCCGGCCATGCCATGTTACCGCTGTGATCAGTGTAATGCAGGACGGTATCATACATGCCGTAACCTGAAATTTCTGGGTTGTCCGGGCCAGTCGGAAGGCTGTTTGCAGGAGTATGTGGTGATGCCGGAGGAAAGCTGTTACAGGCTGCCGGATAACGTTACTTTCGACCAGGCGGCACTGTCCGAGCCTCTTTGCATCGGAGTGTATGCCGTGGATATTTCTGTTCCCATGAAAGGAGCCCGCATCGGAATCCTGGGTTCCGGACCTGTCGGGATCAGCGTGCTTTTGCCCGCTCTGGCACAGGGAGTTGAAAAAGTTTATGTTACGGACAAAATAGATGAGAGACTTCGTATTGCGGATGAAATGGGAGCCCACTGGTCAGGTAACCCCGACAAACAGGATGTGGTGAGCAATATCCTGGAACACGAGCCTTTACAGCTCGATGCGGTTTTCGAGTGCTGTGGAAAACAGGATGCGGTGGATCAGGCGGTAAAACTGCTTAAACCGGGAGGAAAACTGTTGATCATCGGGATTCCTTCTTTCAGCCGCTGGAGTTTCGATGTGGATGATCTCCGAAGAAAGGAAATCTGTGTGCAGAATGTCAGAAGGCAGAATGAGGTGGTGGAAAAGACATTACACATGATCTCTTCCGGAGTGCTCCTTCCCGACAGGATGCAAACCCATAATTTCCCTTTTACAAAAGTGTCCGAGGCCTTCGAACTGGTGGCCGGTTACCGCGACGGGGTCATGAAAGCTATGATCCATTTTGACTGAATTACCTGATATGACCGGCTATTCCGGTTCTCTGACTGTATACATATACTGCTGATGCTGACTTTAACCGATAAAATCTGAAAATATGTACATTGTTAACTCGTACACCATGGCAGTGATCCTGTGCGTGGTAACCATGCTTTGCTGGGGTTCCTGGGCCAATACCATGAACATGAAACCAAAAACCTGGCCCAATCCTCTCTTTTACTGGGATTACTGCCTTGGGATCGTGTTGTTTACCCTTTTTCTAGGCCTGACCCTTGGGAGTGTCGGAAACGAAGGCAGAGGCTTTATCCAGGATCTGGGTCAGGCTGGCGGATCTGCTCTGGGTTCAGCTTTCCTGGGTGGGGTGATCTTTAACCTGTCCAACCTGCTGTGGGTGGCTGCTGCTGCCGTGGCAGGCATGTCGGTGGCTTTTCCCATTGCTGTGGGTCTGGCCCTGGTGATAGGGGTGTTTTTGAACTACATTACCGAATCCACCGGCAATCCGGTAGTTCTTTTCGGAGGAGTGGCTCTGGTGGTGGTGGCTATTGTGGTGAATGCGCTTGCCTACCGTACCGTCCCGGTGAAAGAAGAAGGAGATACCCGCAAAGGAATTATCCTGTCGGTCCTGGCCGGTGTGATTATGGGATTTTTCTATCTGTTTGTGGCCAGAAGCATATCCATGGATTTCCGGAATCCCGAACCCGGCATGCTAACCCCATATTCAGCCGTGTTTGTATTTGCTATCGGCTGTTACCTGTCGGGATTTATCTGGAATACCTATTTTATGTACCGCCCCGTGGAAGGCAGGGCCTCTACCTACCAGGAGTATTTTAAAGAAACTTCCCTGAAGGTGCATATAAGCGGCATTCTGGGTGGGGCCATCTGGGCTATGGGGTTATCTTTCAGTATTATTGCAGCAGAACAGGCCGGTCCGGCCATTTCCTACGGACTGGGCCAGGGAGCCACCATGGTGGGCGCTGCCTGGGGAGTATTTGTATGGAAAGAATTCAGGGAAGCTCCAAAAAGTACCAACTGGTTGCTGGCTGTCATGTTTTTTGCTTTTGTGGCCGGTCTGGTCCTGATCACCATGGCCAGGGTAACCTGATATACTGTTGCTTCATTCAAGAGTCCCGGGAGCCGGTTTATGCCAATGAAAACCCATATCCTTATTTTCAACTCCCTGGGAGAATGTACATTCTTTTCCCGGTAGTCTGCACGGGTCATGGCAAATCAAAGGCCGGTAAAAGGCATAATGGCCATATCACTCCGTGGATGGTGAAATATTTAAGAAGTTGGTGATTTCTATTTCCTGATCAATCCCTGAAGCCGGATATGGTCCCACTCACCGATGGGTTCACCCTGATACAGGAAGATCACTCCGTTTATCCACGATCCTTCGTATCCGGGCTGAAGAAAGGATTCTCTCAGGGTGATGGTAGTATTGGTTCCACCCGCCGAGCCCTGGAAAAAATCGTACCAGCTCTGGTACGAAGGCAGGGAACCGGGTCCGCTGTATTCCTCCTTTTCCCGCAGGTCGATCCGGGCCACCAGTCCGGCCTCCGGAATGGTATCCAGTCCGGCCAGTTCGATGCTCAGTCCGTTGAAGTAATACGCCGACAGGGAATCGGCCATAGCCCGGATCTTTTTTTCCAGTATCAGGCTGCTGTCAACAGCAATGGTCCGGTCAGGGACAGGAACGGTACTGTGCAGGTTTTTATCCGCCAGGAATGTATCGCGGGATGTATACAGGGTTAACTCTGCCTTTCTCCCTTCTTCCGCAGGAACCGTTCTTCTGCATTCGCACAGCAGCAGGACCGGAATGAGGAGCAGGGCAAACCTGGGAGCAAACTGGTTAAAACGGGTCTTTGTCATGGCTGTTCTGAAATGATTAGTCGGAGTTATGCTTTCCGTTAAGCGGTTCGATGTGAATGGTGGCATGAATGTTCAGTTCTTCACGGATCATATCTTCAATTTTTGTGGAGATTTTGTGCCCCGAGTAGATATCCATCCGGTTGTTGAGCTTGATATGAAAAGTCAGTTCTTTGTGGTTGATGTAATTGTGCAAATGGTAGTGATGGGGTCTGACATCATCCGAACAGGTTTTTCTGATGAGGGTCTCCACCTTTTCAATCAGTTCCGGGCTGGGCTTTTCCCCCAGAAGGGAAGAGATGGCTTCGCGAACGATCTGGAATGCGGCATAAAAAAGCATCAGGGCGATGAGGATTCCCAGCGCACTGTCAATCCACCAGAAGCGGCTGCTGAGGAATATACCGGCCAGTACCAGCACGGAAGAAAGGGCATCGGTGCGGTGGTGCCAGCCGTCGGCTTTTACGGAAAGATTTCCTGTTTTTTTCCCTAGATGAAATGCATACCGGGCCAGTCCTTCCTTTGCCGCAATGGAAATACAGGTGACCACGATGGCCAGGGTGCCGAAATCGGCCGTTCCCTGTTCACGGACCTTTACAACGGCATCCCTTACCAGGTCGAACGCAATGATAGCCAGCAGCACACCGATAAAAATGGCGGATATCTGTTCCCACCTGCCGTGACCGAAAGGATGTTCCCTGTCGGGCTTCCGGCTGGAAAGTTTTACGCCTATGATCACGATCACCGAACTGAAAGAATCGGACAGGGTATGCCAGGCGTCGGCGGTTAGGGCAATGGATCCGGAAACAATCCCGGCCCATATTTTCAGTCCGAACAATCCGAAATTAGCCAGAACAGAAACAAAACCTTCCTTATAAGCTGATTTTTCCCGGTTCATTGCCATGGTATGGGCTTTAAAGTTACAAAGAATATTTTATTTAGCCGTGTAGTATTGATTTTGTAATTGTTTTAAAATCAATCGGATAATATTTGAAAAGAAAATATTTTACAGGAATCTGTAATGAAAACCCTGTGGCATCGTCTTCCCCTTGAAAACCGTTCATAAACAGAAGTTAAACCAATTAACCGCAAAATATCATGAAAAAGACGATGACAACACTGATCCTGGTTTTACTGCCCCTGATGCTGGCAGCCCAGGCCGACCCCATTGACAAACTGTTTGATAAGTACGGGGAAAAAGACGGATACACCACGGTGTATATTTCAAAGAAAATGTTTGAAATGGCCTCTGCCATAGAAATGGACGATCCTGAAGTGCAGGAACTGGTGAAAAATCTTGCCCGGATCCGTATCCTGGCAAGCGACGGTGTGGATGAGGCCGGAGTGAATTTTTTTGATGAACTGAAAAACGATTTTCCTTTTGGTCAGTTCGAGGAGCTCATGACCGTGCACGAAAAGGAACAGGATGTTCGTTTCCTGGTAAAGGAAACTGCCGGGAAGATTTCGCACCTGGTACTGATTGTGGGAGGTTCAGACAATGCCCTGATCAGCATTGAAGGCCTGATTGATCTGAAGAACATCGGAAAACTTTCTTCGGGACTGGGAATAGAGGAACTGGGCCATCTGGAAGACAGTGTTCAGTAGCCAGGGGATAACCTGGGAAAAAAGCCGTTTCACATCATGAAACGGTTTTTTTATTGCGTTGTAGTATGGAGGGTTTGTAATCGGTATTAAGGGAAGCGAAAGGTGATTTGGTACGACTTATCAGAAAATAATTTAACTCAATGTTTCATGCCTTGGCAACGGGGAATTCTCGAAGCCTGCCGGGACAAATCCTGAAAACATGCTGACAGGCCGCTTCTGCAGAGCTATTTTTCATAATTACCACGTATTTCATCAAAAGTCCCGGCCTCTGAGGGTTTTATGAGAAAAACAAGGCGGGGGAAAAAGTGGGAAGGCCTGTGCAGCGATCCTGTCTGAGCCCCTGACAGGCGAAGCCCTGTAAGGGACGAGTTTGGATCGCGGCAGGCTTTCCCCCGCCGTCGTTTTTCTATAAAAGCATCAGCAGCCAAAGGGTTTTTTGCATGCTTTTTTGCCCTACAAAAAAGCATGTCGCTCCGTTTCGGGAACGGAGCGAAACCGTGGCCGGTGGGATGAATTAATCAAGTTTCTGCATACAATCCCCTGCTAACCCGACCTGATAAACTGGCTGATTCTTCTCT
>DSCJ01000017.1 GCA_011049175.1 Bacteroidota bacterium | reverse complement strand
CATATCCTTTATTGCTTTTTCGTAGTTCCTTATTATTTCAAGCGGAGAGCGTTCCTCAGGGGCTCGACAAAATAATCGTCTTAAAACACCTTCAGTAGTCTGTACAGTAGACTCGTCAACTATGAAGGATAATTCCTCAAATCCTATTTTATCATCATACCGAATATCGCTTCCAGTGTAAATGGGAATAATTTCTTTTTCAACCTCTTGAGCGGTCACAATAAGTGAAAATAGAATGCAAAATACTGCAATTAAAAGTTTTAGATTTTTTAAGTTTTTCATGATAAATCCTCCTATAATGTTTAGTTTGTTATTATTACTGCTAACGTTCCGCGAATATGCGAAGCTGACCGACCGAATGGGAAGGTCAGTTTGGGCGCAGGCCGAATGGCCGTAGCCGCATATTCGCTGTTAGCTGAAGTCCGTCGTAAATACATTAGCAATCTCTTTTTATAATGCCTTTGATGTACAGCAGTTTTCATTTGAATAATTGCTCTTTAACCGCTTTAACTCCTGGAACACCTTCAATCCCAAGGAACACTCCGGAAGCTTCAAATAGACCATTTAAAAACAAACATATTATTGGAATAAAATAATTCCCTTGTGCTATTACATTCTTGATACTATCTGTAAATGATACTTTCATAAAAATCCAATCAATTCCTGTACTTAACCCTATCGCCCCAGCCGTTGAAAAGGCTCCTAACTCAAAAATAAGTACAAATAAAGAAAAAAGAGCTGTCTTTCTATCAGCTTGAGCAATTAATAATCCTACAAAAAATCCTTGATATAAAACTATCACAGGTGCAATAAGGATTAAACCAGCAATAGCTTGAAAGATTACCATAGTAAAATTTATTCCAATTACTAGAAGAAACAACAATAAAAAAATTTTCTGCTCATATAGTCTTAAAATTTCTCTGAATGGCTGGATTTGAAACTTTCTAATACGTGAATTCCATACAAATTTCTCTAACTTTCTTGCTGACCTTGACCCTGAACGGATAAAAAGATATCCAATAATAAATGAAAACCAACATGCTAAATACATTAAGACCATAATACGGATCATATCATCATTCCTTCTTCAGACTAATTGACTACAGTATTATTCTAATGCCAAAGAATTCTAGGATTTCAGCTAACTTGTATATAGTCAGACAAAAAGTAATCATAAAACCCCGTTCAGGGTATTTAGTCATACTTTTTGTTCTTTTTGTCTGCATTAAATTACGTATTTTCTATAGATCATCCAACGGGCTGCGTATATTTTTTAAACGGTTGAAACTTACATGCGTGTAAATCTCCGTGGTCTTTGAGCTCTGATGACCAAGCAACTCCTGGATATAACGTAAATCTACCCCGCTCTCCAGTAAATGCGTGGCATAACTGTGCCGCAACCAGTGCAGGGTTACCGGTTTGCTGATCCCGGCCTTCCGGCAGGCTCGCTTCAAAACTTTCTCAAGACTTGCAGCACTGTAGGAAGTGCCTGCCTTCTGCCCCTCAAATACAAAATGGATGGGCCGGTATGCCCGATAATATTCATCCAGCAGGTTCAGAAATTTTTCCGGTAAGGGAATAACCCGGTCCTTCTTCCCCTTCGATTGCCTTACCATCAATACCCCTCTGTCCTGCTGTATGTCGGCTTGCCGTAAATTCAGCACTTCGCTTCTCCGTAATCCGCAACCGTACAAAAGGGCCAGCATAACCCGGTGCTTTAAGTTCCCTGGTGCCTCCAGAATCTTTCTTACCTCCTCCTTGCTCAGTACATTGGGCAGGGGCTTCTCCTTCCGCGGGCGCTGCAATTGATCCAGTGACAGGGGAGTGTGGTATATTTCCCCGTACAGCAATTTGAGAGCACTGATCACCATGTTCTGGTATGAATGGCTCAGCCCTTTCCTTAAAATGTGCCCGTGAACAAAATCAATGATGTCTTTTTCCCTGATCTCACGTATGTTTTTTTTACCCACATATTCAAAGAAAGTACCCAGCGAACTGATATAATTCTCCACTGTGGAACGGGCATACCGCTTGTGCTCCATATACTTCTTCAAAGCCTCAAGCGCCCCTTTCTGTGAGGCAGTTAAACCAGCGCTGCCACTGGCTTTTCCCGATCTGTTTTCAGGTCTCTTTGTAGGCGGCCGCAATGAATGACGCTGATACAGGGCCGATTGATCGATCACTGCCTTTCCCCTGAATTGTTCCAGCAATTCGCCAAGCACGTCCAGCCTGTCGGGGAGATGCCAGCAATGCAGGCTGTTGCTCCACCGCGCGCCACTGACGTGTTTGATGAGGCCGATCAGTTCCCGGTCGTATTCAAAATGTACCAGCAACCGGGAATCTCCATAATGATTGCCCCGTTCAATCCGGATATGTTTTTTCGGTTGCATCCCCGGAAGACTGCCTGCTAATCCACCCGCCTTAATACATCGGGCAAAAGGCGGGTCCTGTCCGGGAATTCTTCATCCTGCCGTGCATAAACCTCGGTGGTGCGGCGGCTGCGATGTCCCAGCAGGCCCTGCACTTTCTTCAAACCGGCCCCCCGGTCGAGCAAATGGGCTGCAAAACTGTGCCGCAATACCTGTACCGGTACGTCCCGGTCAATGCCTGCATTCCTGAGCGACTGCTTGAAGGCCATCTGTATGCTCCGTACCGAATAATGATTCCCGTTGCGTCCCGGAAACAAATAATCATCAGGCCTTTCTTTCTCCCGGTAAACCCTGATCTGCTCCAGTACCCCCGGCGATAACATGACTTTTCTTACAATCCGCCCTTCTGCATCACGCACGCTCACCGATTCCCGTTCCTCGTCCAGGTCGCTCAACAGCAGCCCGGCCGCTTCCGATACCCGCATGCCCGTGCCGTAAATCAGCGTGAACAGGGTGCGGTTTTTCAAGCCGGGCGTGGCTTCGAGAATCCGCATGACTTCGCCGGGCGACAGGGTTTTGGGCGCATGATGGGAAAGCTGCGGGCGGGGCAGCAGCCTTCCGTTAATGTGCCGGTTGTATTCCAGGGCATAGAATAATTGCAGGGCATTGATCAGCTGGTTGTGGGTGGCCGGCGAATATTCATGGTCAGCCACCTGGTCAATGATGTAATCACAAAGCCTAGTTATGGAAATTTGCCGGGCATTTTCCGCTCCGATAACATGCAGGAAACGGTTGATATGGCTCCGGTAAATCATAACCGACCGCTGGCTGTATCCGCGCTCTTTCATGTTCCGGAGAAAAGACCGGGGACAGTGATCAGGGCCGTTCACTCCCTGCCATTTCCCGTTCCCGTTCGGCCTGTTCCCGCTTATCCTCAGCTTCATTTCACAGGGCTCTTCTATGAACAACCTGACAATGCGTTTTATTGCTTCTTTGCCTCCCGTCATTTTCCATTCTTTCCTGTCAGAGTCCCAACGGGCTCTTTCTTCCCCTGACAGTATGGCGTTCCACCCGGGATTGCGGTGAAACCTGATCCTGACTCCCCCGGTGTGCCGGTCGAGTTCTATCTCCAGATTTCGGGTGCGTCCGGGGGGTATGTGCGACTTGCTGTCCTCTTCTGATGAAGGATGGGCGGCTGGCTTTTCCTGCCTGCCAATAAGCCAGGCTCTCTGGTCCAGACTGAAATAACAGCCGGGAAGCCTGCGTGCATCTTCACGTGTGAAGCGGCCTTTCAGAACATCAATCCGGAAAGTGCCGCTGCTGAGGGGTACCAGACGGAAATCGGGTGTTTCTGCTTTCATGGTGCTGATGAGTGATGGTTTTTCACATATAGTTCCATAAAACGCAAAAAGGTTACCCCTCCGGAAGCCGTTTTTTCGTTTTATTGAAAAAAACCAGTGACCGGGAATATGTCTCCCGCCCGGATTTGCCTGACCGTCAGACATCGGACAAAAAAAAAGCGGCATTTCTGCCGCTTTTCCCCTGGGGTGCGATCGGGTTACTTGCCGTTCTGTTCCTTTTCCAGGTTCATTTCCACAATGTCCACTTCGGAGCGTGTATCTCCCAGCAAATGACGGCAGAAATATTCGCCCCTGAGCCAGAAGAAATATTCGTCCATGTTGCCGTAACCGTGCCTTTGCCCCGGGAACAGAAAGAAATCGAAACGCTTGTTGGCCCTGATCAGGGCATTGGCAAGGCGAACAGTGCCCGCGGGATGAACGTTGTTGTCAATGTCGCCGGTGGTGATCAGCAGGTGCCCCTTCAGGTTTTTGGCCAGTTCGGAATTCTTCTCAATATCGTACTCGAAACGCACGTTCCCGCTGGTATCCTGAATTTCCTGAACCCCGTGATGCTTTTCGCTCCACCAGCGGTTGTAAATGTTGTTTTCATGGTTCCCCGAAGAGGAAACGGCCACCTTGAAAAAATCGGGATACACCAGCATGGCGGCGGTAGACATGAACCCTCCGCCCGAATGGCCGAAGATGCCCACCCGGTTGATGTCGATGAAGGGATGCTTCCAGGCCAGCTGCTCGGCGGCGGCTTTCTTGTCGGCCAGGCCGTAATCACGCAGGTTGCCGTATCCGTAATTGTGGTACCATTTCGAACGGCCGGGATGGCCTCCCCGGTTGCCCACGGTGATCACAATAAATCCCAGCTGGGCCAGCCGGTCAAGCCGGTCCATACGGGCTGAGAACGATTTATTTACCGATTCGGTCTGAGGCCCCGGGTACACATACTCAATGAGGGGGTAGCTCCGGGTGGAATCAAAATCGAAGGGTTTGTACATTACTCCGTACAGGTCGGTGATGCCGTCGTCGGCTTTTACCCTGAATGTTTCCGGGAAACGGTACCCGGCGGCAAACAGCAGCGAAAGATCGGCCGTTTCCAGGTCGAGTACCTTCCTGCCCTGGTTATCGTACAGCACCGAACGGGGCACGGTGTTCACCCGTGAAAAATTATCCACAAAAAACCGGTGTGAATCGGACATACGCACTGCATGGTCGAAATTTTCCGGGTTGAGCAGCTTCAGCCCGCTGCCGTCAAAGTTTACCCGGTACAGGTGCAGGTAGTAGGGGTCTTCGCCTTCCTCGCGCCCGTTGGCTGTGAAGTACAATACCCGGGCCTTTTCGTCAATCCCGGCAATATCTTCGCAGTGCCAGGGCCCCGAAGTGATCTGGTTTTTCAGGTTGCCTTCCCCGTCGTGCAGGTAGAAATGTGCCCAGCCATCGCGTTCCGACCAGTGGATCAGTTCTTTTCCGTTATTTACCAGCCCCAGGTTCCTCAGCTCTACGTAGGTGTTCATCCGTTCTTCGATCAGAGGGGTTACCTCGCCGGTGGAAGCATCGGCCACACACACATCGATCCGTTTCAGGTCGCGGCTGGTGCGGGTGAAGTACAGCTTATCGGAAGTTTCCGAGAGCCACAGGGAAGGAGTGTATTCGTCATCCCGGTTCTTTTCTTTTCGCGGGGCCTGCAGCAGCGAAAGGCTCTGGTCGGGGAAACGCTCGGCCTTTACCTCGACCCGGTTACCCGAAACAATTTCAAAGATCAGGAGTTCGTCGCGGGGAGCTTCCTTTTCGCCGGGCATGTGGTATTTGTAGGTTTCCAGGGTGGGCCTGGGTTCGGCAATGGAGTTGATTACCCACAGTTCCTTCACTTCCCGTTCATCGGTGCGGATCAGGGCGAATTTTTCCGAATCGTGCGACCAGATGCCGTACACAGGCTTCCGCTTGTCCTTGTTCTTTTCCTTGTCTACATTGGTTTCTCCGCGTCCTCCGGAACCGTATTCGTAGTATTCCACTCCGTCGGTTGTGAGGGCATGCTCCACAATGGTCGAATCTTCTTCGTCTTCCAGGGCTTTTTCGTAGTTTTCCCGGTCCATCCAGTACAGGTTGTAATGCCGTGAGAAGACGATTGTTTCCCCGTCGGGGGAAATGTTGGCCCAGCGGGGCTTGTCTTTCGGCTTCTCATACTCTTCCAGCATACGCAGGTCGGCGGTTGCCAGGGTATATTCAAAATACAGCATTTTCTTTTTGGGTTTCCCTTTCGTTTCTTCTCCTTCTTCCGGTTCTTCATCCTGGGAGCTTTCAATGCCGAAAATAAAAGCCGTTTCATCTTCATTGAACCGGATCTCTTTGATGGGAAGATGCTTGGCATCCCAGGGATCCTGGCTCAGCCGGGTAAGATCGGCGGCCATTTTTACCGGGTCGAACAGGGGTTTACGGGACTGTTTTTCAGGGTCAACCAGGTAGAACATTTTCCCTTCGCTGGTTTCGTACTCATACCAGAACCGTTCGCTCAGCTTCAGCCAGTGGGGATCCACACGGGTGGTGAATACCATTTTTTCCAGTTTTTTGGGTGAAAACCGGGCAGCCAGCTCGTAATTTGCCCTGGTGACCGGGGTTTGCTGTGCTGCAACCGCCGCTGTCATTATCACGGCCAGCAGCAGAGTAAAGCTTTTCAATTTCATGTTGTGCATCAATTTAGTTTGGTTACGGAATAACATGTGGGGAAGTTCGCAAATTAACACATGCAGGCATACATCCGACAAAATCTGTTATTAAAAATATCTTTTTCTGCCGTTTTGATGCATGGAGTTTCCGCAAGCGCTTCACAATAAATCCATATTGTGCCCCGCCTCCTGCTTATCCTGTGTAATATTCCCGGCCAGCTTTTGCACATCCTTTCCGCCGAAATTTCCCGAACTCATCATCAGCAGGTTCCGGCCGGCCCAGGTTTCTTCCTGCAGCCTGTTCCACAGGGAATCGACACTGGTAAACACCTCCAGACCCGGCTTCCCGAAAGCCTCGCGGATCTGGGCGGGCAACAGGGACGGAAGTTTTTTCAGGGCAACCGTTTCAGGATTGTAATATACCGCCGCCCGGTGAGCCATGTCGAGGGTTCCCCGGTAATGGGGAAGGAATGCGGGGTTCAGGCTGCTGAAGGTGTGCAGTTCCAGGCAGGCAAAGAGCCGGCGGCCTGGGTACCTGGTTGCCATAGCCTGAACGGTGGCTTTTACTTTTGAAGGGGCATGGGCAAAATCGTAATATACGGCTGTATGCCGGTTTTCAGCCAGCTTCTCCAGCCGCCGGGCTGCTCCCGTAAAGGTGGAGACTGCCCGGTAGAAGTCATTGTTGCCGATGCCCAGCTCCCGGCACACCCGGTATGCCCCGGCCATGTTTTCCATGTTATGACGGCCGAAAAGGTTCACGGGTACCTGCTGTTTATTGTGTATCAGGAAGGTATGGCCGTTTTCCGTGGTATGTGGATGATCCTGGTAGGGAATGAGGGTAATATGCTCAGGGGCTTCTTTTGTTATTTCCTCCAGCCAGGGATCACCGGCAAAATAGATCAGAGTTCCTCCGGGTTCGATCAGCCGGATGAAGTGTCGGAAGGCTCCGATGTATTCTTCCCGGGTGGGGAATACATTCATGTGGTCCCAGGATATGCCGGTGAGCAGGGCGGTATGGGGCCGGTACCAGTGGAATTTCGGACGGGGATCGAGGGCCGAGCTGAGGTACTCGTCGCCCTCGAAAACAGCCAGCTCTGCTTTTTCATCCAGACCCACCATGGTGTCGAATCCGGGCAGGCGGGCGCCCACCAGGTAATCGAAACGGATCCCGGCCACCTTCAGCACATGCATCACCAGGGAGGTAACGGTGGTTTTCCCGTGGCTGCCCCCGATCACCACCCGACGCTTGTTCTGTGTTTGCGTGAACATGTATTCGGGAAAGGAATACAGGGGAATGCCCAGCTCCCGGGCCCGGAGAAGCTCGGGATTGTCGGGGCGGGCATGCATTCCCAGGATCACTGCCTCGAGCCCGGGGGTGATCTTTTCGGGGAACCAGCCGGTTTCCGGGGGAAGCAGTCCGTGCTGCTGCAACAGCCTCCGGGCAGGATCGAAGATCTCGTCGTCGGAGCCGGAAACCCGGTATCCTTTCTTTTTCAGCACAATGGCCAGGTTGTGCATCACGGCTCCTCCTATGGCAATAAAATGCACCCGGCTCATGGTTTGTCCTTTTTCATAATAATTAGCCATCCTACAATAACACAGAACAGGCAGGTCCCGGAGAACCCTTCAAAATTGGATTTTTTTCACGATAATTCAAAGTATCTTACGAAAATATTTGTATAAAAAATATTTCAAATGAACAAAAGGCCCTGATATTAGTGCATGTAATAACAATAACTACGTAGATAACTACGTTGATAACTGGCTTTGTTATGATATAATCAGCAATTATTTGTATATTTGAAAAAAATGCTGTTATAGAATTGTCAGAAATTAAACAGGCTATTGAAAAACTCAGTGAAGAGGAGCGTCAACAGCTACT
>DSCJ01000078.1 GCA_011049175.1 Bacteroidota bacterium | reverse complement strand
GTGTGTCTCTTTTCGACAAGACTCCGATCAGGAAACTCTTCGAAACGCCAGAATCTGTGGATGATATGATTGTAGGCAACAGTGTTCAATTGTGCTTTAATTTTTAGTGGACACTAATGATTCCACATAGTCCTTCTGAAAGAGAAGCGGGTTTTCCACCAACCACCCCGCCTTTCATGGTCGTCATAAATCCTTCCCCTGGCAAGGGAAGGTGAATCCGCCCGCCTACGGCGGGTGGAGACGGAAGGGGTCGAGTGAGGTAGACGGAAGGATATTGAGTCAGGAAAAATCCTTAGCCTTTAATGAATAGGATGAGACAGAAAGAAACCCATCACTTGTCATGTGAAATAATAATTCGTTCCTGCCATTTACTATTTGGTATATTCATCCCACCGGCCGCTGTTTCGCTCCGTTCCCAAAACGAAGAGACATGCTTTTTTGTGGGGCAAAAAAGCATGCAAAAAACCCTCCGGCTGCTGATGGTTTTATGGAAAAACAACGGCGGGGAAAAGCCTGCCACGATCCAGGGGACCTGTGAAAGATACTAAGGACATACAACTATTTACCTGTTTATTGTGCCCTTTGAGTTTCCCTTCGGGTCTTTCGTGGTCAAATCATTCCTGAATATTCAGAAAGCACCCGTTCCGATATTTTTTTATGGTATCAGACGGACCTGCCATCTTGAGAAATTAGTTGCCCTTCAGCCTGATGGCGCTCGCATGCCCTGCCGGATTTAGTGTGCCTGACAGGGGATTTATTCTGCTCAGCTTCTTCCGTTTTCTTTATTTTTTATGCCGGTAAAGCCAGGAGTAAGCCAGGGGAATAAAATACAGGCTCACGGCCGTACCCAGGGTCAGCCCGCCGATCACCGTCAGGGCCAGGGGACGTTGCAGCTCTGAACCCAGGGCATGGCCGAACAACAGGGGAAACAAAGCCAGCACGGTGGTCAGCGTGGTCATCAGAATCGGCTTGAACCGCCTGAGCCCTCCCTCCCGGATGGCTTTTTCCAGGGGCAACCCCTCCATGCGCAGGTGGTTGATGGTATCCACCTTCAGAATGGAATCGTTGATAATGATCCCGGCCATCACCACCACGCCGATCATCGACATGATATTGATCCCGCCACCGAAAACCCAAAGCATGAAAAAACATCCCGCCAGGTCGAGGGGGATTTCCAGCATAACGATGAGGGGCTGGGCAAGCGATTCGAACTGGGCCGCCAGGATAAAGTAAAGCAGCAGCAGGGATATCAGCAGCACCCATACCATTTCGGAAAAAAGGCCCCTGGCCTGAAAATAACCGCCCGTAAACTCCACCCTCAAACCGGGCCATTCATCCACTGCCTGCCGAATGCCCCGGACCGTGTCCTCTACCCGGCCTGTTCCCTCCAAGGGGACCAGGGGAACATAATTCCCGTGCCGGCCGGAAAACCGGATACGGTAACCGGTTTGTTTTTCAGGTGAAACCAGAGCCTGCAGGGGGATCATCGCCCCCGACTCTGCCCTGATCAGGGCCTGCCGCAACACATCTACCAACGGCTGCCTGTGTTCATGTATCACCACCGGGATAAGCTGCGAGCCGGTACGGAGGGTTTCCACTTCCCGTCCCCTGAACAGGGTCCTGAGCCGGTTTGCCAGCTCTTCCTGAGAAACCCCGTATAGCAACAGCCGCTCGGCATCCATGCGCAGAAGGGTATATTCCTGCACGGGAAGCGGGCGGAATTTCACCCCGGGAAGCTTTTGGTTTATTGAACCGAGCAGGGCATGCATTGCATCCACCGGAGGAACAGATTCTACTTCTTTTAAAGATATCCGTGCTTCCAGGGGGACATCCTCCCCTCCAAAAAGCTGCTCGAAAACCGTGAGGGGAGGACCGAACGACACCCGCGCACCGCGGTAATTCCTTTCAAGCCAGGCGGTAATTTCATGTCTCACCCGACGGGGTGTACCGGCATTCCTCCCCTGCAGGTAAAGTTTCACCGTAGCCGGGCTTTCCTCTTCCTCTTTTTCCAGCATATACTGTTGTTCGCCAATCCAGCAATTTGATACCATCAGAGGCTCTTCCAGCCCGCGAAGCAGTTGCTGTACCCGGATATGGTTCTCATCCAGGCTGATATTCTCGTTCCAGTCGATCTTCACCATCACATCGTTGCGCGAGAGCCGTGGCATGGTCTCCATGGGAAGAATATTGAACAGGACAACCGCCAGGGGGATGGAAAGGGCAAATACCGCAAGCCACAGGGCCCTGTTCCGGAACACGGCAGCCAACCCTTTTTCATATTGCTTCTCCGCCAGGGTGGGTTCGTACCTGAGCTGTGACGCCTTCTTCCTGAAAGCATAGAAAAGTACCGGCAGCAGGGTAATCGACACCAGCAGCGACACTCCCAGGCCGATACTTACCGCTATAGCCTGGTCGCGGAACAGAGCCCCGGCCATTCCGCTGAGGAACACCAGGGGAACGAATACCGCACAGGTGGTAAGCACCGATGAGATCAGCGGCCTGATCACCTCGTTCGTTCCCTTTACGCAGGCTTCCTCGGGATCGTTCTCTCTGGCCAGGTACTGCAGAATGTTGTCGATCACGATGATAGAATTGTCAATGATCATCCCCACCCCCAGCACCAGCCCCGAGAGCGAGATCAGGTTGACGGAAAGACCGGCCAGGTGGAAGAACAGAAAGCTGATGACCACCGAAACGGGAATGCTGATCCCGGCCAGCCAGGGCGACCTGCGGTCGCGCAGGAAAAGGAACATAACGGCAAAGGCCAGCAGGGCCCCCATCAGAAGGCTCGAGCGGAGATTGCGGATGCTGTATTCCAGAAAACTGCTCTGGTCGCGAACCAGCTCCATCCGAAGCCCGGGGTAGTCTTTCCTGAAACTTTCCATCAACCGGGTCATTTCCTTCTTCAGCCCGGCCATCCGGGCATCGGCCTGCTGGATAATGGCCATGCTGACCGCCGGATGCCCGTCTGCAAAGAACATCCCTGCCCTTTCCCGCCCTGACAGGCGGATCTCTGCCAGCTCTTCCAGTTTCATGACCCTGTTGCCGGCTTCCACGAAAATATTTTTCACATCCTCCACCGATCGCAGCACTGTGGAAAAACGAATGATGAACCGGTAGGGCCCTTCGCGCACCGTCATGTTCCCCATGCTGAAATGGCTCCTCACCAGGGCCTGCCTGATATCTTCATGACCCATACCCAGGGAATACAGCTTCTGCCTGTCGGGGATGATTACCAGTTCGGGAAAGTTCAGGCCTGTAATATCCACCAGGGCCACCTGGGGCAATTGTTCGATGCGTTTCCGGATCACCTGATCGGCAAATTCGCTCATCTCCAGGAATCCTTCATCGGCCTGCAGGTCGTCCCGGTACAGGTTCAGATAGAATACCGGCACATCGGTCGCACTGGCTCTGATCACCCGGGGGCGTTCCATATCGCGGGGAAGGCCGGCCATCACCCGGTCAATTTTCTCATTCACCTCGATAAAAGCCATATTAACCGCTGTGCCGTATTTGAAACGCAACTGGAGCAAAGCGGTCCCGTTCCGGGTTTCGCCGGTGATATCCTCCAGTCCGCTCACCTGCAGAAGCTGCCGGCGGATGGGGGTTACCACGGTGGTTTCCAGTTCCTCGCAGGAACTGTTCCTCCATTCCACCCTAACAGTGATGCCGGGAATATCAATATCGGGCATCAGTGCCACGGGAAGCCTGGTAAGGGCTGCCAGTCCCATAAGCAACAGGGCCACATAGGTCATGACCACGGCTACGGGCCGGTGTATCAGGAATCTGACCATTTGCCAAATGTTATTTTGCCGGTGATTTCCATGAACAGATCATTTTCCGGTGGCAGGTTTACCCTCTCTCTGCATATTCCCCATGACCAGGGGAAGCAGGAACAATACGGCCGGGATGGAAAATACCAGTCCCCCGATGCTGCCGGCAGCAAGGGCAAACCAGAACACCTGTGACTGGCCGCCCATCAGAAAAGGGATGAGACCCACCACCGTGGAAATGGTGGTGAGAAAAACCGGGATCACCTTTGCCTGAAAAGCTTTGAGGAACAGGTCTATCCCGGCAGGGCGGGAGGCTTTCCTTTCCAGTACTGCCATTTGATTCAGAATATACAGTGAAGCATTCACTGTGAGTCCGCTCAACAGTAAAAAGGAAGCAAACCCGCCCTGGTCGAAGCTCAGCCCGAACAAATAAAAAGTAAGGAATACCCCTATGAATGAAAACGGCACGGTAGCGATCACCGCCAGGGGACGGGTAAACGATTCGAGCAAAACGGCACAAATAATATATACCATGAGAAGGATCAGGAGGATCAGCCGGTAGGATTTCCCATCCTGCCCGAACCGGTAGTACCAGTCGCGGTGGGCGGCCCGGTACCCCATGGGCATCATGCGGTTGGCCCGCACAACCGCGGTATCTTCCGCTATTCTTGCCATTTTGTCGGGCCCGATATAATCATATGCCACGGTCAGCTGATATTGCTGGTCTTCTTTCATGATCAGGTCTTCTCCCTTTTCCACCCGTATGGTTCCGAAACCGGCCAGCCGCAGCATTTTCCCGGGCTCACTTTCCAAAGGCTGATGAAACAGGTCCCAGGTGCTGAAATTTTCCGCATCTTTCGGTTCGAGCACTACCGGCTCCCACAACCTCTCTCCGGGGATATACAGAAACGGTTCCCGGCCGGCACCGTATTCTGTGAGGATAGCATACACCGGAAGCAGCGAAGCAGGACCGCCCGGCAGCCGTGACGGATCGAGTTCCAGGTAACGCAGGTCTTCCACATTGCCCTGGTACCGGCCGTCGCCGGCCCGGAGCAACACCTCCCTTACCCTGGGTTGTTCCATGATCATTAGGGCAATGCGCCGGGCATATTCCAGCAGTTCGTCATAATTGTAACCGGTCAGCACCACGGAAGAATTGGTAAACCCCGTAAAGTACACATTGCTGAAAGCCTGCCCCACGCCGAAAATGGAAAAATCCGCACCTCCTGTATACACGGCATATTGCTCCAGTTCTGACTTCAAATAATACGGAAACGGGCCGTTTTCATATTCCTTCCTGAAATAAATAACCATGGTTCCCCTTCGTGCGTTGCCGATATGCGACTGGTACTGTTCCACTTCGCTGTAATGCGCCAGGAAATTCTCCAGATCGGTGAATACTTCATTCATCTGCTCCAGGGTGGCGCCTTCCGGCATATATACCCTTACATACAGGGTGGTCCGTTCGGGTGTCTGATAATAATACCGGTCGAACACATACAGGGAGAACAGCCTGAGCGAGCCTCCCGCCAGTTTGTAGAGTACCGGCTTCACATCCTGCACAAAGAAAGAGCTACCCAGGGTATGGTTAAACCATTTTGCCACCCGGCCCTCCCCCTCCAACCTGTCGGGGATTTGGTTCACCGGCAGGCCGAACGCCAGAACCGCCAGCACGATCCATACCCACCGGGTTTTCAGTGCAAACTGCAGCAGCCGCCGGTACCGCCGGCTCCACCTGACCGATCGCCTCAGTTGCCTGATGCGCCGCCGGTTCGTTTCAACGTACACAGGGATCTTTTCCATCAGGGCCGGCAGGAAGACCAGGGCCACGGTAAGAGAAACCAACAGGTTGATGATGACCACCCGTGCAAAATCAGCCAGGTTCAGCCTGATGCTTTCCTCGAGAAAAAAAATGGCCGTGAGGGCCGCCACGGTAGTGAGGGTGGCCGCCAGCACTGCAATAAATGCTTTCCGGTTGCGGTGGTACCTGATGTGATCGGCCATCACCAGGGTATTGTCGATAATAATGCCGAGCGATACGGTAATGCCGGCCAGGGTGTACAGGTGGATTTCCAGACCGGAAACGTAATAGAAAAAGCATGCTACGGCCAGGTTAGCGAACAGGCTGAGGGCAATGATCAGCAGGTACCTGAACCGGCGGCTGACCAGAAAAACAAAGGACAGCAGAAACAGGACACTGAACAGGGTACGGTAAACTATTTTTTTCAGTTCCTGTTTCAGGAATAGGGTGGAATCGTAAAGGTTAACCAGGGAATACCCCGGGGGAAGCCGGCCTGACAGTTCTTCCATCCTTTTTTTCACCCGGTTGGCCAGGGCCAGCTGGTTGGCCTGTTTTTCCGCATAGATTACCAGGTTAACTGTGTTCAGCCCGTTGACACGGAAATACGACGATGGTGGCATAGAGGCATACCGCACTTCGGCCACATCGCCCAGGCGGATTATCCTTCCGTCTTTTTCAGCAACCGGGATACTTTCCCATGGCAGGGAGCCTGACCGTCCGGAAGTAAGAACGAGAAACTCCTGCCTGCCGGGTTTATCGCGGGCAAATCCCACATCGTGTTTTTCCACTGCTCCGGCCATGGCCTGCCTGAGGTGGGAAGGCTGCAGGCCGAGCGAATGCATTCTGCGGGGATCATAGCGAACGATCCGGGCAAAAGGCGTATACCCGTATATCCTCACTTCGTGTACCCCCTCAATGAGGCTTAGCGGCACGCGGAAATGCTCTTCCGCGTACAGGCCTATGTATTGAGGGCTGGCGCTGGCATTCAGTGTATAGGCCAGCACCTGGATTTCAGCTTCTTCATCGGGCCGGTTCATACTGATCACGGGATAGCTTACCCCTTCGGAAAAACGGGAGTAAGCCCTGCGGATATGCCCCGATATTTCAAACCGGGCAAAATCCATGTCGGCCGACCGGTCAAACTCAACCGTTACACTTCCCCGGTCTTTCTCCGAGCGGGAAGTCACCCGGCGCACTCCTTTCATTGTACTGAAGATTCCTTCCAGGCGGGATGTCACTTCCGCCTCGATGATCCTTGCCGAGGCACCCGGCCAGGTCCAGGCTGCCGTGACCGAAGGAAGGGTGGTGGTGGGATTCAGCTTGACGGAAAGGAGCGGAATAACGGCCAACCCTGCAAAAACCAGAATAACCAGGACCACATTCAGGGTAAAAGCCGATAATCCGTATGCTGTTGAACGCGCCATGGGCTGTACCGCCTCTTTGTGGAACCGGTTATTTATCGGGAAGGTTTCTCCGGACAACCGGTGTTTCATGGGCCAGATTCAGGTTGCCCGAAACGATTACCTCCATGCCTTCCTCCAGTCCGGCAGTTATGACAATCCGGTGGCTGTTTTCCGGGCCCGTTTCCACATAGTTCCACAGAGCCAGCCCATTGTGGAAGGTAAACACTACCTGCCGGCCCTGCCGCAGCACCACGGCATTTCGCGGTACCGAAAGGCAGGCGGGCAGCACCTCCTCCACCGTCACCTGCACATTCATCCCCTCCATCAGTATATTTCCCGTATTTTCCAGACTTGCGGTGACGGTTACCAGCCCGTGTTCATCTACCCGCGGATTGACCGTGGTCACACGGCCTCTGATCGCGCGTTCACCAGCATAGGGAACGATCCTAACCGGCATACCGGGGTCTATTCCTCCGGCTTCCGATTCCAGCACGGGAAAAACAACTTCCATGGTCTGTACATCAATCAGGGTGCAGAAAAAATCATACGCCGAGGTATGGTTGTAAGGTTCGGCCCACAGATCGGCCACCACACCCTCAAAAGGAGCTGTGATGCGGGTATGCGACAGGTTGTATTCCGCCTCGCGAAAAGCCGTAAGGGCCTGGTTATAACCGCTCTGAACCAGCACCGTATTCCACTGGGCAGGAGGAACCCGAACCGAATCGGACAGGGTGTAACCGAATCCCAGCAGCAGGTTTTCCATTTCGAGGGCGGTACGTTCCAGCTCGTTACGGGCTTTTTCCAGAGCCAGCCTGTATTTTTCCGTTTCCAGGGTGGCCAGAAGCTGACCGGCGGTGACCCGCCGGCCGTTTTCCGCAAATACGCCTGTGATTATGCCTTCCACCCGGAAGGGGATCACTGCCTTTCGGGCTGACTGGATTTTTCCGTTACTCACGATCTCCAGGCTGAAAGGTTCAGGAGATAACCTTTCCGTTTCCACTCCGATGATACGGGCGGAATCTGCTGCAGGAGGAAGAGGCGACAGGGATTGTTCCTGCCGGTTCCTGCAGGAAGCCGTTAGAACAAGAATCACACATACAGGCAGGATGGTTATATATCCTTTTCCCCACATGGTTTACCGGGATGTACCACTTTGTGTTCTTAAATGTAGAAATAAATTTTCAGTTGCCAAACGGTCTGAGTGAAAGTTTTTTCTTAAATGATCCATCCACCTCAATCAATTCATTGTTTGCCATGATATGTTCATGTATTTATGAAAACGATTTCTTATATATTTAGGTTTTCCATGTGTTCATTCAGATCTTTCTCCCCCTCATTTCTCTTACAATTTGATTGACTTCAAGTGTGTATCTGTCTGATTATATGCTGCATACATAAATGGGAAATTTCTATGTTTTTACAACGTATTGCTGGAAACGGTCAGGTAGAATAGGGTTTGCTGATTTTCTGGCGACAAATTCGTATATTGTTGATAATTAGTATATTATGTTAATAAGTTTCACCATAAATGCAGGGAAATGTGACCGGAATTTACTAAAATAGCCTAAATT
>DSCJ01000106.1 GCA_011049175.1 Bacteroidota bacterium | reverse complement strand
CGGCCGGGCAGTCACTGATCACCGGGGGTTCGGCATCGGACTCGACCGTAACCGTAAAGCTGCAGGTGGAGGTGTTGCCTTCACTGTCTGTGGCTTCGTAGGAGATAGTCGTTACGCCTTCAGAGAACAGATCGCCACTGTTCAGGCCCGTGACATCGGTTCTTGTTACAGCCACTGCCCCGTCGCAGTTGTCTGTGGCGGTAGGATCGGTCCAGGTCACGGTGGCTCCGCAAACGCCGGGATCCATAGCTACCGGACCGATATCCGCCGGGCAGTCGCTGATCACCGGGGGTTCGGCATCAGGCTCGACCGTAACCGTAAAGCTGCAGGTCGAGGTGTTGCCCTCGCTGTCTGTGGCTTCGTAGGAGATAGTCGTTATTCCTTCGGGGAACAGATCGCCACTGTTGAGGCCCGTGACATCGGTTCTTGTTACAGCCACCACTCCGTCGCAGTTGTCTGTGGCGGTAGGATCGGTCCAGGTCACGGTGGCTCCGCAGGCACCGGGATCCATCGCCAGAGGGCCAATATCGGCCGGGCAGTCGCTGATCACCGGGGGTTCGGCATCGTTTACCGTTACATCAAACTGACAAACGGCAGTATTTCCGCAATCATCCGTAGCAGTATAGGTAACGGTGGTTGTTCCGACAGGAAATACATCACCCGGGTTATGGGAACTTACAAAACTTGCTACATTGCAATTATCTGTTGCAACAGGAGGTGCCCAGCTTACTGATGCCCCGCATATACCTGCATCCGTACCCTGAGCAATATCTGCAGGACATCCGCTGATGACCGGATCGGTACCATCGTTGACAGTAATGGTCTGGATATATTGTTCCGTATTCCCGCTCAGGTCGGCGATCTGGTAGGTGCGTTCCACTGTTTCCGGACAGGAGAGACCGTCGGAAATCTCACTGACCAGGGTAAATGACGATTCATCCACCCCGCAGTTATCGGTTACATTGCCTCCATCTGCCTGGAATTCCGTATAGTCCGCATAAGGAGGTAATTCAGATATATCACAGGAAGCAATTTTATCACCGGGTGTACTGGCAAACACCGGTGGAGTATTATCCAGGGCCGTAATGGTTACCGGCACATCATACAGGCAGCCATTGGCATCCCTGATGGTTACGGTATAATCTCCATCGGTCAGACTGCCAAAGGTGCCTGAACTGTAATAATTTAATCCTCCATCGATGCTATATTCATACGGCGATGTACCACCGTTGCCTTCCACAGTAACACTTCCAGTAGAGGACCCCGGACATTCCACATTGGTCTGTGAATTAATGCTACCGCTCAAAGGAGTAGCCGGTTCATCCACCGTCACCGTCTCTGTGTTTATACATCCGTTGGCATCGCGCACATATACCGTATATGTATTTGCTGCCAGTCCGGTGAACAATCCTGATCCCTGATAATTGGTCCCATCGATAGAGAATTCATAGGGACTGGTTCCTCCGGAGGCAGTCACCTCGATCTGTCCGTCACTTCCACCATGACAGCTCACATCCTGATGGCTGGCTGAAATTTCGGTCACATTGATCTGTGTAGCCTCTTCAATATTAATCGAGGTGGATGCGTTACACCCGTTATCATCCACCACATTCACCGTGTACAATCCAGGCTCCAGGTTCAGGATATCTTCATCGGTGGAAGAGAAGCCATCGGGCCCTGACCAGGAGATGCTGTATGGAGCGGTGCCTCCCGAAACGGTCAGGTCAATCTCCCCGTCTTTGGCTTCATAACATGATTCATCTACTTTAGTAAACGTAAGGTCGATCGGATCGGGCTCATTGATCACTGCAGTGGCAGAATCCTGGCATCCATTCGCTTCGGTAACGTACACCGTATAACTGCCGGCAGAAAGACCGGTAGCCGTCTGATTCGTCTGCCCGGTGGGATCCCACAGATAGGAATAGGGTTCCAGTCCACCTGTAGGATCAGCGGTAGCCGTCCCGTCAGCAAGCCCGTTACATAGCACATCCGTTGTTGAGCCTATGCTGACATCGAAAGTAGCACAGGGATCATACACACAGATATTAAAAGTACCTTCTCCCGACTGCCATTCCCAGAATTGGATAAAAACAGTATCATCTGGAGTAAGGCCGCTCATGCTGATCCGTGGCATCCCGTATGCACCGTGATAATCATCATCACAGGTAATAAAATCGCTCAGGTCGAGGGTTTCACATCCACCTCCATAGGCAGCCATGATCCCGTCGGTTATTGTACCGGGCTCCGTATCAATAATCACCTGCCCGGAGGCCGGTACAGCGAATTTGAACCATACATCCTGACTGCCGGCTCCATATGATTCGTAACTTGTACAGATACCATCCGGATCGATACCCGAATTGGTGGAACCCTCCGTAGTGTATGTCCCAGGCAGACAGGAAATACCTACAGGCAATTCTATTGCGCTGCATGGTTCATCATTGGTCATCGGATCGGGCTGACAGGAAATATCGGCAGCCCATCCCCTGTTAACACCCGAACCATCCGAATGCCATTCAAAAGTGAGGCAGGTTCCTGACGAAACAATCACACCAGGTCCTGTATTCCCCTGATAGGATCCCATCAGGGACGAACCGGTATCCGGTCCGTCATAAATGGTCAGAATATCTCCGGTTCGGGTTCTGAATTCCTTAAAATCAAAAATAATCGGACTTCCGGTACCGGAACAGAAAGTTACTGTGTAATCCTCGTTATTACCATAGTCGCCAACCCAACCCCATGGCCAGATAAATGTTCTTGGCCCCCCACTGTCATAGAACGTCCCCGAACAGGTACTGACTGTCTGTCCGTCGTAGTCATCAATATTGTACGACTGGGCGTATATTCCGGCAGGAAAAAGGAGGAATGCCAGGAGAAATAATAAACTATGAAGAATATTTTTTGATGAGGAGGTAGTGGACATGGGGGAATTATTTTCTACAGCCTTATGTTATTTACTATTCAATTCTATTTTTTTTTGTTTCATCTGAAACACGACTTATCAGTCTTTCATTCAGTAAGCCATTTCTTTCAAGACCCGGTATCCGGTTAATTAGTTGCATTCATCTCATGTAATCTTCTTCCTGTTTACATTTCAGAAAATTCAACGAAACCCTCCTGACGGAGTTACTCGTAAAGAAATCTTTTCCACCAAATACTTCATTTTTTTGAGCAAAGACAGTTTTTCGTTGATCAATGACCTCTCCTGTTATGATATCATGGATTTAAATTTAAACATTAATTCGCAATATTTAATGAATCGAAAGTTTTTTTTAATATTCTTAAAATATCACTCATTATTATTTATCTATGCTGTTTCAGGTATCTGGATGACCGGTAAAATATTTGCAGTCTCAAACCGGGAATCATCCGGAACGGCACTTTCTCGCGAAAATACGCATATTCTTTTCTCGCGTATGGGAGGACATGAACTCCCGCATCGATTTGAAAGCCAAAATCATTGCTATAAAACCATTCCCGGCCAAACCCCGAAAAAAAATCAAAAAAATGCAGGGAATGATCATTGGAAGGGTCTTCCCCATACATCATACCGGTACGGATGTACCATTTTCCGAATTCCAGATCACGTTCTTCTCCCCAGAGGTGGATCTGGGTTTCCACCTGCATACGGATTGGCATTTTCGACATGGAGGGCATGGTTCCCAGGTAGAGTCCCAACTTCACTTGTTCCATCATTTTGAATCTCACTCCGGCATGCAACCATTCGGGGTAGCCAAAACCAAGAGACAGTTCAGCAGAACGTACCTGTTGCCCGGAAACGGGCAGGATACTAAAGCACCACCATACAATTAAAAAGGAACGATATCTCAGGAAGCCCGGATTTGGCCGGAAGCTGTTGTGCAGGCATACAGGTATTCCGCAAAGATATTTCACTTTCCGGTGGTTGTTTTTCTGATCCGATTCCGGAGTAAAATAAAGAAAAAATGAGAAAAGGAAGAAATATCCGTTCAGATGCCGGTCCTGGAATATCTGCCCATGCATTCGGCACGGGCCAGAATATGCCCTTCCATACTCTTTTTCAGCAATTCAGCGGGTGATCCCACGGCCAGATCCAGCACCTCATCCATAGCATACAGGCGGAAAAAATACCGGTGCACCCCGGATGGCGGACACGGCCCTCCATAGCCCAGTCTTCCCCAGCTGTTTCTACCGTGAATCGCCCCGTTTTTCAAAATTTTTTCCGGTGGAATTCCTTCCGGCAGGCCGGGTTCATCAGCAGGGATATTAAACAGAATCCAGTGGTCCCAGTGCCCTACCGGGGCGTCCGGATCATCGCAAATAAGGGCCAGGGTTTCGGTTCCTTCAGGAACTTCGTTCCAGGAAAGGGATGGTGAAATATTTTCTCCGTCACAGGTATACCTGACAGGTATCTTTTCACCTTCTTTGAATGCGAGGGAATGGATTTTCATGATGTGCCATAATGGTTAACGCTACTTACAAAGATAAGAAAGACCTGCCCATAATCAATGCTTTATACTCCCTTCCCGGTCAAAAGGACAAAGAAAAAACCGGCTTACCGGGCAACTAAATGGATCTCGTATTAAGCGATGAGGAAGGACTTGTTCCGAAACGGTAGCAGATTTGTACAAGGCCAATTATGAACCGGTCGTTTCCCGGACCTATTTTCAATCCTTCCAGAGAATCTGAACGGACAAAGCGGTAACCTGCTTCTGCCAGCACGGTCCAGTGGTAATTCAAATTGTACCTCACTCCCGCTCCCAACGGGATAACCCTGGCCCACCGCTTAAAATCATCCTGAAAAGTGGCAGGGTAATCACCGGAAGGCTGCGGAGCGGTATAAACCCCTCCGAATCCGGAAAACAGATAGACTTCCAGTTTTCGCATATCCATATCCAGGCCTCTCACATTGTACCCCCGGATATCCTTTTTGCTTCGGTAAATGATAAAATCAAGCTGTGCCAAAGGTTCAACCAGCCAGGAAGAATAGGAATAGCCACGGGATGATTCGATGGTACCGGCATCTGTTCCATTCCAGAACATGGCTGTTCCCTGAAGTTTCACCGAAAAAGAATGGTGGAACTTATATCGTATTCCGGCTGCAGGAACCGGAGTCAGACCTGCCCGGCCAATATCGGTACTGTACCATGCTCCTCCTCCACCCAGAACGGCTTCAATCCAGTAATACCTCCATTTTGGGGCGGCTTCTGCCATCCCGCAGATTATCAGAAATACAGACAGAAAAACCCATATTCGTTTCATCCCGGGTCCGTTTATTGTTCGTTTATAAACATATTTTTGGTTTCTTTATTGTCCGGCAAAGAGAGGAAACATCCCTATCAAATTATGAATAATATCGGAAAAAAATGAAAGAGTCTGTTCTGAAAGCCCTGGTCCAGTTATTTGCTATCATCAGCACCCTGCAGGAACAGAATATTTCAGCGGGTATCAGGAATATTGTGGAATCCTACCTCCGGATATACGTAAGCCGGGATCAACTGGAAGAGTTTCTCATGCTATATGATAATTACATTGCCTCGAGCAAGCGGGCCGCAACCGATGCCGATTCTGTTCACGGAAGAAAAAAACGTTCGTCGGAAAACGTGAAGGTTTTGCGCATATGTGAAAAGATTAATGAAAGCCTGGTTCAGGAAGAAAAGATCCTGGTATATGTCCGTTTGATTGAACTGGTGAACGAAGATCACCGCATAACCCACAAAGAGGAGGATTTTCTTTCCACTGTGGCCGATACTTTTTTATTCGAGCCATTTGAAACCGAACAGCTGAAATCCTTTGTGCTCAATAACGGAAAAGGGATCCCGGACGAATGCCTGCTGACGATTGACCAAAGTCCGGATGCGGATGACCGGCTCCAGAGGCATATTCACAGGCCCAACCTGGAAGGAATGATCATTGTTACGCTGGTCAGCAGCAGCCAGACTTTTCTGTTCAAATACCTGGGAAAGAAAAATTTGCAACTCAATGCCCATGATATACTCCCGGGGAGGACCTACATCCTGGATGCCGGTTCGGTTATTCGCAGCCCTAAAATCAGGCCTGTCTATCACGGGGAGGTGGCCAGGAGGTTTTTTGCATCTTCTGCCGGAACAAGAATCTTTTTCACAGCCGAGAACCTAGGCTTCTCCTTTCCGCGAAGCGATAACGGTATAAGACCTTTTCTTTTCACCGCCCGTTCCGGCCACCTTATCGGTATTATGGGAGGCAGCGGCACCGGCAAATCCACCCTGCTGAACCTTCTGAACGGAAATCTGCAACCCGACGAAGGCAGGGTCATGATCAACGGCATCGACCTGCACAGGGAAAAGGAAAAACTGGAAGGAGTGATCGGGTATGTTCCTCAGGACGACCTGCTGATTGAGGAGCTAACCGTATTTGAAAACCTGTATTACAACGCACGGCTATGTTTTGCCGATTATTCGCATTACAAAATCCTTCGCACTGTCATGCGGGTTTTGCACGACCTGGACCTGGAACCCATCAAGCACCTGAAAGTAGGCGATCCACTGAACAAAACCATCAGCGGGGGGCAGAGAAAAAGGCTGAATATTGCCCTGGAACTGATCAGACAACCTTCCATCCTTTTTGTCGACGAACCCACCTCAGGTTTATCGTCCATGGATTCTGAAATGGTTATGCTGCTGCTGAAACAGCTTACCCTGAAAGGAAAGCTGGTGATTGTCAATATTCACCAGCCTTCTTCGTTCGTATACAAGCTGTTTGATAAGCTGCTGGTACTTGACAGAGGCGGATATCCCATTTACCAGGGAGCCCCCCTGGATGCCGTGGTATACTTCAAAAAATTATCCGCACAGGTGAATGCAGACGAAAGTCACTGCCCCACCTGCGGGAATGTAAATCCGGAACAGGTACTGCAGATCGTGGAAACCAGGGTGGTCAACCAGCGGGGAAAACTCACGCAGATGAGAAGGGTCAGCCCGGAAGACTGGTACAAGTTGTACAAAACACATATCGAGGCCAATAAAAAGCCCCAGTTCAAGAAAGTACCACTTCCGGAGAATCCCTTCCGGATTCCCGACCGCTGGAAACAGTTTAAAATATTCAGTCTGCGCAATCTGATGACAAAATGGGCCAACGGACAATATATGGCAGTCAATTTTCTGGAAGCCCCGTTGCTGGCTCTGATTCTGGGATATTTTACCAAATACATTACCGGTACGGAGACTGATCCGAATGCTTATGTTTTCTACGGAAATGAAAACCTGCCAGCTTTTCTGCTCATGTGCGTCATTGTGGCCCTGTTCATTGGAATGACCGTCAGCGCAGAAGAAATTATCCGGGACGCACGGCTGCTGAATAGGGAAAAATTTCTGAACCTGAGCCGCTTCAGCTATCTCAGTTCCAAAGTGGTTGTGTTGCTGCTAATATCGGCTGTCCAGATGCTTACCTACCTTCTGGTGGGTCATCTGATCCTTGAAATTCGCGCCATGGCGCTGCAGCACTGGCTTATCCTGTTCTCCACCGCAGTGGTGGCCAATCTTATCGGGCTGAATATTTCTGCTGCTTTCAGAACCGTGGTCACCATCTACATCCTGATCCCGCTGGTCCTGGTACCTCTGATCCTTTTCAGCGGGGCGATCATTCCGTTCGACAAGCTGCACAAGCAGATCAGCTCACTGAAAGTTGTACCGGTCGTGGGCGATCTGATGGCTTCCCGATGGTCGTACGAAGCCCTGGCTGTAACCCAGTTCAGGGACAATCCTTTCCAGAAGCAGTTTTTCGGCCTGGATATGGAAATCTCGGAAGCCGTCTGGGTCAATTCCTTCCTTCTTCCCAGACTGGAGCAAATGGTGGATCAGGCATTGCGGAACGAACAACCAGCCGACTGGATGCTCGAGGTGCTGAACAATGAGATCAATAAACTTTCTGGAGACCCCCGCCACCCCCCGTTTCAGGGTTCCCTGCCGCTTTCGGAAGACAACCTGAACCCCGGGGCCTTGTCTATGTATTTTGCTGAAATCAGGGATATTTATTCGGCCATTCAGCGTGAAGCCAACCGGGAAAAGGAAAGGATATACGAAAAAATCATCGCGGAAAAGGGCGGACCAGAAGCGTTTCTGAATTACCGGAACCGGTATGCCAACCAGGCCCTGACCGATCTGGTTACCCAGCGGAACAGGGTGGAAAAGATCCAGATCTACAAAAATACCCTCCTGAGAAGGTATGAACCCATCTATCAAATCCCTGATTCCCGTTTGGGCCGGGCGCATTTTTATGCAGCCTACAAACGGATCGGACCCTGGATCATCGATACCTTCTGGTTCAATCTTGCCGCCCTGTGGCTCTTTGCCCTTGTGCTCAGCATCACCCTTTATTACAATGTACTGGGCCGTATCGTAGTATACTTCGAATCCCTGAACAGACAGTACCATTTCATTCGTTCACAATGGAAACTGCAAAAGAACAGGTATACAAACCGGTTGAAAAAAATCAGAATACAACATGGCGTCAGGAGGATTTTTTAAAAAATTACATTAGTGTCCGACTAAAAAAATAAAGAGAAGGGTACTCCCCAGAGGTTTCCCCTTCATGTTGTAGATTTGTTTTTTGCGGAAACAAACAACAACATGAGTAAAAATACGGAAATTAAAT
>DSCJ01000080.1 GCA_011049175.1 Bacteroidota bacterium | reverse complement strand
TTTTCGGCTTCCCCGGTGGCGGCGGTAAGCTTCAATCCGCTGTCGGCCAGAAAACGCAGCGTATCCTGCAGGTTCGATGTGCGGCATACCGGTAAGTTATGCAGGGCACCAGCCGAGGTTTTTACCGCATCGGGAGTGATCATGGCCGAACCGCGGGAAGGGATCAGCAGGGCATGCACCCCGGCACATTCGGCCGTACGGGCAATGGCCCCGAAATTCCGCACATCGGATACCTGGTCGAGCACCAGGATAAAAGGGGCTTCGCCCTTTTCGTAAACGGAAGGGATCAACCGGGTTATTTCAACATATTCCACTTCGGATACGTAAGCAATCACACCCTGGTGATTTTTCCCGGTAATCTGGTTCAGCTTCTCAGTGGGGACAAACTGAAAAGGAACATGGTTCTTCTTCAGGGTATCGATCAGTTCCCTGAAAAGAGGGCCCTGTAATCCGCTTTTCAGCAAGCATTTCTCCACTTCCAGCCCGGAAACCACCGCTTCCATCACAGGCCTCATCCCGAAAACCATCCGGTTTTGTTTCTTTGCCATAGAAAATTGCCTCTAGTCTATATAAAATATCCGGCCCGACCGCCACGCCTCCACGGCCCGGCTCCAGAAGGTGACCAGTTCCTCGCTTCTCAGCAAAAGAAAGTGATTCCTGGTAAAAGGAGAATCTTCCCTCCGGAAAACAAACCTCACGGCATCGCGCGATCCTTCCCTGCCATATATCCATTCTTCGGTCTGATCGGTTTTGTACAGTATGGAAGGCGGACCATAAATAATATAGATCATACCCCTTTCGGTTTTCCAGCCTTCCTTGTATGAGGTAAAATAATAATTGCTGAAATAAACGCGGGTATAATAGATCCTGATCAGTTCACGGGCCACTTCCATATTGCCGGCTATTCGTATCCAGAAATTATCCACACTGAGTTTCCTGTTAGGCTGTGTAATAAGCCTGTTATAATCCGTTGGCAGGGCAAAATACTCCAGGGGGCCGATCATTTCTTCCGCATATTCCATCATGGGAAAACCCGGCCCGAAATACGCCATGGTAAATCCCTCCATCCGGTTGGTATCTTTCCGGAAGTGATACAAACCCGGGCGGGGAAAAGCCAGCACGAATTCGGGAGAAAGAGAAACGGCATAGGTGGTATCGGGCAGATAGATTACCCGTTCGGGAGGCAGCAGCAGGTTTGGAGGCCGCGATGCCGGATAACCCGTGCTGTAATACGAAAGGTAAATGGTATCGATGGAAGGATCATTGCTGATCAGTCGCAGAACGGTGGCGGAATCCGCATAATGACGGAAATACGGACGCCCTGTCTGGGCGTGGACAGGAAAGAAATTCTGACCGGAAAATGTATTTAGCTTATCCACCAGTATGAATTTCTGTACAGCCCGGTTCCTCACCAGATCGGTGGTAATCACCTCCAGCATGTATCTCTTCCCCGTCTCGGCCGGTATCCGGAAGTTCAGATAATAATCCTCTCCTGTGTCCTCTTTCAGCAGGTAATGATAAAACGACATGCTGTCGACCATCCTACGGGGTTCGCCCATTTCAAACAACCGGTAGTGAATATGCAATTCTGCCTGGAGTTGCACATGCACATTGGCCTGGCTGAAAAGGAGCTCTCCCGTACGGATATGGCCGAAAACCGTTGACCCGCCGGCATCTTCATGAAAGACCAGGTATCGGGGAAACAGAGAATGCTGGTCGGGACGGTACAGATACGACATGTCGTTCAGGGGAGTCGTTGAAGGCCTGAATACGGAACAGCTTCCGGCAAGCAAAACCAGGACCGGCCATATCAAAAACAAACGGAATCGGTTCAGATCCATGGGGTCTGTTAAAGAAAGATAAAAGTACAAATTATTTCATACAATATCGGTCCCCTGGCTGATGAGCATCCTTTGCCTGACCTTCGTCAGCGGAACATTCATCATTCGCCCCGGGGAGCAGGCCTGTTCATCCCGGCATCTTATCCTGCATCCGTTCCAGGGCTTCCTGCAGATGCCCCCATTCTTCCATGGCCGATTCCAGGATCGAACGTTTCTCCTCATACAGGGTAAAAAAGGAGGGATCGGATGAATCGGAATCACCGCTGATTTCTCCTGCCAGGATCCTGTCCATGTTACGTATTTCCTGCTCCAGGCGGGTGATCTTCTCCTCAAGGCGGGCAATATTCCGTTCAAGTTTTTCCTTCCTGCGCTCGTATTTCTTTTTTTCTTCGTACCGTTGCCGGCTATCCGCCCCGGCTGCCTGCTGCTGGGGTCCTGCCACTGTTTTCTTTTCCAGGTCTTTCAGCGATCCGATTTTCCTCTGTTCCAGAAAATCATAAATCCCGCCGTGGTATTCACGAATTCGTGCGTTTCTGAATTCATACACCTTATCTATCAATCCGTCAAGAAATTCCCTGTCGTGTGACACCACAATCAGGGTTCCGGTAAATTGTTTCAGTGCTTCTTTGAGTATATCCCTCGAACGCATATCCAGGTGATTGGTGGGCTCGTCCATCAGAAGGAAATTGACAGGCCGCAGCAACAGACGCATCAGGGCAAGCCTTGACTTCTCCCCGCCCGAAAGCACCTTCACTTTCTTGTCCACGGCATCTCCGCTGAAGAGGAAAGCGCCCATCAGGTCCCTTAATCTGGACCTCACCTCTCCTACCGTTTCCCTGTCCAGCGTCTCGAACACGGTCAGGTCTCCATCCAGCAGTTCATCCTGATTCTGGGCATAGTATCCCAGCACGGCCCGGTGACCCAGCCGCCTGGTACCCGTATGATCAAGCTCCCCTTTGATGATCCTGACCAGGGTGGTTTTTCCTTCCCCGTTCTTTCCCACAAAGGCAATTTTTTCTCCTCTCCGCACGTGCAGGTCCACCTGTTCCAGTACCCGGTGGTTTCCGAAAGATTTGCCCACCTCTCTGAGTTCCAGAACCAATTTCCCTGAGTGAGGAGCCGGAGGGAACCGCAGATGAATCAATGAGGTATCTTCTTCTTCCAGCTCTATCCGGTCGAGTTTACTGAGTTGTTTGATGCGCGATTGCACCTGGACCGCCTTGGTTGCCTTATAACGGAACCGCTCAATGAACTCCCCGGTTTTTTCGATCATTTTCTGTTGATTGCGGTAAGCTGCCAGGCGGGTCTCCCTGCGTTGTTTCTGCTGTTCCACAAAGCGCGAAAAGGAAACCGGATAGTCCTCCGCCCTCCCCAGGGAAAGTTCCACCGTACGGTTGGTAACCCGGTCGAGGAATGCCCGGTCGTGCGATACCAGCACCACGGCTCCGGGATATCCGGCCAGGAATTCTTCCAGCCACTGGATGGCCTCAATATCGAGATGATTGGTGGGCTCATCCAGGAGAAGCAGGTCAGGGTTCTGCAACAGGATCTTCGCCAGCTCGATCCGCATGCGCCATCCTCCGCTAAATTCAGCTGTGGGACGCTGAAAATCTTCCCGTAGAAAACCCAGTCCGGTGAGGGTTTTTTCCATCTCAGCTTCCGTTTTGGAAGCTCCCATCACCGCAAGCTTTTCTGTCAAACGAGTATATTCCTGTATGAGCTTTAGATATGCTCCGGATTGGTGATCGTTTCTCCGTTCCATCATTTTCTGCAGCTCGTGCAGCCTGGATTTTATCCGGTTGATCCCGGAAAAAGCCTCCCGTGTTTCCTCCAGCAGGGTTTTCCGGTCGCGTACTTTCAGCTCCTGCGGCAGATAACCGGTTTTCATCCCCGTTTCACGCACCACCCGGCCTTCGTCGGGTTCCCGCCAGCCAGCCATGATCTTCAGCAGGGTAGACTTGCCTGCTCCGTTGTTCCCCACCAGTCCGATGCGATCACCCCTTGCGATCGCCAGAGAAATCCCTTTCAGCAGTTCGAAAGCTCCATAACGTACGGTAATTTTTTCAACAGAAATCATCGGCCACTGGTATGCAGGCAAAAATACCAGAATTTAACGGCAAATGGAAACCAGAGGTGGATGTCTTTTCGTCCGGCAAATCATGAACATTTTTCATACATTTACAGACTGATTCATTTACAGCAACACGATGGCAAGACGGAAAAAAAATCATTTGCTGATCGAAAAACTGAAAGTGTCAGAAATCGGCGCGGAGGGAAAAGCCCTGGGCAGGTGGGAAGACAGGGTGGTTTTTCTGCCCCTGGCCTGTCCCGGCGATGTGGTGGATGTGCAGGTCACCCGGCAACGAAGGAACTACCTGGAAGGGATACCCGTACGTTTCCACCGCTATTCGAAAGACAGGACACAACCGGTATGCAGCCATTTCGGGACGTGCGGAGGCTGTAAATGGCAGCACCTTCCCTATCCCATGCAGCTGAAATACAAGCAAAAACAGGTGATCGACCAGCTGGAAAGGATCGGTAAGCTTTCCCTGCCCCGTATCCGGAAGATCATGGCTTCTCCGGAAACCACTTTTTACCGGAACAAGCTGGAATTCACCTTTTCGAACAACCGGTGGCTCACGCCCGGGGAAATGGAGGACATTAAGGAGGTAAAGGAGAAAAATGCCCTGGGATTTCATATACCGGGGAAATTCGACAAGGTGCTGGATATTGAAAAATGCTACCTCCAACCTGAACCCTCGAATACCATTCGCCTGGCAGTCAAGCAATTCGCTCTGAATAAGGGGTATTCGTTTTTCGACCTGAAATCGCAGGAAGGGCTGCTACGGAACCTCATCATCCGCACCAGCGGGATCGGTGAGATCATGGTGATTGTGGTATTTGCCACAGACGATCCGGAAAAGAGGGAAGAGCTGCTGCATTACCTGTGGTCGGAATTCCCATCCCTCACTTCCCTGTATTACATTATCAACCGGAAAAAGAACGATTCGATCCTCGACCAGGAAGCCATCCATTATAAGGGAAGAGAATATATTGTGGAACAGATGGGCGACCTGAAATTCAAGATTGGGGCAAAATCTTTTTACCAGACCAATTCACAACAGGCACAGGCCATGTACGAACTGGTTGCGGAATGGTCTGGCTTGAAGGGGAATGAAGTGGTATACGACCTGTACACAGGAACCGGCACCATTGCCGTTTTTCTGGCCGGAAAGGCCCGGCGCGTTGTAGGATTTGAATCGGTGCCTGAAGCCATTGAAGATGCATGGGAAAATGCCAGGATGAACGGCATGGAGCATGTTCATTTTGCCACGGGAGACATCAAAGATGTACTGAATCCGGCTTTCATCAACCGCCACGGCCATCCTCATCTGGTGGTCCTTGACCCTCCACGGGTGGGGATTCACCAGCGTGTGACCAATACCCTGCTTACCCTGCTTCCCGAACGGATCATTTACGTCAGTTGCAATCCGGCTACCCAGGCCCGTGATCTGAACCTCATGTCACACCGGTATCGCATCACCCGGGTACAGCCCATCGACATGTTCCCCCATACACACCACGTGGAGAACGTGGTGATGCTGGAAAGAGTCTGAAGGATCATAGTCTCCCCCGGAGCTTCTTCCCTATTTTTTCATCAGGGTGGTCTTTGGAAAAATCGATCCAGTATTCCCTGATCGAATTTTTGATCTCCCTCCTCAGCACCAGCAACCCGATCAGGTTGGGAATGGTCATCAACGCAATGGTAATGTATGAAAGTGACCAGATAACAGTGGTATCGGTAAAGGAAGCAATGAAAAAGGCGATTACGTAAAAGATCCGGTAATAGATCACATATTTCGGCCCCACCAGATAGGTAAGAGCCCGGTCACCGTAATAAGACCATGAGATCGAGGTGGAGAACGCAAAAAGAAGCAGCCCGATGGAAACAATGTATTTCCCCCATTCACCGAAGAATCCCCTCGTAAATGCCACGGCCGTCAGCGGGGCGCTGTGCATCAGCGACATACCTTCAACCACAATCCTGGCTGACTCGGTTCTCCCGAACAGGCTGGCAATCCGTTCCTGCAGCATCGAACTTCCCTCATCGCTCACCACCATTTTCCCCTGAACAACCGGAATTTCACCTGTAAATGGGACATCTCCCTGTTTGAAAACGAAATCTTCCGCCACCGATTCGGCATGCAACAGGGTAATGTTCTCATTCTGCAGAATCCCGTTTTCGATGTACAGGTTTCCCTCAAACAGAGGCAGCCGGACAGCATCTTTTTTATTGCTGAAATGATGGAAAAGCGCTACCCTGTCTTCTTCATGGCGGTCGTCATAATTTCCCACCACGAACTGCATATCGGTATCCTGGAACTGGTTGAAGTGCTTTTCTTTCCACACACCTGACGACAGCAACACAAGGCCGGTAAGGGTACAGATCACAATGGTATCGATAAAGGGCTCCAGTATGGCAACCATCCCCTCTGAAACAGGTTCGGGAGCTCTGGCTGCCGAGTGGGCAATGGGCGCTGAACCCTGCCCGGCTTCGTTGGAGAACAACCCGCGGTTCACACCCCGGTTAATAGCCCATGCCAGGGAAGCCCCCAGAAAACCGCCTGTAGCGGCTGTCCCGGTAAACGCATCTCCGACAATGGCGCCAAGGGAAGGAAGGATCTGATCATAATTATAAAAAATGACCGCCAGTGCTCCGACCAGATAAATAATGGCCATGAGGGGAACCAGGGTAGAAGTAACCATGGCAATCCGTTTGATCCCGCCAATGATGACCAGGGCCAGCAGAACGGCCAGAAGGGCTCCCGTAATGATATGGTTGATGCCGAAAGTGGAAAAAACCGAATTGGAAATGGAATTGATCTGGGGCAGGCTTCCCGTACCGAACGAGCTCAGCACAGTAGCCACGGCAAAAAAACCACCCAACACCACCCCTATCCTGATCAGTTTCCCTTTCGAGGTTTTGATGTTCAGTTTCTTTCTCATGTAATACATGGGTCCTCCCGATACTGTCCCGTCTTCCAGAATATCGCGGTATTTGTGGGAAATGGTCACCTCAACAAATTTGGTACACATTCCGAACATGGCGGTGACCAGCATCCAGAAAAGGGCGGCCGGCCCCCCCAGGTGAATGGCCAGGGCAACCCCGGCAATATTCCCCGTTCCCACCGTCCCCGACAGGGCCGTGGAAAGGGCCTGAAAATGGCTGGTATCGCCTACATCGAGGTGATGATCGTACTTACCGCTTACAATCCTGATGGCATGCCTGAAGTACCTGATTTGAGGAAAGCCAAGGTACAGGGTGAAGAATATCCCCGTTCCAAGGAGCAAAAACACAAACCAGGGGTGCCCCCCTATATAACCATCGAGTGAAACAAGAAAATCATTCAGTTTCTGCATGAGACGGATAATTGATTCTGTATTGCCATGATTTATTACAGGAAAGAAACAAAAATAAACAATCCGGCCAAAGTTAAAAACCGGCATGACATTTTCTGCAAAAGGATAAAATAACCGGAGCCAGGTGCAACAAACAGGCAGGTCGATCGTCTTTGATTCAGAAAGAGGTTTCCAACACCATGAAAACAATCGGCTTACTGATCCTGATTTTTATTTTTACCGTATTTCAGTCGTGCGGACCGGAAGAGGACAACATGAGGCAACGACCGCTAGAGATCCATCATATCGGGAACAGTTATTTCAGTGTTTTTCACCTGTGCGAGGAAACATCAGGCGGAATACCTGATTACCTTCCGCAAAAACATCTTCATGGTAGCCAGGCCGTTGCCGGAGACAACCTGCCTTCCTGAATGTGAAGAGTAATTTTTTTGCCACTTCGCTTCTGCTGTCCTATTTTTGAAAAAAATATCCTGATGATCGAGATCCTGTTCATTCTGCTGTTCCTGGTATGGTATGCAGGAGCCCTTGTGGTGGAGCACCGGTATGGGAAAGCATTCTGCCTGGGGGAAGAATGGGCCTTTTTTCTAGCCTTTATTCTGTCCCCGTTGTTCGTATATTTTCTTTTTCGTCTTTTCCCCCGTGTTCTGAACAATTAATTTTTTCTATAAAACTCTTTATCTATTATATATACGTCCACAAATTCGCAATTCTATCGAATACAATAAAAATTATATCAGAACTGGGGCTTTCTAAATAGTCAGGAACCATTTAACCACGGAGGACCCGAAGGGAATCACAAAAGACACAATAAACAGGTATTCAGCAATATATACTCAATATCTTTCGTTCGCCACAGGGCGGCGAACGAAACCGGCCTGAGGGACTGGTGAGAAGAACATGTCAAATAATTAGTTCCAGGGTGATTATTCCAATCCACTCCTCCTCTCCATCACTCCATTACCCAATCACCCCATTCCGTTTACCCCACCTTCCCGCCATAGACACATGCGACCCCTCCGGGGTCGATCAGTTGCTGCTGACAGGCCGTTCCTACGGCGCTATGTTCCAGGATTTCCGCATATTTCTTCAAAAGAATTGGCCTCTGAGGGTTTTATGAGAAAAACAAGGCGGGGGAAAAAGTGGGAAGGCCTGCGCAGCGATCCTGTCTGAGTCCCTGACAGGCACAGCGCCGTCAGGGACGAGTTTGGATCGCGGCAGGCTTTCCCCCGCCGTAGTTTTTCCATAAAAGCATCAGCAGACAGAGGGTTTTTTGCATGCTTTTTTGCCCCACAAAAAAGCATGTCGCTCCGTTTCGGGAACGGAGCGAAACAGTGGCCGGCGGGATGAATATATCAAAGAAAGACAGGCATCTTCTACGGAGCAATATTCCGGTATTTTCACGTATTTCATCAAAAGGACCGGCCTCTGAGGGTTTTATGAGAAAAACAAGGCGGGGGAAGAAGTGGGAAGGCCTGCGCAGCGATCCTGTCTGAGTCCCTGACAGGCACAGCGCCGTCAGGGACGAGTTTGGATC
>DSCJ01000032.1 GCA_011049175.1 Bacteroidota bacterium | reverse complement strand
GCTGATGCTTTTATGGAAAAACTACGGCGGGGGAAAGCCTGCCGCGATCCAAACTCGTCCCTGACAGTGCTTTGCCTGTCAGGGACTCAGACAGGATCGCTGCGCAGGCTATGGCGCATTTTCCCCCGCCTTGTTTTTCTCATAAAACCCTCAGAGGCCTGGGCGGGTGAGGGAGTGATGTTGTGATGGAGAGGGGGAGTGGATTGATTATGATGGTCTTCCGTTTGTACTACAATCCCTTTTTCTTTTCTTCTTAAACACAATATCATTTTTTGATCCAGTGCCTTTGAAGAAACGGAAAGTCTAGGCGCACTTTGCGGATTTTTAGCGGGTTCTGCGTGAAACAATGAGATAAATTATTTCCAGAAGAGTCCCGCAGGGACGGCAGTATAATACATTTTGTCTGATGAACCGTTTACCCGGCCCTGCAGGCCGGTTTCGTTCGCCTCTCCATGGCGAACGACCTGTTTGCAGAAACACGATAAAAAAGGTAAATCAACTACAAGAAAAAAGAGTATAAAAAAGGTCAACATATTTCAGGCATCTACCATCTACAACCTGTAACGTGTAACCTGTAACACGCAACCCGAATCCCACTTGAATTAACATAACGCTGCCATTGTTTGATAGTCAATGAATCATTAGCGGGTCGGTATACTGCTCACATTTTAAAAAAGCAGGTCGTAAAACAGGGAGGAAACAAAAGCATTTTTTATACTTTTGTTCTTCATGCCGTATAGCATTAACCAAACAAAAAAAATCAACCCATGATCAGAAAAACATCATTCTTCCACGACAGGTGGTTACCTGCCGTTCTGTTGAGCCTGGCTGCCTTTATGGCTGGCTGCTCATCCACGCCTGATTATCCCGGATACCGGGTGATCGAAAAACGGTTTGTTCCTGAAGTCAATGCCGACTGCATTTACCTGGAACACGAAGCATCGGGAGCCAGGGTATTCAAAATCGCCGCAGACGACCCGAACAAAACATTCAGCGTGGCCTTTCAGACCGTTCCCGAATCGGATGCAGGAACACCCCACATCATGGAGCACTCCGTTCTGAACGGTTCGAAGAACTTCCCGGTAAAAAGCCCTTTCGATGTGCTTCTTAAAGGAAGCCTGAATACTTTTCTGAATGCCATGACGGGAAGCGATTTTACGATGTATCCCGTTGCCAGCATGAATGAAAAGGACTATTTCAACCTGATGCATGTGTATCTGGATGCCGTTTTCAACCCGCTGATCTACGACGATCCCCGAATCTTCATGCAGGAAGGCTGGCATTACGAACTGACAGAAAAGGATGCCCCCCTCACCATCAAAGGGGTGGTATACAATGAGATGAAAGGTGCGTTTTCCAGCCCCACTACTGAAATGTGGTACCGCATACAGAAAAACCTGTTCCCCGAAAACGGTTATTCCATGTCTTCCGGGGGCTATCCTTCCGCCATTCCTGGCCTGACGTATGAGGAATTCCTCGATTTTCACCGGAAGTATTACCATCCTTCAAACAGCTATATTTTCCTTTATGGGGATGCCGATCTGGCCAAGGAACTTGAGTTCATTGACACGGCATACCTGTCAAACTATGAACGCTCGGAGTTCGAGGCGGGGTTCCCGCTGAACCCGCCCTTTGAGGAGATGAAGGAGGTGGAAGCTTCTTATTCAGTGATGGAAGGGGCTCCCGTTGAGGATCAGACCTACCTGACCCTGAGCTGGGTGATCGGTGAGAATACCGATCAGGCCCTGGTGATGAATCTCAATGCCCTGGCCGATGTGCTGGTGAACCAGGAATCTGCCCCTGTGCGCCTGGCCCTGCAGGAAGCCGGGATCGGCCGGGATGTTTCAGCCGGGGTGAATGACATTCACCAGAATGTATTTATCATCATGGTACGCAATGCCAACCCGGAAGACAGGGACGAGTTCCACCGGGTGGTGATGGAAACCCTGCAGCGGGTGGCAGAGGAAGGCCTTGACAAGGAAGCAATTGAAGGAACCCTGAACCGGATGGAATTCAGGCTGAGGGAAGGCGACAATGCCCAGAAAGGGCTGACTTATAACATGCAGGCCCTTCCGGGGTGGATGTTTGCCGGCGATCCTTTCCTGGGACTGGAGTATGAAAAACCCCTGGCCGAGGCCCGGAAAGCCCTGGAGGGACCCGTGCTGGAGGAACTGATCAAAACGGGACTGATTGACAATACCTACGGACTGTTGCTTGTTTTAAAACCCGAGCCCGGCCTCGAACAGCGCCGGATGGAAGAGCTGGCTGCCGAACTGGCCGAATACAAGGCAGGCCTCAGTGAGGAAGAGATCGGGAAACTGGTTCAGACTACCCAAGAACTGATGGAATACCAGCAACGCGAAGACAGTCCGGAAGCCCTGGCTACCATCCCCATGCTGGAACTGGAAGACATCGGAAGAGAAGCTACATGGTACGGGGTGGAAAAGAAAAAAGAGGCCGGTGTTCCTGTGCTTTTCCATCCCGAGTTTACCAATAAGGTAATATATACCAGCCTGTATTTCGATTTGCGGACCCTGCCCGGGGAAAAGATCCCCTATGCCTCCGTGCTGAAAGAGTTGCTGGGTGCGGTGGGAACGGAGAATTACAGCTACGGCGACCTGGATAAGGCCCTGCAGATACATACCGGCGGATTCAACACTTCGCTGATGACCTTCCTGGAAGAACAGGACGATGACCGCATGATCCCCAAATTCAGGGTTTCGGTGAAAGCCACCCGCGATAAGCTGGAAAAATCCCTTGAGCTGACCCATGAGATCCTTACTTCCAGTATTCTGGACGACGAGGAACGGGTGGGCGAGCTGTTGAAGCGCCATCATGCCAACCTGGAAAACCGCCTTACCCAGAACGGGCTGGCGGTGGCCGGAAACCGCATGGATTCATACCTGCACAAACAGGGGTTGTTCAATGAATGGACCGGCGGGGCTGAATATTACTGGTGGCTGACACAACAGCTGGATGAATTTGAAAATAATCCCGAACCCCTTCTGAGTGCACTGAAAGAGGTTGCCGGCCGGTTGTTCCTGAAGGAGAACCTGATCGCTGCCGTTACCTGCCACGAAGACGATTACCCGGCCTTCACCGAGGCATGGGAAACCCTTGCAGGGGACCTGCCTGCCGGTGAAGTGGCCCTGAACGAATGGTCGTGGATTCCTGTTCCGGCCAATGAAGGGTTCCTGTCTGCTTCCAAAGTGCAGTATGTGGTAAAGGGATATGATTTCCGTAAGCTGGGGTATGAATGGAGCGGCAAAATGCACGTGCTGAACCAGGTGCTGTCGACCGACTGGCTGCAGACCCGTATCAGGGTGATGGGCGGCGCCTACGGAGGATTTTCACGGATTAACAAAAACGGAAGCCTCTATTTTATATCGTACCGCGATCCGAACCTGAAGGAAACCCTGGAAAATTACGATGCCACGGCCGGATACCTGGAAGATTTCCAAGCCGATGAGCAAACCATGACCCGGTACATTATCGGGACCATTGCCGGCATAGACAATCCGCTGACCCCCTCGCAGAAAGGGACCATGGCCGTAAGGTATTATTTTGAGAAAACATCGAAAGACGAGCTGCAGAAAGAAAGGGAGGAGGTGCTGTCGACCACGGCGGACGACCTGAGGAACTTTGCCCCCATGGTGAAGGATGTGCTGGAGAAGGATGTGATCTGTGTGTTCGGGAACGAAACCCTGCTGAGAGAGAACGAAAACCTGTTCGGCGCCCTGGTGGTGTTGCAGAAATAGGTGCATCCATAAGACCGGCCGGTAATGTTTGCCGAAGGCAGGATCCCGGATTCAATCCGGGATCTTTTTTTTGGGTGACACTGAAAGTAAGAGCGAACATGTCCTGATCAATGGTTCGCCACTGAGCGATTGGTATAAAAAAGACATTCATGCAAAGAATCATTTGCAATATACCGGAATATGACGTAAATTGAATGAGCATTCGGGAAACTTTTTTTCCTGCCCTTTATTACCGGCCATGCCGGTATATATTCCATGCGGAGGGTACCACCCTCCGGAAGATAACATACCCGGGCCTTTTACGCATTATTATACAGGATAATGCGGGTTTGTCACATCAGCCCGTATCCGTTTTTTCACCATGAAAACCTTGTTATTTTATCACCGGCTTTTACCGGGTATCCTGGTTTTTTTTCTGACTGCGAACCCCGGGATGCTTACCGGACAATATCCTGCCGCATCATTTACTGCGGGAACGACTCAGCATGTTGTCGGAGCCCATCCTGATGCTGACAGCAAGCAGAGTTCTGAGTGGATCCTCTATACCAGGGATCATACCGGTATACCTTACCATACCATCTGGCATGTGCTGGTGGATGATTACGGCCATATCTGGCTGGGCACCGATAATGGCGGCCTGGTCCGTTTTGACGGAGAAGTATGGACGGTATTTGATAAGGAGAATTCCTGGCTGCCCGGAAACATGATCATGTCATTGGCAAAAGACCACTACGGGAACCTTTGGATTGGTACATCAGGTGTTTATGGCCTGACAAAATTCAGTGGTACGGAATGGAGGACGTATCTTCCTGCCAATTCCCGGTTACCCGATGAGGGAATTACCTCCATTGCGTTTGACAGCAAAAATGCCATGTGGTTCAGTACGAATAAGGGGTCACTGGTCAAAGTAGAAGGGCTGTCGGTTTCGAATGAACCGGTATGGACTTTCTATGAAGGGGAAGATTACGATCCAATTTACAACAACCATCCCGGTAATTATATTACGCAACTGGTAATCGACACTGCGGATCATCTGTGGATGGGAACCCTGCAATCAGGCCTGGTTCATTTTGACGGCACTTCATTTGTAAACTACGGCATGCCCGCATCTTGCGGAAATGGTGTCCTTGACCTTGTTCTGGATCATAACCAGCAATTATGGGTTGGGGACAGAAACGGTAATCTTTTGAAATTTGACGGAACCGGCTGGGAACTGATGGAACCGGATATTCCGGAACCTCCAGAACCTCCGTATCTGGTATATGAATCGATCGTTTCCCTTGCCATCGCTCCCGACAATGCCCTGTGGGTGGTAACCGACGGGGGATTGATCAGGTTTGACGGGAGTGAATGGTCGGCACACCTTGAGTGCAATGCATTTAGTTCAACCATCGGTTTTTCTGAGGGCATGGTTCTGTGGGCCGGGGCCGGTAATGACCTCATTTCGTATGATATTGTCAACCCTTTCTCTGTAGTATACAATACCTTCAATACCGGCCTACCCGAAGATGACGTGGTGGCTGTAAGAACAAATAATTCTGGTCATATCTGGACAGGTGACAGGTATACCGGCCTGGCCTTATTCGATGGAATCATCTGGAAAGTGTTTCATGAGGGAAATTCGGGCCTTCCTGATAGCCGGATTACCAGCGTGGAAACCGATGATTGCAATAATGTCTGGGTGGGGACACAGGGTGGACTGGCTGTGAAGTAGGCCATTGCTCTTCCCGGACAGGAATGGATTGTTTTTAACTCCGGTAATTCAGACCTTCCGGCCAACGGGATCCATTGCCTTTATTTCGGGAACGGAACCCTCTGGGTTGGAACAAGCCTGGGCCTGACACGGTTTCATGAGGAGACCTGGACTACCTTTAACACCGGCAATTCGGACCTGCCACACAACGATGTAAGGTGCATTGTTACGGATAAAGACAACAATATTTGGGTAGGTACCAATGGCGGGGGGCTTGTGCGCATAGCCGGGTTTTCTCTGAATGAACCCTACTGGCAGGTATTCAGTACGGCCAATTCCAGCCTTCCTGACAACAAGATCTTCGCTCTGGAAGCAGACAGTGCAGGAAACCTGTGGATAGGAACAGCATACAATGGCCTGGTGAAATACAATAATGCGGAATTTACTGTCTATCATACAGGCAATTCAGGTATCCCGGATGACCACATTCAATCGCTCACACTGGAAAAAGACACAACGATATGGATCGGAATGCGTTATGGCGGAGTGGCTGCTTTCAACGGAGCAGACTGGACTGTTTTTAATTCGGAGAATTCAGTCCTTCCCGGTGATTGTGCCATTTATTCCATGGATGTGGATCTGTTTGGAAATGTATGGATTGGGGTTGACGGAGGAGGTGTTGCAGTATACAATGCAGAAGGAGTGGTGTGTGGGAAAGACCTGGCCCTTTCCGGGAAAATATTCCGTGAAAGCGGGGAAAGCCCACTGGAAGAAAGCGTAATTGAGCTGTACCGGTTAGGTGAAAATGAATATACGGCAAGGTTGGAGCTTTCGGGTACCCATGAATACCTCTTTGAAGGGGTTGAACACGGACAGTACACCCTGAAAGTGATTCCGGATACATTGAATTATCCGCATACCCTGCCCACCTGGCTTGGGTATAAACTTGCGCGGGCCGATGCATTCTATATCTCAATGAACAAAAACCTTACCGAACAGGATGTCACGGTTATCCAGCGACCTCCGGCAGGGACCGGAACCGGAACGGTTACAGGTTCCATCAGGGAAAATGCGGGTGTAAAAAAATATTCAACCGGATGGGTGCCCGGTGCAAAGAACGGAAGTCCGCCGGAGGGATGCTATGTGTTTCTCCTCGACCCCGAAAGCCGGTCGCCCGCGGCCTTCGATATTACAAACGCTGAAGGAGAATTCTGTTTCAGCAAACTGATGGCGGGGCAGTACCTCTTTTACGCTGATTACAGGGGCCTGCCTATGAACATTTCCAATCCTTTATTGGAAGTGGGTGAGGGAAACGACAGCCTCCATATCGAGGCGGTAGCCGGAATTGAAACCATCGGGATCGAAGTGGAATTGATCAGTTTTCTGGAATCGGTTCCGGGTGGGAACCTGAAAGCCTACCCGGTGCCTGTTAATGACATGCTGACCATCCATAATTGGAATGATCGTGCAGGGACAGTCCATCACATACGCATAATCGACATGAATGGAAAAGTGCAGTTTGATTCTTACCGGCCTCTTTCCTCCGGCTCACCTCTCGTGATTGACATGAGCCGGTTCATGCCCGGGATATACCTTTTGCATATACGAACCCGTGATGCTTCCCGTTATATGAAAATCATTAAACAGTAAGGATCTTCTTCCATACGGCACATTTCCGGAGAAAAAAACACAGGTTTATTTGACTGTAAGCTCCCCCCTTAGCCTGGTATCTGCCGACGAAGGACCGGCAAAAAAACGGACGGTTCCTTTTTCCAGTACGAACCGGTGCGATTCGGTATCCCAGTAGGTCAGGTCTTCGGCATCCAACGGGATAACTACTTCCACGGTTTCTCCCCGGGGTACAAACACTCTCTTGAAGCCTTTCAGCGCTTTATCAGGGCGTTCCACTTTCGAACCGGGAAAACTGACATACAGTTGCACCACTTCATCACTGTCGTAGTTCCCTGTGTTCTTCAGGGTAATCCTTACCTGAACGGTTTCATTGTCACGAATATAGGATTTATCAGTCGTTAAGCCTGTGTAATCGAAGGTAGTGTAGGTCAGGCCATGACCGAAGGGGAACAGGGGCCGGTGTTTGCTGTACAGGTAAGTATGCCCGTTGCGGATGTTGTAATCGAGCATGGGGGACAGGTGATCGATCGATGCAGACCATGTCTGGACCAGCCGTCCGGCCGGACTTTCTTTCCCGAACAGGACATCGGCCAGGCCGTTCCCCAGTTCCTGGCTCGACTGGCTGATGTGCAGCATGGCGGGGACATGTTCTTTCGACCATTCCAGGGCATACGGAAAGCTGGAGATGACTACCAGCACCGTATTCGGATTGGCTTTCATTACCAGTTTTACCAGGTCTTCCTGTTCCAGTGAGATGGCCTGCCGGTCGATCTCTTCACGCCCGTCGCTGTAAACCTGGTTTTCCCCCCAGCCGAGTCCGTAACTCAGCGGGTGATTCCCGATGCATACCACAGCCACATCGGCCCTGGCAGCGGCCCGGATCGCAGAATCGGCCTGGTTGCTCATGGCGTACAGCACCTCCACGTCGCTTCCTACGGCATTTTTAATCCCATCCAGAACAGATACCCGGTATGGTGGCGTACCGGCATACCAGTCGGAAACCACCAGATCGGCCCGGGGTCCGATGACAGCAATCGATTGTATTTTTGTTTTATCGATGGGCAACAGATGGTTTTCATTTTTCAGCAAAACAACTGATTTAACGGTGGCCTTCCTGGCCAGGAGCTGTGTTTCTTTCCTGGTCCATGGTTTTGTGGTATCAGCAATACCGATCCATGCATACGGATTCTGATCCGACTGATCCAGTAATCCCAGTTTGAGTAAAACGCGCAGCGTACCCCGTACAGCATCGTCCAGGTCTTTTTCGGTTATCCATCCCTTTGCCAGGGCATTCTGTACCGGTTCTGTGTACCGGTCGAGAAACATGGTGATTCCGGCTTTGATACATGCCGCGGCGGCCGTATCCGGGTTCGGGTAATAATGGTGAGTGGTCAGCAACTGCGTGAAAGCCCCTCCGTCGGTACAGATGATCCCGTTTTGTCCCCATTCGTTCACGGCCACCGATTTCAGCACCGGGTGAACGGTGCATGGAATACCGTTGTATTTGTTGTAAGCAGCCATGAAAGCGCGCGACCCTCCCTCCGTGATCCCTTTGCAGAATGCATATCCGTAGTATTCCCTGAACAACCTGTCGTCGAAGTCGGAGGAGGTGAAACTCCGGCCGTTTTCATTGCTGTTGGCCAGAAAATGTTTCATCAGCGAAGCGGTTTTCCAGTACCGGGGATGATCTCCCTGGAGCCCCTTTACATAGGCCACAGTCATTTCTCCGGCCAGGAACGGGTCTTCTCCGTAACACTCTTCGGTACGCCCCCAGCGGATGTCACGACCCAGGTCGGCGTTGGGCGCCATAATGATCAGGCCTGAACTGCCGTAGCGCGGATTTTGTGCCAGGTACCGGGCTTCTTCCGCCTCCCGGGAGGCG
>DSCJ01000124.1 GCA_011049175.1 Bacteroidota bacterium | reverse complement strand
TTGACGCTCCTCTTCACTGAGTTTTTCAATAGCCTGTTTAATTTCTGACAATTCCATAACAGCATTTTTTTCAAATATACAAATAATTGCTGATTATATCATAACAAAGCCAGTTGTCTACGTAGCTATTTTAATAGCTAACTATGTATATGTTTTAAAAATGACTCGGGTCCGGCAGAGTCCTGCCCTGACAGGAGCAGCATCGTCATAGGGACATCTCATCCCATGGCACGATTGAGTATTTAGCTATTATTTCGTCAGGCAGTTATTAAGATGCTTCTCCGATTATTTCAAAATTACTTATTACTGCGTCAACAATAAATAAAGAAAACCGTATACAGCATGATCACAAGATCAGGCTCCGTATTTTACAAATCCCTGTGGGTTAAACAGCAGAACCCGCAATATCTCAACAAAAAAAAGGCTGCACATGCAGCCTTAATAAAAAAGAAGCCGCCTCAAATATGCTTTTGAGATAGCCTCTTTCTAATATCTCCTAACCTGGTCAGGGTGTTTCACCACCATCTCGGGCTTCCCTTCAAACTCGGTGATCAGTCCCGTTACCATGATGTAATCGTTGCGGAAGTATCGCTCGGGATTCCATGAAAACCTCCGGGCAATATTCCCGGGCAGCACCACGCAGAAATCGTGGTAAGGGTAATACGCTCCGAAATACAGGAAATACTCATCGGTTTCCCGGGCGTAATAGGTATCGGTCACCTTCCCGTACACCGTTCTCAGCTCCCCGATGTGGAACAGGGCATTGTAGGCCGAGATCATCTCGAACCGGTAATCGGGATAATAGGTCCACGTGCGCATCACCGGGTACAGATTCACGTAGAACCGGAATACGTTGACCGACCAGCGGACATGCACCCGGGCGGGACGGCGGTAGGGAAAATGCACGGCCCGGTATTCACGGCTTCTGGGCGGGGTCACATACACATGGCGTGCCGGGTGCCTGTTCACATACCTGCGGCTGGAACGGTAAACCGCGCGTGAGCCCGAATTCCTGTTCTCCACCCGGGCAGGCGACGCATTGCCCCGGTTGCCGGATGCTCCGGTGTTTCTTCTCTGCACCGTTTCACGGTTCCTGCTGTTTACCACATTGGTCCTGTTCCGCACAGCCGAGCTGCTGGAGGAAGAAGAGGAACGGTTTGCCTGGCGGGCAGCGGAAGAATTGTTCCGGGAGCTCTGGCGGGATACCGTGGCCTGCCGGGAAGAACTGCTACGGCTGGTTTGCCGTGGGCCCGCAGAACGCTGGTTCGAACGGTTCAGGGAGGCCTGCCTTATGGCTTTCGAACGTTCATTGCTTGATTTCTTTGCGGCAACCGATTTCTTTTGCCGGGTATTGCTCCTGGCCGCACTTTCCACCTTCCTGGAAGAGGAACGTTCGGCGGTCCGTCTCTGGCTTTCAGCCGGTATTGCCAGTATAAGACTCAATATCAGGCTGATGAAGATATATTTTTTCATGGCTGTCTGTTTTAATGGATTCAACACTCATCTTTCATCTTAAATAAGGCAAATACTTTGCCAAACTTATTCATCCGGATTAATGGTTAGCTACACCTTGCATTATCAATACGGTATGAAAAAAAAAGCAGGGAGAAGACTTATTAATTCACATTCCTTATTTTTGCCTGTAAAAACAACCGGTCATGAAAATCAAACTGAAGCTGTTCCTGGGCTTCTTTACCCTGGTTCTGATGCTGGCCCTTGCCGGGGCTTATTCCATTATTGAATTCACCCGCATCAGTTCGTCGGTCAATGCCATCCTGGAGGACAACTACCAATCTATTCAGGCCACAAAAAACATGCTGGAAGCCCTTGAAAGGGAAGACAGCGGTATTCTTTTGTTATTAATGGGTAATTTCAGGGAAGGCAGACAAACAATCACGGTTTCAGACAGTAGTTTCCTGCAAGCGCTGGATATTGCCAGGAATAACCTGACAGAAGAAAATGAAAAACAATATGTGGCCGACATCGAATCACATTACAGCCGGTATCGAAGCCTGATAGAATATCCCATTGTCAACACATCTCGCCAGGGAAATATCGAGTGGTACGAAACCGAGGTATATCCCCTGTTCCAGGAGGTAAAAGAATCCATACATGCCCTGATGGACCTGAACCAGACCAGCATGTACCGTGAGGCCATGACGCTGAAGGAAAAATCAAAGCGGGCCATCATGCCCGGCATTGTCGCCATTGGGGCGGGGATCGTGTTCACCCTGATATTCAACCTGTTCATAAACTATTACCTGGTAGCTCCTGTGAAAAGGCTGGTACACTCCATCAGAAACTATAAACGGGGGACCGTATTCGGGGCTGAAATAGAAACCCGCGATGAATTGAAAGACCTGGAAAACAGCATCCGGGACCTGACAGCCAAATTATAGCAGGGTACCATGAGAATTCCGCTGATCATCAGGCACATAGGAGGAATACTGCTGTTTACCAGCCTTTTTCTGTTCATAGCCCTGATCCTTTCGCTGTACGACCGTGACGGAACCAGTCTTATCTTCCTGTATTGCAGTATACTCTGCCTGATCTTCGGCCTTTTCCCCATGATATTCGTTCCTGCCTCCACCCTGACCATCAACATCAGGGAAGGAATTGCTATTGTCGTGGCTGGCTGGTTTGTGATATGCCTTTTCGGATCTCTTCCCTACCTTTTGTGGGGGGGTGAATTCAGCCTGATAAATGCCTGGTTTGAAAGCGTTTCGGGTTACACCACCACGGGCTCATCCATACTGAACGATGTGGAAGGGCTTCCCCGAAGCCTCCTGTTCTGGCGCTCTTCCACCCACTGGATCGGGGGTTTGGGTGTGATCCTTTTCACCCTGATCATACTCCCGGGCAAGGATTCTGCCAAATTTGTCCTGGTAAGCACCGAACTGTCGGAAATTGCCCGCCAGAACTTCCGGGAATCGAGTAAACGCACCCTGCATGTCCTGTTTTTTGTATACATCGGCCTGACCCTGGCTGAAACGATCCTGCTGAAAGTATGTGGAATGAGTCTTTTCGATGCGGTAAACCATGCCTTTGCCACCATTGCCACCGGGGGTTTTTCCACCCGGAACCTCAGCATCAGCCATTATAACAGCATCCGCATCGAGGTTGTAATCATGCTATTCATGGTGCTTTCAGGCATCAATTTCGGATTGCTTTTCGGTACGGTAACCCTGAAGAGCCGCAATATATTCACTTCCTCCATCGTCCGGTGGTTTATCCTGGTTTTATTCACCGGTATTCTGCTGGTTACTGCCAGGCTATACGCCTCGGGATACGGCAGCCTGTGGCATTCCATCCGCTACGCATCTTTCCAGGTACTTTCCCTGGGCACCACCACCGGTTTCGCCACCACTGATACGGGGAACTGGCCGGTTTTCACACAACTCATCCTGATCTATTTCACGCTGCAGTGTGCCTGTATCGGCTCCACTTCGGGAGGACTGAAGTTCGACCGTATTATCATCTTTTTCAAATCGTTGAACAAACAGCTCCGCCTGATCAGGCATCCGAGGGCTGCCGTCGTTTGCAAGCTGGAAAACAGACCTGTTTCGGAACAACTGGAAAACCAGACCCTTGTATTCACCGTGCTGTACCTACTAATCATACTGATATCCACCCTGGCCCTGACGGCAATGGATGTGGACCTGATGACCTCCTTTTCCGGGGTGGCCGCCACCATAGGAAACGTAGGTCCCGGTTTTGGAGAAGTCAGTTCACTGGCAAACTACAGCGGCCTCCCGGCAGGGGCCAAAATCATCCTTTCCCTGGACATGCTGATCGGCCGGCTCGAGATCTTCAATATCCTGATTTTCTTTTCTCTGAAAAAATTCTGATCTTTAAGAAAAAAATATTCCCCATGTCGAAAACCGCCCTCTATGTGCTGGCAGTGGCCAACATCATCGGGTTTGCCTTCATGATCGTACTGAATGTCCTGGCCAATGCACTACCCATCAATGGGAAAACCACCGGGGAACTCTCGGATATGTACCCCAACCTGTTCGTACCGGCGGGGCTTACTTTTTCTATCTGGGGAGTGATCTACATCCTGCTTACTCTGTTTGTAATTTATCAGGGGGTGCTGGTCATTAAAATGAGCGCAGGGGGGGCAGGAATTCCGGAAAATATCCACATCTGGTTTTTCCTCTCGTGCCTGCTGAACGGAAGCTGGATCCTGGCCTGGCACCATCAGAAGGTGGGGCTGTCGCTGCTCATTATGCTGGGCCTGCTGGCCAGCCTGCTGATCATCTACCTGCGCCTGGGCATAGGAAAAGGGATTGTTCCCGGGGCCACCCGTTACCTGGTGCATGTACCCTTCAGCATTTACCTGGGGTGGATCAGCATTGCCACCATTGCCAATGTCACCGCCTGGCTGGTACACACCGGCTGGAACGGCTGGGGCATCAGCCAGGCCACCTGGACGGTGATTATGCTGGCTGCCGCGGTGGTGCTGGCTTACCTGATGCTGTTTACCAGGCACGATACCTTCTTTGCCCTGGTGGTTGCCTGGGCCCTGTTCGGAATATGGCTGAAACGTTCCGGCGCCCCCGATCCCGTTCCCGTGGTTACCTGGACAGCCCTGTCGGGATTGATCCTCGTGGTGCTGGGAATTGTGGCCGATCTGCTGCCCTTCCGGTCGGTAACGGGAAAAGGATAAGGGTACCTTCCGGTAAAAAAACGAAATCAACTATCTGTCGATGAATGTTAGCCGGTTATAGCTATCATTGTAAAAGGGCTTCCCGGCAATAACCAGCCGGGCATTCACTGACCAATGTCTCCCGGTAATTATTTATAACGGTTATAAATTGTCCGATTGGCCGGATTTTTTTTACGAAAAACTGGAAATATTTTTCTGTTTTTACGAAATTGGGTATAGTAATCATTCTTCCAGCCCTTTCAGGCATATACACGCTCGCAATGAGGCCCCGGTTCATACGGTCAGGCTTTCTGGCGGCAGCAGGATGCTTATACGCTATCCTCCTGCCGGCTCAGGAACATGTACTGGAATATATATCTACAGGAGGCGGCCCGGGAATGGTGGCCATTCGCTCCCTGGTTCCTGCAGATCATGGGAAGGCGTACGCTGCCGGGCAATATGCCGGCACTTTCCGTTGGGCAGGGGCTTCTGTGGAAGGAGGTTATCCGTACGGCGGTTTCATTTCGGCCCTGGAAGCAGACGGCTCGGCCTACTGGTTTCTTCCGTTCCAGAGCCGGAAATTTACCACCTTTCACGGGATAACCGTTACAAAGGAGGAAACCCTGCTGGGAATCGGTACTTTTTCCGACACCCTGTTCTATCCGGGTGGAATGCTTCTGCCTGAAAAAGGCATGGCCGGTTTTATGGTGGAAACCGATACCGTTGGAAACCTGATACGGTGTTTCACCCTTATCAACGAACTGAACGGACATTTCAGGAATACCCTTTTATTACCTGATGGTTCACTGATTGCCTGCGGGGAATTCGAGAACAACCTGAAAACCGGGGATATCACACTGAAAAGCCGGGGCAGAAAGGATATCATGCTGATGCGTTTATCCCCTGACGGGGTTATTCTATGGATCAAACAAATAGGTGGCAGGGGAAATGACACTCCGGCCGGGCTGGCGGCAACAGATTCAGGGTTCATTCTGGCGGGTAATTTCAGCCGGGACATTACACTGGGCGATAAACAGCTCCATGCAACGGGCAGAAGCGATTTCTTTATTGCCCGGATGAATGAACACGGACACATTCTCACCAGCCTGCACGAAGGGGGCAGAGGTACTGACCGGGTAACGGATATGCTAATCGATTCTCTCGGTAACTGCTGGTATACGGGATATTTTGAACGCGAATTCCACGATCAGACCGCCGGTGGAGGAAAAAATTTCTTCCTGGCCACCCGCGATTCAACTGGAAAAGTTGTCCGTACCGTCACAGCCGCAGGCCCGTTCGATGAGAACGGCGCCTCCCTGGCCCTGGAAGCGCCCCAAACAGTATATCTCACCCTGTATGCCGAGGGAAATCTAACCCTGATGGACCGATCGTTCACTCCCACAGGAAAGAACCGGTACATCCTTTTGGCCAAATTCGCAGGGACAGATTCTCTTTGCTGGATTAAAGAACTGGAGGGCGCCGGGGATAAAGTCCTCTATGGTTTGAATACCGCCCCCAGGGGGGAAGTGTTCCTTTGCGGTACTTTTTCCGGGAAAATGCAGATTGATGATAAGACGGTGGTTGCAGAAGAAGAAACGAACGTGTTCCTGACCCGGTTTTTCGATCCCTGCCAGAGAAGAGAACTGGAGCTTGGACCCGACCGCATCCTCTGCAGGGGAAATACCCTTACCCTGGCAGCCGAAGAAGGATTTGCCGTATACGACTGGAATAACGGAGCCCATGACGGGAAGGAATGGACCATTGAAGAGCCCGGAAAATATTTTCTCAGAACCGTATGCCCGTACGGCTGTGTCTATAATGACACCATTGTTGTAAAAGAAGGCTGGGTGGATGCGGCCACAACCGTCACCGATGAAATCATTCCGCCGGGCAAGAACGGTTCCGTTTGCATTACTCCCGGTGGCAATTTCCCCCCATGGAGCTATATGTGGTCAACCGGCGACACCACATCGTGTGTGTATCACATGGAAGCGGGGATTTACCAGGTAAACGTGACCGACAGCGCAGGATGCGAGATATCCCTTGATATCGAAGTGGAAACATCCACAGCCAGCGGAATAAACCTACAGGCCGACCCGAACCCATTTTTCGATCTCACCACAGTTTCTTACAGCATTCCCACGGAAGAAACGGTGGAGCTGCTCCTGTATGATGCTCACGGGACACTCCGAAAAATTCTATACCGTGGAAAAAGATTGCCGGGAACCTATACCCTGGAAACTGACAGGGAAAATCTTCCTCCCGGAGTATATTACATACGGCTGAAGGCAGGCAACAGAATCCTTACCCGTAAAATCATGATTACCGGAACCCCATGAAAAAACGGTTAAAATATTTTCTTACGTTATTTCCTCTGATAACAGCCATTACCATCTGGAAAATACCGGCCCAACAGGTATTTCCTCAAATCGACAAAATCATTCCTCCCTCACCCACAGCCGCGGGACTGGGAAAATTCGGGGAAATACCGGTTGGCACCTATACGGGAACCCCGCAGATCCAGGTTCCTCTGTATACCGTTCCAGGGAAAAAACTGTCGCTTCCCATTACCCTGTCCTATCATGCATCAGGGATCAAAGCAGACGACATTGCCGGCTGGGTCGGGCTCGGCTGGTCACTTCATGCGGGAGGAAGCATTATCAGAACGGTGGCAGGCCTTCCGGATGATGAGCCCGGCGGATACCTTTATGTAACAGCCCACCAGTTCCCGGAACCACAGTCAGAACCGTATGCCGGACTGCAACCCCTGCAGTTTGATGATGAATTCGATAAATACAATTATCTGTACCAGCTGGCTAACGGTCACATCGACGGAGACCCTGACATATATTCATTTCAGTTTGCCGGGCATAGCGGCAGGTTTATCATTGACAAAAATTTCAAGGTCAGTGTAGTGCCGCATCAAAATCTGAAAGTGACCATCACCAGAAATACGGCAGGAAACATAGACTCCTGGGAAATCAGGGATGAAAGCGGAAACATTTACCAATTCGGAGATACCGATGATTACAGGGAATACACGGATGTTCTGAATGAACACGGAAATATGGAGTCGAGACATGTATCTGCCTGGCACCTGAGCAAAATGGAATCCCCCAATCAGGAGGACGAATACCGCTTCAGCTACAGCGATCATTACTCGGTTCACAGCTATCCGGTACCGGTAAAAATGGAAGGGTTCCTGCCGCCCCTGGAAGATATCAGACGGGTAAAAAAGACAGGACACAGGGAAAAACACCTTTCAGGGATCCTGTTCCGGGAAGGAAAACTGGAATTTACCCTGGATACCCTGGACGGGTATCCGGGAGGGTATACCACCGTGCTGAGAGAAATACGCCTGTCTGACGCGAACGGAATATGCAAAAAAAGATTCCGATTCAGCTACAGCTTCTTCCCCGCTTTCGGATGTGAGTCGGCCAGTGATTATCTGCCCCCGTGCAAAAGGCCACGCCTGGACAAGGTTACCGAATATTCGGGGGATATGACCGAACACATGCCCCCCTGGTGGTTTTTCTATGAAAATACCCCGCTTCCCCCCAGAGGCTCTTTTGCACAGGACCTGTGGGGCTATTACAACGGAAAAGCGAATGCGCATCCCGTACCCCAGACCGTGGTAAGGAACTTCCTGAATCCTGAAGGAGTTCCTGACCCCGTACCCGAAAACCAACGAATAGAAATCAGTCACCTGAAACATGTCAATTTGAACCTTCTGTTTGTACCTGAAACCGAATGGACCGTTCCAGGGGCAAACCGGGAACCGGACCTGAAATACGCCCAGGCCGGCACAATCAGGAAAATAGTCTATCCAACGGGAGCCAGTACGGAATTCGAATTTGAACTGCATGATTACGGGTATCTTTCGGGAATTTCAAAAAGAAGAACACTGGTCACACGTGCCGCATCAACCTACAATGCCATCACATCAGAATCGCGGAATCTGATCATTGAATTCCCGCAGATCATCACCATCCAGCCGTTTATCGGAATAGAAGCCAATACCCCAAAAGAATCTGCCAGCCTGGAACCGGACCCGTCTTCCTCCATCATCCTGGAAAAATACAGCCTGCAGCCGGATGTACCCCCAAACATCATCTATCAGCTGGATTACCAGACAGCCCGTGAATTACCCGACCAGGGGAACGGGGGAATGGAATTGTTTCTTGAACCCGCGAAATACAAAATCACCTGCAAAGCCTATCCCTACGACCACGTTTTTGCTGTTGTTCACTATCACGAAGGCAATCCTTTTGATGATACCTTGCCCGTATTCAAACGGGAGGTGAAAGACACCACCGTCAAAGCAGGCGAAAGAATCTGGCCTGAC
>DSCJ01000060.1 GCA_011049175.1 Bacteroidota bacterium | reverse complement strand
GTAGTGGAGGCGCGGGTGCCCGCTTCCAGTATTTTGTCGAGCAGATCGGGAGCTACCGCATCGGGTTTGTATTTTCTGATGGAACGGTGTGTGAAGATGGTATTGAGCATAACTGTTTTTTTTGCAAAAATAAGCGGATAACCCGTTACCGGCAATGATATAACTCACGTAAAATTCATGTAAATCCGGTATTACATTGACAAATCATTCTCATTAAATCACTTGACAACCGGAATAAGAGCAGGGTACTTATTCTATGTCACAGAACAGGGAGATTTATTCAATAAAATGTGCATAATATTTAAAACGTTTTTTCTACTTTCACCTGTCCAACCCAATAGGTATTCAACCAAAACTCATTACATCATGAATCGACATGTATCCCTTCAAAAAATCCTGCCGGGGATCCTGCTGTGTGTTTTTGCATGGAGCATTCCCGTTTGGGGAGCAGCTAAAAAAGAAGAAAAAAAATCAGAAGAAGAGGGAAAAATGGTTTCATCCACTTTTTCCGGACTCAAATGGAGGAGCATCGGCCCGGCTTTCACCTCGGGCCGGATATCCGATTTTGCGGTAAATCCCTGCAACCACTCGGAATGGTTTGTGGCAGTGGCTTCAGGCCATGTGTGGAAAACCGAAAATAACGGAACTACTTTCAAGCCGGTTTTTGAAAACTACGGGGCATATGCCATGGGCTGCCTGGCCATGGACCCGCACAATCCGAACGTGGTGTGGCTGGGAACCGGGGAAAACAACCACCAGCGCGCCCTGGGATACGGCAACGGAGTATACAAAACCACCGACGGAGGAAAATCATGGAAAAACATGGGACTGAAAGAATCGAGGCAGATCGGCATGATCGCCATCCATCCCGGGAACACCGATGTGGTTTTCGTTGCCGCTGAAGGATCGGCCTGGGGGCCCGGAGGCGACCGGGGTCTGTATAAAACCACCGATGGAGGCGAAACCTGGAAGAAAGTACTCGAGATCAGTGAGAACACCGGTGTGAACAATGTGATCATTTCTCCCTGGGACCCCGAAATGATGTTTGCCACTTCCGAGCAGAGGCGCAGGCATGTCTTCACCAAAATTGGCGGCGGGCCCGAATCGGCCATTTACAAATCAACCGACGGAGGAGAAACCTGGAAAAAACTCACAAAAGGATTGCCAGGCGGTCATGTGGGAGGCATGGGCATTGCCGCCTCACCGGTACAACCCGGCCTTCTCTATGCCATTATTGAAGCCGAAGGCGAAACGGGAGGGTTCTTCCGGTCGACCGACATGGGAGAATCCTGGGAAAAAATGAGCGATCATCATTCCAGCGGTCAGTACTACAATGAAATCGTGTGCGACCCCTGCAACCCCCTCAAGGTATACAGCCTGGAAACCCGCACCCATTATACCCTCGACGGAGGAAAAACCTGGACCCGCCTAAGCAACAACAGCCGCCATGTAGATGACCATGCCCTGTGGATCGATCCCGATGATACGAACCATTTCCTGATCGGCGGCGACGGCGGAGTATATGAAACCTTCGACGGCGGAGTGCACTACGTTTTCAAATCGAACCTGCCGGTCACCCAGTTCTACCGGGTGGCCGTAGACAATTCCGAACCCTTTTACTGGGTATACGGAGGAACGCAGGACAACAACAGCATGGGCGGACCTTCAAGGAACCTGAATTCGGCGGGAGTAGCCAACGACGAATGGATCGTTACCGTGGGTGGCGACGGTTTCTGGCAGGCCATCGACCCCACCGATCCGAATATTGTTTACTCGGAATGGCAGTACGGGAACAGTGTGCGGTACGACAAGCGAAGCGGGGAAGTGATCGACATCAAACCCCAGCCCCGCCAGGGCGAGGAAACCTATCGCTGGAACTGGGATGCTCCGCTGATCCTCAGCCCACACAGCCATACCCGCTTGTATGCTGCCGCAAACAAGGTGTTCCGGAGCGATGACCGGGGAAACAGCTGGACCGTTATTTCCGACGACCTGACCCGGAATATGGACAGGAACACCTGGCAGGTAATGGGAAAATACTGGAGCGTTGACGCCGTGGCCAAGGATGTTTCCACTTCACAGTTCGGAACTATCGTCGCCCTGGCCGAATCGGAAGTGAAGGAAGGACTGATCTATGCGGGAACCGATGACGGGCTCATTCAGATCACCGAAAACGGAGGGGAATCGTGGACAAAAACAGCCAGTTTTCCCGGTGTGCCTGAATATACCTACGTGAGCGATATCTGCCCATCGAAATTCGACGAAAATGTAGTATTTGCCTCATTCAACAACCACAAGCGCGACGATTTCAAACCCTATGTGCTGAAAAGCACCGACAAAGGAAAAACCTGGACTTCCATCACGGCCAACCTGCCCGAAAACGGAAGCGTACACAGCATCGAGCAGGATTTTATCAATCCCGACCTGCTGTTTGTGGGTACCGAGTTCAGTTTTTATTTTTCCACTGACGGCGGGAAACAATGGATCAAGCTGGCATCAGGCCTTCCCGACATTGCCGTACGCGATATTGCTATCCAGCGGAGGGAAAACGACCTGGTGCTGGGTACATTCGGCCGGGGATTCTTTGTGCTGGACGATTACAGTCCGCTGCGACAGGCAAACCCCGATCTCTTTGAAAAGAAAGCCCACATTTTCCCGGTGAAAAATGCCGATATGTACATTCCGGCCGATTCCCGGTACGGTCAGGGTTCCACCTATTTCCTGGCACCCAATCCGGAATACGGCGCCGCCATTACCTATTACCTGAAGGAACCCTTCAAAACCGAAAGGCAGAGGAGAAGGGAAGAAGAGAAAGAACTGTTCGAAAAAGGAGAAAAAATTCCCATTCCCACCCCCGACGAACTGAGGAAAGAAGGGATGGAAGAAAAACCACACCTTCTGTTTACCATTTACGATACGGACGGCCAGGTAGTGAAAAAGATCCGTACTTCTGCCTCATCGGGCATCCACAGAATTCACTGGGATCTCCGGAACGAATCGCCACTTCCCGTAAGAATGAGGAACGGGTTCGATCCGCTGGCAGGCAGCCAGTCGGGATTTTTGGTCATACCCGATGCCTACCGGGTATCGCTTTCCGAAGTGGTACAGGGAAAAGAAACCCTCCTGGTAGAACCGGTAGAGTTCCGTGTGGAATCACTGCATCTGGCCACCCTGGAGGCAAAAGACCGGCGGTCGGTGGTTGAATTCCAGGAAAAAGCAGCCGAACTGTTCAGAAAAATGCGGGGAGCTATCAACCTCACCCAGGAACTCTCGGAAAAAGCCGATGCCATACTGCAAACCCTGTATCAGACCCCGGGCGCCACTCCAGGGATGATCGAACAGGCCAAAGCGGTAAGAAAGGAACTGGACGATATTCAATTCACCTTTTACGGACATGAGGCAAAAGCCAGCTGGGAGGAAGTGCCTCCGCAGCCCATGCCGCTTGCCCGGCGCATGAACACCATGGCCTATACGCATAACTCGTCTACAGCCGATATCACAGAAACGGAAAAAGAAGCCTACCGCATCCTGATGGAAGAGTTTCCTCCGGTGCTGGAAAAAATCCGGAAAATTGACAATACCGATATTCCTGCCCTCGAAAAAATGCTGGAAGAAATTAAGGCGCCATGGACACCCGGCAGGGATATACAGATGTAATACCGGAAAAACATAAACCCGGTAAAACACAGAATACGGATCAACGAACACGATGCTGAAAACAGAGGCCGCATCCTTACCCGGAGCGGCCTCTGTTTATCAGATGTTTTTTACTGTACCGGCACAACAATCCACCCGGGAAAGCCGTTATTGCGGTTGGGCTTTTTCCTGCGGAAGCCGTTAACCCGAAATAACCGGTCATTTTTCTGTTTGTTTTTAAACTTTTATGCTTTATATTTGTTTTTACTCTGCTGTATCACATTAACCGAATACATAAATGAAAAAAGGGGTCATCATAGTGGCTGTATGCCTGCTCCTCGGTCTCGCACTAAGTGCATGTAACAATGAGGTATGCCCCGCATACAGTCATACAGATACGGAACAACCGGCCGAGGCGGTTTAAGTTTACCGGAAAATAGTATTCCCTCCACCCATTTCATGATCAATGGGTTTTTTTATCATGATGAAGAAATTCGTTCATATCTTCACGGGATGGTTTTTTTTATCCCATCTTGTTTTTGCGCAGGGAGATATTGACGAACAATCCAGGATTTTTTACCGTAACGAAAGCTCTTTCGGCCTGATTCTGCATACCAGCGGATACGGCATCAGCTACCGTTACGGCCAGCGGATCAATTATTTCGACAAACAGCTTTACGAAGCAGGATTTCATGCCTTCCGCCATCCCAAAGAAGTAAAAATCAACAATCCGATCTGGCCCAACAACCGGAGCTTTGTTTTCGGAAAGCTGAATTCTCTGTTCTGGGCTAATATCGGATATGGTTTTCAACGCGAAATCTACCGGAAATTCGATATCGGAGGGATAGCCATCCGGTATTTCTTTACAGGCGGACCCAGTGTGGCCCTTTATAAACCGGTTTATTACCAGAAACTGGAACTCATCCCTCCCAACGATTACGTTATCACCACCGAAAAGTTCAACGAATCGTTCCACCAGGCCACGGATATATTCGGGCGGGCAGGCTTTTTTAAAGGAATCGATGAAACCAGGGCCCTGCCGGGAATCTATGTGAAAGGGGGGGTCAATTTCGAATACAGCAGGTACGATGAAGTGCTGCACGCACTTGAAGTAGGGGGAATGATCAACGCCTTTGCCAAAAAGATACCCATCATGGACAATGAAAAAGCCACCCGGGTGGTTGTTGCCCTCTTTGTAAGCTACCGCTTCGGTAAAATATTCGATCCCAAAGCCCCCAAACCGGAAAGACAGAGAAGAAGAGAACCCGCCCTGCAGGAAGACCTGATGTACTGAGAAAAACCCACGGCAAACAATTCCCTGAAAACGAAAGGAAAATGGAATAATTGTCTGTACATTATTGACAGAGTGGTGTTAATTGGTTACTTTTGTATGTTTTTTACTAACCATATAATAGGATTGTTATGACAAAGATCAAAGTTGCCATCAACGGCTTCGGAAGGATAGGCCGGAATGCATTCAAAATTGCACTGGAAAGATCAAACCTCGAAATTGTGGGGATTAACGACCTCACTGATACAAAAACGCTTGCCCACCTGCTGAAATACGACAGTACACAGGGAAAATTCGAAGGAGTTTCCCACGATGAGAAAAACATTATTGTGAATGGCAGGAAATACCCGGTGAGCGCTGAAAAGAATCCCATGAATATCAAGTGGGGCGACACCCCCGATGTGGTGATCGAATCGACCGGTGTGTTCCGGGTGAAGGAAAGCGAAAAAGGTGGATACGGAGACCACCTGAAAAACGGAGCCAGGAAAGTAATCCTTTGCGTACCTGCCAAGGATAAAATTGATAATATGATCGTACTGGGAGTGAACAACGAAGCATTGCGTCCCACCGACCAGTGCGTTTCCAACGCTTCATGCACCACCAACTGCCTGGCACCCGTTGCCAAGGTGTTGAACGATGTATTCGGGATTGAAAGCGGGTACATGACCACCATTCATTCCTATACAAACGATCAGCGTATCCTCGATCTGCCTCATAGCGATCTGAGAAGAGCCCGCTCGGCAGCCGTTTCACAGATACCCACCACCACGGGAGCCGCCCGTGCCGTTGGCAAAGTAATTCCCGAACTCAACGGGAAACTGGACGGATGCGCAGTGCGTGTGCCCACCCCTACCGGCTCTCTGGTCGACCTGGTTGTCAACCTGAAAAAGGAAGTAACCAGGGAAGAGATCAATGCAGCCATGAAAGAAGCGGCTGAAGGGCCCATGAAAGGGATCCTCAAATATACGGAAGACCCCATCGTATCGGTGGATGTGATCCACGATCCCCATTCTTCCATTTTCGATGCCCTCAGTACCATGACCAACGGAAAAATGGCCAAAGTATTCGCCTGGTACGATAACGAATGGGGTTATTCCTGCCGGGTGGTCGATCTGATCGATCTTCTTTTTTAGGAAACCACCTATATTATATAATATATTATAAATATGAAGAGGCCCCGCAGGGCCTCTTTTTTTTATGGCCGCACACACCTCTTTTCAGGCAAGGACAGGCAAGGGATCATTCTACAGGTATACCACATTCAGCCGCAGGGGAATGCTCACCGATTCCTGGTAATGAACCCCCAGCTCATACATGGATTCGTCCTCTTCTTCATAATACCAGTTCACCAGCACATCATGCCCCTGGTTGTGGTATTTCCTCAGTGTCCGCAAGATTTCCATCAAATATTTGGAAGTCCCGCTGTTCACATACTCCAGCTTCAGGTTCAGGATGGTTTGTTTGCTTGGATTCCTGAAATATTGATCAATCCAGGTCAGCAGGGGTTCGAAAAAGGATTCCGAATTTTCCGGAATCGACCTTCCTTCAATCAGAAGTACACCGGTAGAAGCATTCAGTTCTACACGAGGAGTGGCAGGTGACTTTTCAATGAAAAGATTTTCCATGATATATGCGTTTGCCGTTTATTCATAACGCAGGGCCACAATGGGATCCAGTCTGGATGCCTTGACAGCCGGCAGATACCCTGAACCCACCCCCACCACGAAACAGGCAATCACCCCGTTGATGATCCATATCCAGGGAACAATGAACGAAGCATCCATCAGAGCCGACACCAGGTTTCCTATGATGATGCCCAGCACAATCCCAACCAGCCCCCCCAGCTGACCAATCACCACCGCTTCAAACAAAAACTGCTGCTTGATAAACGATGCCTTGGCTCCGATGGCCTTCCTGATACCTATTTCCCGGGTACGTTCGGTTACCGAAACCAGCATAATGTTCATCAACCCGATGGCCGCCCCGAACAGGGTGATCAAACCGATCACCGTGGCAGCATAGGTAATCACTTTGATATTCTCCAGCAGTATATTCAGCAGGTTATCGCTTTTGGTGATGTTGAAATCGCTTTCATCCATGGCTTTCAGACCCCTGACAATACGGAATATTCCCTCCGCCTCGCTGATACTCACATCCAGATACTTGCTGTCGTGCGGTTTTACCTGAATGGTATACGACATATTGGGCCTGGAATAATACTGCCGCACGTTGGTATGGGGAAGCATGCAAACCTGATCCATTCCACCGAAACTCATGCCCTTTCCTTTCAGCACCCCGATAATCTTGTACTTTCCGGGTCCAACCGAAATGATCTTGTCAATCGGGTCTTCATTGTTCTTGAACAAAACGGGAACCAGGTCGGCGCCGATGATCACCAGATGACGGTTCTGCTGTATTTCCTGCGGGGTAAAATTCCTTCCCCTTTCCAGTTCATACCCTGCCGTCTCGAGGTAATTTTCATCCACACCCCTTACGGAGATAATGGGATTGGATTTGTTGTTGCGGTATTTCACCGTGGCCGATCCCGAAGCATACACCGAAACAGATACCGAACCGGGAAATGTGTATCTTTCCTTGAACTCCCTGGCCTGCCGGTACGAAATATAGGAATAATTCCGGGTTCGGTGCCTCTGGTTTCCAACCACCACCGTCATGCCCCGGCTTTCAATGGAAAAGGTATTCGCTCCCATGAAGGTGAATTGCTCAGTCATAGCCGACTTGATGGATTCAATGGCCGTAAGAATTCCAACCAGCGCCATAATGCCGAAAGCAATGATAAAAACCGTGAGAATGGCACGGAGCTGATTCGTGCGGATCGCCTGAAAGGCCACACGAACATTCTCAATAAACAGGTTAACCGCTTTCATACCTGCACCTGGTTATATTTATTGTTCAGCCGCTTCTCCTCAGGGAGGCAAAGTCCGATAAAGATACAAAAGATTCTGCTCTCCCGCACCGATTATCTCAAACCAAAATATTCGTTATTTAAATTCATTCTAATTTTATACCTTTGTGGCTCACCCGGTATCAAAAATAAACTTTTTACATGACATTTGACCTGCAAATGATCAGGCGGGTTTACAGGAACCTGCCGGAAAAAACAGAGCGGTCGAGGAAAATCGCACAACGGCCACTGACCCTAACCGAAAAGATACTTTACAACCACCTGGCACACCCCGCATCCCAACCCTTTTCCGGGGGAAAAGACTATGTGGAATTCCACCCCGACCGGGTTGCCATGCAGGATGCCACCGCTCAGATGGCCCTGCTGCAGTTTATGTCGGCCGGAAAGAAAAAGGTGGCGGTTCCCTCCACCGTGCATTGCGACCATCTCATCCAGGCCCGTGACGGAGCCCTGGCGGATCTGAAAAATGCCCGAACCGGGAATCAGGAGGTATTCGATTTTCTGGCCTCCGTTTCCAGAAAATACGGAATCGGATTCTGGAAACCGGGGGCCGGTATCATCCACCAGGTGGTACTGGAAAATTATGCTTTTCCCGGTGGAATGATGATTGGCACCGACTCACATACCCCGAATGCAGGAGGGCTCGGCATGCTGGCCATCGGGGTGGGCGGCGCCGATGCGGTGGATGTCATGGCGGGTATGCCCTGGGAACTGAAATTTCCCCGGCAAATCGGGGTAAAATTAACCGGCAGGCTCAGCGGCTGGACCGCCGCCAAGGATGTGATCCTGAAAGTGGCCGGGATCCTCACAGTGAAGGGAGGTACCGGCTACATACTGGAATACTTCGGCGATGGCGCCCGGTCCATATCGGCCACAGGGAAGGCCACTATCTGCAACATGGGGGCCGAGATCGGGGCCACCACTTCCCTGTTCGGTTACGACAGAAAAATGGATGCCTACCTGCGGGGAACCGGCCGCAGCGACCTGGCCGATGAAGCCGCCGGGGTGAAGGAACATCTGACAGCCGATCCGGAAGTATACGAAAACCCTGAATACTATTTTGACCAGTTGATCGAGATCAACCTGTCGGAACTGGAACCCCATATCAACGGCCCTTTCTCCCCCGACCGGGCCTGGCCG
>DSCJ01000030.1 GCA_011049175.1 Bacteroidota bacterium | reverse complement strand
TGAGTAGCTGTTGACGCTCCTCTTCACTGAGTTTTTCAATAGCCTGTTTAATTTCTGACAATTCTATAACAGCATTTTTTTCAAATATACAAATAATTGCTGATTATGTCATAACAAAGCCAGTATACTACGTTGTGTGCTACGTAGATAAAATGTTTTCTGAATATTCATGCGCAAAATGTACAGGAAATGTTTTCAAACTTCCGGTTATTTCCTGTATTCGGGAATGCAAATTATGAAGTGGGACGTACTGGAATCGAACCAGTGACCTCATGCCTGTCAAGCATGCGCTCTGAACCAACTGAGCTAACGCCCCCAAAAAAAAAGAACCATACAGCATGCGCTCTGAATCCCGAAAATCACAAAATTTCGGAGAAATTTTGTATGATTTTCGAGGATCCTCGTAAAACCAGGCAAGCGGAGCTTACCGGTTTTTCGGGACCAACTGAGCTAACGCCCCCAAAAAAAAAGAACCATACAGCATGCGCTGTCAAAAATACAAAAATTTTGTTTTAAACCGGTACTCCGGCCAACCGCCTTCCCCGGAAGGGAACATCCTACATAACTGACCGGCCTCTGTGGTATTCGCCAAGAATACCCAGCTCACTGGTGAAAGGCCTGGCTGCTTCAAGCGATTGCCGGTACCTTTCGTACGAATCGTATTCCAGGTCTACATAGAACTGGTATTCCCAGTTTTTCCCCACAATGGGCAGCGACTGGATCTTCGACAGGTTGATGTTGTGAAAGGAAAAGATCGAAAGGATCTTCGACAGGCTGCCGATCTCATGCGCCAGGGCGAAATGAATGGACGATTTGTTGGTTTGTTCGGGTGGGACCGAATCTCCGTTCTCTGCCAGAATGAGAAAACGGGTGTAGTTCTTCTTGTTGGTCTCGATGCTTTCCGCAAGAATTTCCAGGCCGTATGTGGCAGCAGCGATCTCGCTGGCAATAGCCCCTGTGCGGGCCAGTTGTTTCTCACGGATATCCCGGGCCGACAGGGCCGTGTCCATGCTTTCGATCAGCCGGATGTGTGGGTGCCGGTCGAAAAAATCCTGGCACTGAAGAATGGCCATGGGGTGCGAATATACCTCCACCAGGTTCTCCAGCCTTTCTCCCGGCAGGGCCACCAGGTTCTGCTTGATGCGAAGGTAGATCTCTCCCACGATGAACATGGGCGATTCCTGCAGCAGGGCATAGTTGGGCAGGATGCTTCCCGCCAGGGAGTTCTCAATGGCCATAATGCCGTAATCGGCCTGGTGCTTTTTCAGGGAATGGATCAGCTCCCGGAATGTATTCCTGGGAAGGATCTCGATGGGGGTATCGCCGAAATACTGCTGGGCGGCCATTTCGTGGAAGGCGCCGTAGCCCCCCTGGATCAGGATCTTGATGGTTTTCATTTTTTTCCATAAAAAAACCCGCTCAGTGGCGGGCTTTGTTCATATTCTGTGTTTACACATTATTTTCCCGCCTGGCTCAACCGGTTCCGAAAAAGAAAAAGCCGAAAAAGCGGGAAAGGTTCATCTGGTCAAATTTTTTGTAAACATAATCAAATTACTTCAGAATCATATGAACTCGCTGATTTTTTCAGTGAAAAACCACTCCCGATTCTCCAGGAAAATGTCAGATACTGAAAATCTATTATCCTGGTAAAATGTCACACATACCGGGAATGGCTATATCTTCTTATCTGTCCTGTAACCGGACAGCGATGTCCGATTTTGATACAGATTCCCGGCAGGAATGGGGGAAGTCTTATTGTAACAATCACAATAACAAATGATTGTGCTTAATGGTATGCATTTTGGCCGATTTTCCACTGTCAGATCAAACTGATACAGCATGTTCCGGAACTACCTCCTTGTTACATTCCGCAACCTGTGGAAAAGCAGGATCACAACGCTTATTAATGTGGTTTGCCTATCCATCGGGATTGCCACCAGCATTCTGATTTTCATTTTTGTGAATCACGAACTCAGTTACGATGCATTCCATTCGAATGCCGACAGGATATACCGGGTAGCGGTCAGGGGGAAATTCACCGGCAATGAATTCGATCAGGCCATTACCGCCCAGCCCATGGCGGCCGCCCTGCTCAATGATTATCCGGAAGTTAGCAAGGTGGTTAGGCTGAGGAAATTAGGCGACTGGCTGGTTGCCTATCAGGATAAGAAGTACCATGAAGAAAACTTTCTTTTTGCAGATTCCACTTTCTTTGAGGTTTTCGATTTCAGGATGATTTCGGGAGATCCGCATACGGCACTTGACCGGCCCCGGTCAGTGGTCCTGACAGAAAGCACAGCCAGAAAATATTTCGGCGATGAGAACCCGGTGGGGAAAATGATCAGGCTGGAAAGGGATACGGTACTCACACAGGTTACCGGGGTGATGGAGGATGTCCCGCCCAATTCCCATATTCATTTTGATATGGTGGGTTCGCTTCACACCTATGTGCATCCTGAAAACGCATTCTGGCTGAACCATAATTTTTATACCTATATCCTGTTGAAACCCGGAATAACCGGGGACCAACTGGAACCAAAACTGAACAATATCCTGGTGAAATACATAGGGCCCGCCATTGAGGAGGTTCTGGGGCTTACCCTGGATGAATTGACCAGCCAGGGTGATTTTTTCGGCTACTACCTGCAGCCCCTGAGGTCGATTCATCTGGAATCGCACCTGGATTACGAGTATGAGCCGAACGGGAACAAAACCCTGGTGTATGTGTTCATAGTAGTGGCTGTACTCATTCTCCTGGTGGCCTGTATTAATTTTATGAATCTGGCTACGGCCCGGTCGGCTTTGCGTGCCAGGGAAGTAGGGGTTAGAAAGCTGTTCGGTGCCCAGAAAAACGGGATCATTTTTCAGTTCCTTACTGAATCAATATGCCTGACCGTCCTGGCCTTTCTGGTGGCCGTTGTCCTGGTTTTGCTGGTATTTCCCCTGTTCAGAAACATTATACGGATGGAAGTAAGCCTTGACTTCCTGAATCAGGGGATCACGATCCCGTTGGCTGTGCTGTTTGTTTTTATGACCGGTATCCTTGCCGGAAGCTACCCGGCGTTTTTTCTGGCATCGTTCCGGCCCGTCAGGGTGTTGAAGGGAACTCTCTCAAGAGGAGCCCGGAGCGGTAAGCTCAGGAGTATCCTGGTGGTGCTCCAACTGGCCGTATCGGTGTTTATACTGGTAGGGACCTTCATCACTTTCGGGCAGTTGCGTTATCTGGTACGGGAGGATCCCGGATTCGAAAAAGAAAATGTGCTGGTGATCCGGCGATCAGATGTGCTGCGTGACCAGATCGAGAGCTTCAAACAGGAACTGCGTAAAAACCCGGTGGTGGAAGAAGTGACTCATTGCAGCACCATTCCCGGCCACAATTTTTCCAACAATGTGGTATATGTGGAGGGAGAAGGAATCGGCGTGACCCGGATGACATGGCAGGGATGGGTGAGTGATGAATTTGCCCGGGTTTATGATATCAAAATGAAGGAGGGGAGGTTTTTCAGCCGGGATATTCCCACCGATACCTTTGCCGTGGTGATCAATGAACGGGCAATCAAGACATTGGGACTGGAGGAACCGGTGGTTGGAAAACGTCTGATGCAACCCAGTGGCCCCCGGGAATTTGAATATCAAACCATTATCGGGGTGATGGAGGATTTTCATTTCCAGAGCATGCACCATGCCATTGCTCCGCTCAGATTGAACCGGATACCGGGGAACTGGGAAGGGTATATACCGGTACGCATTGCGCCGGGTAAAAAACAGGAAGCCGTGGAGCTTATCCGGAAAACCTGGAATTCCTTCAATCAGGAATACCCTCTTGATTATTTCTGGATGGACGACGATTACAACCGGCTATACCGGACAGAGCAATGCATCAGCCATGTATTCGTTTCTTTTGCAGTGATTTCCCTGATCATTGCCGCACTGGGGCTCCTTGGATTAATTTCCTATACGGCCGTTCAGCGAACCCGGGAGATCGGCATACGGAAAGCCATGGGTTCTTCTTCACGTCGGATTGTATACATGTTTTTCAGGGAAACCACCCTGTTGGTCCTCACCGGTACCCTGCTGGCCACGCCCATCTACTTTGCCATTCAGTCCTGGTTGCAGAATTTTGCTTTCCACATTCCATTCAATCCGGGCATATTTGCGGGCCTGATACTGGGAGCCGGCTTCCTGACACTGATCCTTTCCCTGATTTCGGTAGGCGGCATTGCCATACGGGCCAGCCGGAATAATCCCGCTGAATCGCTCAGGTATGAATGAGAAATAGATTGGGCGGAATGTTCGGGCTTTGGAAAGGGGATCGGCGGTTTACCTGCCGTACTTTTTCATAATCTCCAGGACCCTCTGAACGGGAATGGCTTCTACCCTGTTTCCGTTTCTTCCGGTAGTGGCAACGGCCTTGAACAGGGAATTGTAAACGGCTTCTTCTGTGGCTTCTTCCACGGCCCGGAATAACAGGGTCATGCGATCGTTTTTCACCAGAGGGGGTAATGGATATGTGGGATTGGTACCGCCATGCGGAATACGGTAGGCCGTGCTGAAAGCAATGGCATAATCGCCCGAGCCGTTAGAGGTATGCGTGGTGGTCCGTCCCATTCCAATGAAAGCCCGGTGGGCCAGGCGTTCCAGGTTCCTGGCCGGGAGAGGGGCATCGGTGGCGACCACGATCATGCACGATCCGCCCCGGTCTTCTTCCATCCGCTGCTGCCGGAGTTCCCTTCCTACAGGGACCCCCAGCATCACCAGCTCGTTTCCGAAATTGGTCTGTACCAGCACCCCCACGGTATACAGGCTGTCGCCCAGGCGTACCTGCCTCGAGGCTGTTCCGATGCCCCCTTTATATCCCAAGGCCCGTGTGCCCGTTCCTGCACCCACACATCCTTCTTCCACCGGTCCGCCGGCAGCCCCGGAGATGGCCTGCCATACGTCTTCCCGGCTCACATGCAGGCCGCGGATATCGTTCAGGTACCCGTCGTTGGTTTCCCCCACCACGGCATTGACCGAGCGTACTTCTTCATTCCCGGGCTGACGCAACGTATATTCCACCACCGCGGTAACCGCCGTTCCCACACTGAGGGTATTGGTAAGAATAACCGGAGTTTCCAGATTCCCCAGCTCTTTCACCTGCGTATACCCTGCCAGCTTGCCGAAACCGTTGAATACCTGAATGGCAGCCGGCACCTTTTCCATAAAAAGATTTTCTCCGTGCGGAAGAATAGCCGTTACTCCGGTACGTACCGAATCGCCTTTTACCAGGGTGGTATGTCCCACCCGCACCCCGGGTACATCGGTAATGGCATTCCGGAGACCGGTGGGCAAAGTGCCGGTAACCATTCCCAGATCACGGGGCCGCGGCCCTTCCTGCGCCGAAGCAGAAAACGGCACGATAAGCAAAAAAAAGCCGGTAATAGATACAATATAAAACCATTTCATTTTTTTCGGGTTAAATATCCATTTTCATCTTTTAACTCCACAAGGTACAAAGAAAATCCACCGGCCCGGTTCCCCTTCCTTCAAATTCCTGCCTTACCATCCCCCCACTTTTCCACTGCATGACCATTGTATGACTATCGTTTTCATTTCTATCACTTCCATTATCTTTGCGTCAACTTGAGAAAACCTGGTATGAAAAGAAAGTGTAAACCGGGGGCCTGTGTAATGACGACACTGTTTTTGGCCGGAATACTGAGTGTGGTGGGATTGTACGCCGGTATTTTCCATGATGAACAGGAAAGACCGGCTCCCTTCCCGGTTGATGAAAACGGGTTATTACTTTTTGCCCACCGGGGGGTGGACGAATATTTTCCAGAAAACAGCCTGAAAGGATTCCGGGCAGCCGGGCAACTTGGTTTTCCTGCTGTGGAGCTGGATATACGGATGACGGCCGACAGCCAGATTATTGTTTTCCATGACCCGGATGGGGAAAGATTGCTGAAAAGGGACCTGGAGATCAGTGATACCGGGGCGGACAGCCTTCGGCAACTACCACTGCATTTTATGGGGAAACCCACTGATTCCCGTCCTTTGCTTCTGGAAGAATTCTTTTTCCGAATGCCCGATAGTATATTGGTATATATAGATATCAAGCCGGTCAGGGATTTTGATAAAACACTGGTTACGGATGAACTGGTGGAAATTGTCACCGACCATGATGCCGGCGACCAGGTGATCATGGCCAGTTCCGACATTTTATTGCTGCAACGGATACGGAGTGAAAACCCGCAGATCAGGACCGCCCTGGAAGGTTTCAACGCCGGCAAGGAATGGGTATATGTGCTGATCCCCAGGGTATGGCGGCCCGATTACCTTTCGGGAACTGCCTCACGGGTGGACAGTTCCCATATCTGTTGGTTGAGGGAAAATGACCTGATCGGGAAACGGATAGTGTACGGTGTGGACAGCAGTAATTTTCATTCCCTTCGCGAACAGGGAATCCGGTGCATGATCATCGATTATGGCAGGTACCTGGAGGATGTGCTGCCCGTTACCCCCTGCCGGGCTGACTCTATCATTGTTTCGGGTGTGCCATCTAATAAGGAATCGTATGAATGACAGAAGGAACCAACCTTATCACATTCCATTTCATCTGACATACCTTTTTAAGGTATACCTGGCCGGGGTAGTGGCTTTCACATTGTTCCGCCTGATACAGTTTATAGCAGAATCCGGACGTATTCCCACCGTTCCTGAAGGAGAACGGTTCCTGATTTTCCTCCGTGCTTTCTGGATAGGCTTCCGTTTCGATACGGTGATCCTGGCTTATATCCTCCTGGTCCCCTTTGTGGCTCTGAGCCTTTTTTATGCCTTCCGGATGAAGAAATTTTGGCCGTACCGCTGGGTGAACGGATTTGTGCTGTTCTTCTTTGTTGCTGGTATGGCGGTGTATGCCGTCGACATTCCCTGGTTCCATCAGTTCCACAGCCGCCTGAACCATGCGGTTTTCCAATGGACCGGCGACGGGGGGTTCATTTTCCGGATGATCGTTCAGGAACCCCGGTACTTCTGGACTGCGATTCCCCTGACTTTGCTGGCAACCATACTGATTATTGTTGGGAAACGGATCTTCCGTTCGTCCATATTGGATAAGTTTCCCGGCCGGAGCGGTCCTTCAGGCTGGAAAGGCTGGATGAAGTTCATCCTGTTTCATGGGGTGTTTTTCAGCCTGATGTTTATCGGAGGTAGGGGCCGGCTGGCACAGAAATCGCCCATACGGGTGGGAACGGCTTTCTTTTCTTCTTATGCCTTTCCGAACCAGCTGGGGCTGAACCCCGTTTTTACCCTTACTCAGAGCATGATGGAAGCATCCCGGGAAAAGAACCGCCCCGTTGCACTGATGGACCCGGAGGAAGCCCTATCCCTGACCCGGGAATACCTGCATATACCCGCACAGGACAGCCCCGGCAATCCCCTGGCCCGTTGGATCATTCCTGCAGAGGCTCCGGAAATCAGGCCCAATGTGGTGCTGGTACTGATGGAAAGCATGACCACGGCTAAAATGGGGCGGTACGGGAATCAGGCCTGGCTTACCCCTCATCTCGACAGCCTGGCTTCCCGCGGATGGGCCTTCGACAGCATTTTCACAGCCGGGATCCACACCCACAACGGGGTGTATTCCACCCTTTTTTCCTATCCGGCCCTGTTTGAACAGCATCAGCTCAAACAGGTGAACATGCTGAAGTATCACGGCCTGCCTGCCGTGCTGAAAGAACATGGGTACCAGACAGCCTATTTTACCACCCACGACGACCAGTTTGACAACATCGGCGGGTTCCTTTCAAATAACGGGGTAGACAGGATCATTTCCCAGCAGGATTTTCCCCCGCAGGAGGTCCTTTCCACTCTGGGCGTTCCCGATGATTTCCTGTTCCGTTTTTCCGTTCCCCTTCTGGATGAGATGGCCGCTACGGGGAAACCTTTCCTGGCGGTGTTTATGACAGCCAGCGACCACGGGCCGTATGTGATACCGGAATATTTTCATCCGCGGAGCAGCCGGATCCGCGAGCAGGCGGTGGAATACGCCGACTGGTCCATCGGCCGGTTCATGGAAATCTGTGCCCGGAAGGAGTGGTTCAGGAACACCCTGTTTGTGTTCATTGCCGATCATGGGGCTCCGCTGGAAGCCGTGTATGACATGCCCCTGAACTATCACCATACCCCGCTGGTTTTCTATGGTCCGGATATCCTGGAAGGCAGCCGGACATACTCCTGTCTGGGCGGGCAGATTGATGTGTTTCCTACCCTGATGGGTATGTTGAAGCTGCCTTATCTGAACAAAACCCTGGGGGTGGACCTGTTGCTGCACGAACGACCCTATATATATTTTTGTGCCGACAACAAATACGGGGTGCTGGATGATAAGTTTTTTCTGGTGGTAAGAAAATCGGGTGGGGAAAGCCTGTACCGGCATCCGGCCCGCGACCCGGCTGATTACCTGAATGAATACCCTGAAAAGGCGGATGAAATGAAACGCTACGCTGCGGCCCAAATGCAAGCTGCCCAGTGGATGATCATAAACCGGAAGACCGGGATATAACCTCACAAACCCCCTCCTTTGCTAGTAGGGGTGGCTCCCCCCGCCAGCGGCAGGGAGAGACGGGGTGGTTGGTAGGAAACTACGCTTCCCTTTCAGAAGGAGTATGTGGAATATGCTTTACAGAAATGTTTTTCAGAAACATATCTTTTCCCCGGACTACCTGAAAAGGACTGGTCTCTGAGGGTTTTATGAGAAAAACAAGGCGGGGGAAGAAATGTGATGGCCAGTGTAGCGATCCTGTCTGAGTCCCTGACAGGCGGAGCGCTGTCAGGGACGGGTTTGGATCGCGGCAGGCCTTCCCCCGCCGTAGTTTTTCCATAAAAGCATCAGCAGCCGAAGGGTTTTTTGCATGCTTTTTTGTCCTCAAAAAAGCATGTCGCTCCGTTTTGGGAACGGAGCGAAAACCTGGCCGGTGGGATGAATCAATCCAGTTTCTTCAAACATTCCGCTACAATTCAACTTGATGGGGCGACGAACGAATCCGGCCTGAGGCGGTTGGTTAGAAACCACCCATCTCATTATTCTCATTAAAGGTTA
>DSCJ01000137.1 GCA_011049175.1 Bacteroidota bacterium | reverse complement strand
GACAAATTTAATTTCCGTATTTTTACTCATGTTGTTGTTTGTTTCCGCAAAAAACAAATCTACAACATGAAGGGGAAACCTCTGGGGAGTACCCTTCTCTTTTTTTTAGTCGGACACTAATGTTAAAAAATATAAAAATATTTGGGAATCCTTTCGGGGCGACCGGCCGTTCAGGGCCGCTACCCTGACCCTCCCAGCACCTTTTCGTATACTGACAGGTACCCTTCGATCATTTTTTCCATGCTGAAATTTTCTTCGGCCCATTTTCTGCATCCGGCACGTTGTATTTTCGGGATATCTGCCAGCCTGTCCACGGCTTCGTCTGTGTTCCTTACCCGAAAACCCGTTACACCGTCGAGAATAAGTTCCGGCATGGAGCCCCTGTTGAAAGCAATGACCGGTGTGCCGCAGAACATTGATTCTGCCACACTTAATCCGAACGGTTCGTCAAAGCGAATGGGATGGAGCAGGGCATAAGCTTTTCCCAGAAGGCGGTCTCTTTTCTCCGGCCCGGCACTTCCTACGTACAGGATATTGTTGTTATTGAGGTGGGGGCAGATTTTCTCCTCGAAATATTTCCGGTCCTGCACAATTCCGGCAATGATCAGTTTCATCCCGGCTTTTTTGGCAATGTCGATCGCTTCACAGGTTCCCTTGTCGGGGTGGATCCTTCCAAAATACAACAGGTAGTCTTCCGGATGTTCATTCAGGGTGAACCGGCTGCTGTCGATCCCGTTGTACACGGTGGCGATATATTTCAGCTCGCTGCTGCGGTTGGCGTTGCTGATGGATACGTAATGGTTGAACGCATTATATGTTTTGTAAACAGGAATGATTTTCGGTGAGGAAAAGCCGTGAATGGTAGTGACCATAGGGGTTTTGACCAGCCGGGAATAGGTCAGGGGCAGGAAGTCGAAATGGTTGTGGATGATATCGAAACGGTGGGCCTGTTCCATCAGGCGGGCAATATGAAGGCATTCGGCTACCTTGGGGTCGGCCTCAGGATCTTCTTCATACCCTTTCGGAATGATGCCATCGAGTTTTCCTCCGGTTACAGAATCGAGTGTGGCAAAGAGGGTTACGTCAAGGCCTTTTTTTACCATGCCTTCCGCCACATTGGAGGCCACCTGCTCCCACGGTCCGTAATGTCGCGGGGGCGTTCGCCAGGCAACGGGTGATAAAACGGCTACTTTCATTTTCATGGTATTTTCCTATAGTCGTTACAAAACAATGGTTTATAATGGTTTCCGGCTTTTGTGCAGGCACAGGTCCACCAGCTCGTTGATCCGGGCCGTACCGGCGCACATCACCGTATCGGCCCCTCCCCAGTAGATCTTGACGTTACCGTCGTCTTCAGGCACAGCCCCGCAAGAGAAAACCACATTGTGCACGTAGCCGGTAATTTCCCAGGGATCTTCGGGCTGCAGTATCCAGTCGTCGCCCACTCCCAGGATTATCGACGGGTCGTTCAGGTGGTGCAGGGCCACGCCCAGCCGGTAAATATTCCCGTCCATGGTGGGGAACACCCCGTGATAAATGCTCAGCCAGCCCCGGGATGTTTTGATGGGAGGCGCTCCGGGACCTATTTTCATTTCGTCCCAGTGGTAGGGTTCGGGCTTCATGATCAGTTCTGCATCGCCCCAGTATCTCAGATCGTGGGAATAGCTGATCCATATTGACCAGGGGCTGATATCGGAATGAGGCCGGTCGAGCCTGGCATACCGGCCATTGAATTTTTCCGGAAAGATCACCACATTGCGGTAATCGGCTTCGGTAATGAAAGCGATCCTTTCAACCTTTTGCCAGTCGAGGGTTCGGGCCAGCCCTATCCGTACCCCGTGTTTTGAATACGCCGAATACGTAATGAGGTATTCCCCATCGATACAGGTAATGCGGGGGTCTTCAATCCCGAATGCTTCGTATTCGGCAAACACGCCCGAAGAAGCGGGTTCCAGAAAAGGTTTTTCATCCACGGTGAAGTGAAAACCGTCGGTGCTTCTGGCCAGGCCCAGAATACTTCTTCCGTTCAGTTTGTGGGAACGGAAGAGCATCACGTATTCTCCGTCGTATTTTGTCACGCCGGCATTATGCACCGTGGCTACTTCATAAGGCACATCATTCCGGGTGAGGATGGGGTTATGTTCATATCTTTTTACACAGGCCATAACTTTTCATTTTCCCGTTGCACAAAGGATGATTACTACACATACTGTTTTCCGAACCGTGTTCCCACCTCTTCCACAAATTGCCTGATGCGCTGTTCTTCCTGTTTTTTGCATATGAGCAGGGCATTTTCATCCTCCACCACCACATAGTTGTCCAGTCCCTGAATAACAGCCACCTTATTGCCGGGAATCCTAACCAGACAGTTCCCGGTATCATAAAACAGGGTTTTGTTACTGTTTGTGGTATTGCCTGCCGGATCGGTGTGCGACATTTCGTGCAGGGCGCTCCACGATCCCAGGTCGGACCACCCGATATCCGCGCTCATCACATACACATTTCCGGCTTTTTCCATAACCCCGTAGTCCACAGAGATGTTTTCGCAGGTTCCGAAGATGTCTTCCACCGCCTTTTTTTCATCCGGTGTATCGAATGTTTCCTGATATTTCAGGAACTGTCCGTACAGGCCGGGCATATATTTCTGCAATGCCCCGAGGATGGAATCGACGGACCACATAAAAATACCTGCGTTCCAGAAATAATCGCCTTTTTCGAGATAGGTGCGGGCGGTGGCCAGATCGGGTTTCTCGGTAAATTGCCGAACTTTTGCCAGGTTCCATTTGCCGGGTTCTTCTCGCAGGCGATCTCCAGCCGACCGGATATAGCCGTATCCGGTTTCCGGCCGGTGGGGGTTGATACCGATGGTTAGCAGGGCATCGTTCCGTGAAACGAACCGGAATCCTTCCCCGACAATTTCCATAAACAGGTCCTCCTTCAGAATCACATGGTCGGAAGGAGCGACCAGGATGTTTGCCTGTGCATCCCGTTTTTTGATTTTAAAAGCCCCGTAAGTGATACAGGGGGCGGTATTTTTCCTCTGCGGCTCGCAAAGGATATTTTCCGCAGGAATATCCCGGATCTGCTCCCTGATGGTATTTTCATACAGACGGTTGGAAAGGATCAGGATGTTTTCTTTCAAGCACACCCGGTTGATCCTTTCGTACGTTTGCTGTAACAGGGATTTTCCGGTTCCCAGCACGTCGAGGAACTGTTTCGGACGGCCGGTCCTGCTCAAAGGCCAGAACCGGCTGCCGATTCCTCCGGCCATGATGATGGCATAGTTTTTCCTGTCCATGGTTTAATCCGTTGATTGATTCTTCTTATTCCATGTCATTTATTTTTCCGGTAAAGATGTTCTTTCTCATGGGCCGCCAGTACGGCCAGATGGGATATCCAGTAGGCCAGTGTACTTTCTGCGCCCTGGTTCCTGTTTACTCCCTGTGACTCCAGTCCGTCGCAGCAGCCCCTGGTTTCGTGGTCGAACAGGGGAAGACGAAGGGAATTTTCTCCCAGGAACCACAGGTAACATTTGAACATTTTCTCAATGTAATCGCTTTTCTTCATGACCTGGAACAGCTGATAATACAGCAGGGTCATGGCCATGACGTCGACCGATTGCTGGTCGTATTCGGGCATGGCCTGTCCCTTCTTCAGCCAGCCTTTGTTTCCAACAGGGATGAAATAATCGGTGGACATGGTTTTTGATTCCAGGAATTCAGCCGATTCCAGAGCTATTTTCAGCACCTCGGTGTCGCCGGTAATTTCATAACACGACAGCAGTGCGAGCGGGATCACGGCATTGTCGTATGTCATTTCCTCTTCAAACCACTTCCAGTCGTCCGACCGGTTTTCCTTATATTTCGTGACAATGATGTTTGCCAGTTTTTTCAACATGTTCACCATGCCTTCGTCGTTCTGGGCATCTTTCAGGTAGTAGCAAATGCCGATCATGGTGTTGGCCGCTCCCCGGATGGACCGGATCCGTTCGAAGTGCTGAACGGATTTGAAAAAAATGTCCCGTCCGATCTGGCGGAAGGCATCGTTCGGGGGGAAGCGCAGCAGGTATCCCAGGGCCCAGATGGTACGGCCGAAGGAATCTTCCGAACCGCATTCATCCAGATATTGCCTGTTGAAACTCAGGAAATTCCTGAAATTGCCGTCTTCGCGTTGCATATAATGGATAAAGCTAAGGTAGATGGGCATCAGGTTCAAAGCTTCGCGGTCTTTATTCTGTCGGTAGGCCATCAGGGTCATGAGCAGCGCGCGGGAATTGTCGTCCACACAATAGCCTTCCTTCAGATTGGGAATGCCGTATTTTGCATGCTGCACAATGCCTGTACCGTCGGTTAACCTCCGGACATGTTCCAGGTTATAGGAAGGCAGCATGCGGATATCGATGGGTTGTTTTTCGGTCTCTTCCTGCTTTTCCCAGTTATCGCTCACAAATTCGGCCAGGTACAGGTACTGTTTTCCTATTTTCGACCAGCGGATCTTTTTTCCGTAATCGAAAGCTTTCTTCCGGATGCTTTCCAGTTTCTTTTCGTTGCCGAGCAGTTCCGTGAGTATCCCCGACAGTTCGCCTGAGTTCTTGAAGTCGAAAAGCCGTCCCCGACCGTTGTTCAGAAGCTCCTGCGCATGCCAGTATGGGGTTGAAACAATGGCGCATCCTGCCCCGACGGCATACGACAGGGTGCCGCTGGTGATCTGTGCCTCGCTCAGGTAGGGGGTAATGTAAATGTCGGTGGCATGCAGGTATTCAAACAGGGTGCTTTCGGAGGCAAATTCATTGATAAAGTATACGTGTTTCTCCAGGCCCAGGTTCTTGACCAGGCGCCTGAGGTAATTCCGGTATTCTTCGCCTGAATGCTTCAAAACGTTGGGATGGGTGGCGCCCAGGATGATGTACAACAGGTGGGGATGATTGTTTACCACCGGGGGCAGGGCATGGATTACCGTTTCAATACCCTTGTTGCGGCTCAGCAGACCAAAGGTCATCAGTACCTTCTTTCCATTTAACCCGTGCTTTTGTTTGGCTACCTGCCGGGATATTTTGTTGAATTCGGGCACCCCGTGTTCAATCAGCATGATCTTATCCCGGGGGATCTGATAAATATCGGTCAGGAAATCGACTGCCCGCTTGCTCATGACTACCACGCGGGCAGCCTTTTTCCCGATCTCTTCCACGATGGACCGCTGGGTGTACGACGGATCTTTCAATATGGTATGGAAGGTGGCTATCAGGGGAACTTCCAGCCGGTGTAGGAGGGGGAGGATGTATACCCCGTCGTCGCCTCCGAAAATGCCAAATTCATGTTCCAATATGCAGACCTCGGCATCACTGTAATTAATAAATCTTGCCGCTTCGATGTAATCGCGCTGGTGATTCTGCCGGATAGTCTGTTTTACTTCCGGGGGATATTCGTAATGGTTGCCGTTTTCGTTAATGGCAATTACCATGGCATGGTCTGAAATTTTTTTGTTTTCTGTGTTGGAAACAATGGCTTTTACCAGGTTCTGTGTGAAGGTTCCGATTCCGCATTGCCGCGGAGGATACGTGCCAATAAAAGCTATTTTCATGATTTCTGTTTTTATGGTTGATGTTTATTCATACTCCCAGGTATTCCAGCAAAGCTTGTTTCATGGCCATGATGTCTTCTTCCGGCGATTCATAGTTAATGATAATAAGGCTGCATGCCAGGACGGAAATTTTCCAGTCGATCCGGATGCCGGTGGGGTGGTAGCGGTAAATTTCCGTAAAGTGCTTCTGTACCGGAATACCCGTCAACCGAAGCACCGCCATCGTTTTCCTGATGGAATGATGCAGCTTCTGTTCATCGGTATGGCCGAGTTCTTCCAGCAGTTCGCTGGCATAATACCGGTAGCGGAGTTCATTCATTCGGCTGATGAACCACTCGATGACCGGGTCGGGCCGGTTGAAACGGTAATATTCTGCTATCATGTTCCGCATAGGCGTGTCAGTGATCGCTGTGAGCATTGTTTTTTCCCATATCTTTCAAACGGTTGAACAACCGGGTTTCTTCCGGGGTCAGGTTTCTGGGGATTATGATGTTCAGGTTCACATACAGATCGCCGTAGGATCCCGGCCGGTTGTACACGGGCATGCCCTTCCCTTTCAGTCTGAGCTTGCTTCCGTTCTGCGAGCCTGCCGGTACCGGCACGTTCAGTTTGCCGGCCGGGGTGTTCAGTGTCAGTTTTCCCCCCAGCACGGCCGTATACAGGTCCACATTGGCTTTCATAACCAGGTCGTTTCCCTGAACTGTGCAATGCTCTTCGGGCCTGACCTTCAGTTTGATGTAGAGATCGCCGCTTTCACCTCCCTGGCTTCCCTTATCTCCTTTTCCTCTGATGCGGAGCTCCTGTCCGGTATAGGCACCGGGTTTGATCCGGATGCGGATTTTCTGGCCGTTTACGTTCAAAATTCTGGAAGCCCCGTGGTAGGCTTCCTTCAGGCTGATCTCCAGGTCGGTCTGCAGGTCGCTGCCTCTGGCCTGTGTGCGGTGGGTTCTGAATCCGCCGGGAGATGCTCCGAAGTTACCGAAGAAGGTTTTGAAGAAATCGGAGAATCCTCCCCGGCCGGCTCCTTCGCTGAAAAGATCACCCAGGTCACCCCCGAAATAGAAGCTTTCGCCTCCGGGGCTCCCTCCGCCGAACCGTGAAAAGTCGAATCCTCCGGTTCCTTCATGCTGGAACTGTTTCCAGTTGGCTCCCAGTCGGTCGTACTTTTTCCTTTTTTCCGTATCGCGTAACACTTCGTAGGCTTCGTTGATCTCCTTGAAGCGCTCTTCCGCCTGGCTGTCTCCCGGATTCTTATCGGGATGGTACTTCACCGCCAGTTTGCGGAAAGCTTTACGAATTTCATCCTGAGAGGCATTTTTTGAAACACCCAGTATGTTATAGTAATCTTTGTATTCCATATTCCCTTCTGTTCAGCTTTGATCAATCGAGTGCCGGTTTCAGTTTTTTGTTTTGCCTTCTGGCGTATTCTGCCCCGTATGTCTTTCTTCTGCCTGAATTTTTTATCACATAACATTTGTCCCACGGGCAGTCGGACGGTTTCAATTGTACCGTTTCCGGTTTTCTGCTGTTGCCGGTATTACTTTTGAATGCAGATGGCCGGGTGCTGAAAGAGCCACGGATCGGCCTGCAGGAACTCAGAACGGTTCCCGCCACCATCAGGATCAGGAGTACAGCATATGTCAAACTTTTTCTTTTCAACATATACCTTACTGCAAAGGATGTTCACGAATGGGTTCAAGTGAAAGTTTTTTCAATCCGTTTTTTCCCCTTCAAATAGTACGCCAGTTGGGGGTGAATGCAAGGAATGTGTCAAAATGTTCGGGTGGTATCCGGCATGCGGGTCTTTTTCTGTCATTTTGACTTTCCGTGTAACGGTTGGGTGGAGTCAGAAGGAAACGACTTTCAGGGCGTGTGCCTTGACGGTTATTTTCTTTTGATGGGTGTGAAGATGTGAACTTAATTTCTGGTATGTTATTATCGCAATAACTAACAGGGTTATTATTTTCCCGGTTTCATGTTTTTTCAATAGATTTATGGTGAATAAAACAAAATCAATATGAAAATATTTCAGTGTTTATTGGCTATACTGCTTCTATCATCTGGTTGTCAGAATAATAAAGACCTGCCCTCTTCCGCGTTTATTCGGGTGGATGGCCCGGACCTGGTCACCCCCGGGGGTGAAAAATTCTTCATACGGGGGACCAACCTTGGAAACTGGCTGAATCCGGAAGGATATATGTTCGGTTTTCGGATTACCAATTCGGCCGGACGTATCAACCAGGCCTTTTGCGAAATGGTTGGACCTGATTTTACTGCTGAATTCTGGAAACTTTTTAAAGACAACTATGTTACAAGAGAGGATATTCTGTTTCTGAAATCTACCGGAGTAAATTCTCTCAGGGTGCCTTTCCATTATAAATTATTTACCGATGAAGATTATATGGGCCTGACGGTAGCTCAGGACGGATTTGAACGCCTTGACCGGCTGATCGGCTGGTGCAGAGAAGCAGGAATCTATCTGATTCTGGATATGCATGATGCACCGGGTGGACAAACGGGGGATAACATTGACGACAGTTACGGGTATCCCTGGTTATTTGAAAGTGAAAAATCTCAGAAACTTTTTATCGATATCTGGGTTAAAATTGCCCGGTACTACAAAAATGAACCCGTCATCTTAGGCTATGATCTGTTAAACGAGCCCATTGCACCATATTTCGAAAACCTGGATGCACTGAATGCCGAACTGGAACCCCTGTATAAAAAGGCGGTTGCGGCTATCCGGGAGGTGGATAAGAATCATGTCATACTGCTCGGAGGCGCGCAGTGGAACAGTAATTTCGATGTGTTTACCGATGCATCCTTTGACGACCAATTAATGTACACCTGCCATCGCTACGGAGGGGAACCCACTGCGGAAGCGATTAGAGAATTTATTGCATTTCGGGATAAAGTGAACCGCCCGATGTATATGGGAGAGACCGGCCATAATACGGAAGAGTGGATGTTGTCATTCAGGAAAACCATGGAAGAGAATAACATAGGCTGGCACTTCTGGCCCTATAAAAAATTGGGAGGCTCATCCTTTGTGTCCATCCCCGTTCCCGAAAACTGGGAACGGGTGGTTGATTTTGTCGAATCAAACCGGAATACATACCAGGCTATCCGGGAAGCCCGGCCCAACCAGCAACTGGCAAAAAAAGCTATGCTGGAGTTTGTCGAAAACTGTAAATTTCAACATAATACGATCAATGAAAGTTATATCCGGGCTCTTGGTTTTGACCCGGAGTATTAGGTTTCGTGGGGTCCACAGAATTTCCAACTGAACATCATTTGCTGATCAAACTGGCAAAGGTTTGCCGCAAAGCCGAATGCCGTTATCGCGGAGGCGGGGTCTTTATTCCGGGGCTGCACGCATAAGAAAGAGGCAAACTTCTGACGTCCGCCCGGATGCAAAAAAACCAACCTGGCATTCGCCAGGTTGGCCTTTTTCTTTTGTCGGGGTAGTCCCTCCCCGGGACTACCCCTTGCTCCCAAAGCAAGTGCCCCGCCGTCGGCGGGGCTATACCCCGTTAATCAGTTTCTTGAAAGCTTCTCCTCCTTTAAAAGCTTTGATTTGCTTTTCCCTTTTCAAAGCCTGAGACTTTTCCGGGAATTCTTCAGAATATATTAGAGAGAAAGGTGTCCTGTTTCTTGTTGACCTTTGCTTACCGAAATTGTGGTAATCTAGACGGGAGGTCAGATTAGAAGCAGACCCGATGTAATACTTGCCATCCTTTAGGCTTTTCAGGATATAAACATAATACATTGCTGGAATGATTGAAGAAAAAGTAGGGGTAGCCGGATTACGGGGCTGGCGCCCCGTGATCCTGGTTTGGGAAAAGATCAAAAGAAAAAGGCCAACACTTTGTGTTGTTTTTTTGCATCATGCCGTCCTTACAGGAGCAAGCTCCTGACGTCCGT
>DSCJ01000071.1 GCA_011049175.1 Bacteroidota bacterium | reverse complement strand
TGAGTAGCTGTTGACGCTCCTCTTCACTGAGTTTTTCAATAGCCTGTTTCATTTCTGACAATTCCATAACAGCATTTTTTTCAAATATACAAATAATTGCTGATTATATCATAACAAAGCCATCCGTTTACGTTGAGGAAAAAACACCGGGTGGCTGCCGGGTGAACCCGGCAGTAACGCACGCCGTTTTAACAAAATCAGCAAACAATATCTTTTACCTATCTTTGCATGTTCAAAATTCGACCATGTCGTCAGCAAACCTGCGCAATATTGCCATCATAGCCCATGTGGACCACGGGAAGACCACCCTGGTAGACAGGATCCTGCACCAGGTGAAACTGTTCCGGGAGAATCAGGATATGGGTGAACTGATCCTCGATACCAATGACCTGGAGCGGGAGAGGGGCATTACCATCCTCTCGAAAAATGTTTCGGTACGGTACAAAGGGGTCAAAATCAACATTATCGATACGCCCGGTCACTCCGATTTCGGCGGAGAGGTGGAAAGGGTGCTGAACATGGCCGACGGGGTGCTGTTGCTGGTGGATGCCTTTGAAGGGCCTATGCCCCAGACCCGTTTTGTACTGCAGAAAGCCATTGGGATGAACCTGAAACCGGTGGTGGTAGTCAACAAGGTAGATAAGCCCAACTGCAAACCCGATGAGGCGGTGGAAGCGATATTCGACCTGATGTTCAGCCTGGATGCCACGGAAGACCAGCTGGATTTTCCTGTGGTGTTCGGATCTTCCAAGCAGGGCTGGATGGGTCCCGACTGGAAAACTCCCACCCAGGATGTGAGCTATCTGCTGGATGTGATCATTGAACGGATACCACCCCCGCGGGTGAACGAGGGTCCCCTGCAAATGCAGATCAGTTCGCTGGATTACTCTTCTTACGTGGGGCGTATTGCAGTGGGACGCGTAAGCAGGGGAAGCTTGCAGTGGGGAATGGATGTGGCTGTGATCAAGCGCGACGGGTCTTCGCACCGGAGCCAGTTGAAGGAAGTGTATCTGTTTGAAGGCTTGGGGAAGGAAAAATGCAAAACCCCTGTGCAGGCAGGGGAGATTTGTGCCGTGCTGGGGCCGGAAAATTTCGAGATAGGCGATACCCTTTCCGACCCGGAAGTGGTCGAAGCCCTTCCCAGGATCAGGGTAGATGAGCCTACCATGAGCATGCTGTTTACCATAAACGATTCCCCGTTTTTCGGAAAGGAAGGCATTTATGTTACCTCACGCCACCTGCGCGATCGCCTGTTCCGGGAAACGGAAAAGAACCTGGCCCTGCGGGTGGAAGAAACCGCTTCACCCGACCGGCTGCAGGTATACGGACGCGGGATACTGCATCTTTCCATTCTGGTGGAAACCATGCGGCGCGAAGGATATGAATTCCAGCTGGGCCAGCCCAGGGTGCTGATCAAAACCATCGACGGGGTGAAAAGTGAACCCGTGGAAACCCTTACCGTACATGTGCCCGAAGAATTTTCCGGTAAGGTGATCGAACTGGTGAGCCGCCGAAAAGGTGAAATGATCGGCATGGACCACCGGAACGACCGGGTGGTTCTGGAGTTCAGCATTCCCTCCCGCGGACTGATCGGACTGTCCGGCGCCGTCCTTACCGCCACCGAAGGAGAGGCGGTGATGACACACCGCTTCAGGACGTATGAGCCCTGGAAGGGAGAAATCCCGGTGAAAAAGAACGGGGCTCTCATTGCCATGGAAACCGGTCAGGCGGCCGCCTATGCCATAGATAAACTGCAGGACCGCGGCAGCTTTTTCATCCGTCCGGGAGAAGAAGTATATGCCGGCCAGGTGATCGGGGAAAGTACCCGTACCGGAGATATTGTGGTGAATGTGACCAGAACAAAAAAACTGACCAATATGCGTGCCAGCGGAGCCGATGATAAGATCCTGATCGCCCCTCCCAGGCAGTTTTCGCTGGAGGAAGCCATGGAATATACCGGCCCCGATGAATTCCTGGAAGTAACCCCTAAATCGGTCAGGTTGCGCAAGATCATTCTCGATGAGAACAAGAGGAAGGCAGCGAGGGGAAGGGCGAAGGAGGAAGAATGAAGGAGGAAGGTCAGGCAGTTGTGTTGCGGGTTATGAATTGAAAATAGCCTGGACATGTTCAGGGGTAATACCCAGTATATGTTGTGAAACTATTACATTACAAGTCACTTCGTCACCCAAATTCCTTCTTCCCACTCTCCATCCAACCGCATTTTTTATTCTACTCCACTACCTCTATTTCGGTTCTGAGTAGCACGGCATCGTCGGACGAGGGCCCTACCAGAATCTTATACCTGCCGGTATCCACCGAATATTCGCCGGTATCTGTGTGGTAATATTCCAGCTCTTTTGCGCCCAGGATAAACCGAACCGTGGCGGTTTCTCCCTTTTTCAGGTGGATGCGTGTAAATCCGCGAAGGTCTTTCAGGGGAGCATTCCGGCATGTATCAGGATACCTTACGTACAGTTGCGGTACTTCATCCCCCCCGAAAGATCCGGTGTTGGTAATGTCCACTTCCACGGTTACCGTTTCGTCACGGCTTATCCGGGAGGTATCCGTGCGGAGATTGGTGTAGCTGAACGTGGTGTAACTTAGCCCGTAACCGAAAGGGAACAGGGGTTCCTTCTCGAAATACCGGTAGGTTTTTCCTTTCATGTTGTAATCTTCGAACGGAGGAAGCTGATTCACCGATTTGTAGAAAGTAACCGGCAGCCTGCCGGCAGGATTGTAATCGCCGAACAGCACATCGGCAATGGCTGTTCCGGCTGCCTGTCCCGGATACCACGCTTCCAGTATGGCCGGCAGGTTTTGTGCTTCCCAGGTTACTGAAAGGGGACTGCCGTTGAGCAATACCAGCACAGTGGGTTTTTCCAGGGCATGGATTTTTCTGATCAGTTCACGCTGTACCCGGGGCAGATCTAGCGAGGTGCGGTCGCCGCCACTGAATCCTTCCGTTTCAACCCGCATTTCTTCCCCTTCCAGGCGGGGAGAAAGTCCCATGAACAGAATAACCTGATCGGCCTGGCGGGCCACATCCAGGGCTTCGTCCAGAAGGTTTTCTCCGGGCATTTCCCATAGCAGCCGGCAAACGGCATCACCATGAAAATCATTGAATTCCAACCGGATGGGATAAGATTTTCCGGCTTCCAGCTCCACAAACCGGTAATGTTTTGCAGCGTGGTGGATACTGTGATAGGCGGTCAGGAGGCTGTCTTCAAGAAAAAGACGGAAGCTTTTGGCCTCCACGCCCAGGGCATACCTGCCCGAAACGGGAGGCACCAGGGTCCCTGTCCAGCGCACGCTGAATGTATCGTCGGGCAGGGATGAGTAGGGGGTTCTGTCCCACCAGTTGAAATCCACGCTGTCATGTACCTCGCTGGCCACAGGTTCTCCTGCGCACCAGCGGTTGGGGAAGAATTCAGCCTGAAGGCCGTGGGAGCCGGCCGTTTCATCGGAAAATAAATAAGGGGAAGGCAGTGTGGTAAGGCAGGGAATCCCTTCGGCATGGCCCGAGCCTCTGGCATAGAGTACCCGTGTATTCCTGCTTACCTTTTCGCGAACGCCCTGCAAAGGGGTAATGGGATCGTACGGGGTTCCGTTGTAGTTTCCGAGAAGCACCTCCACGTCATCCGCATTGGGCCCGATTACCGCCACGGTGCCTATGTTTTGTGAAAGGGGCAGCATATCGCCTTCATTTTTCAGCAGCACCATGGACCGGCGGGCCGCATCCAGGGCCTGTTTTTCATAGGCTCTGGAATTGACATTTTCATAAGGAATGCGGGCGTACGGTACTTTTTCGTCGGGATCGAACATGCCCAGCTGGAACCGGGCTTTCATCAGGCGGATTACGGCTGTGTCGATCTCGTTTTCGGAGATCAGGCCTTTTTCCACGGCTTTTGTCAGCGACGGGAAAGCCACCCCGCAGTTGAGGTCGGTACCGGCCATGACCGCACTGGCGGAAGCTTCTTCCGGAGTTGCTGCCACGTTATGACCGTCGTAGAAATCGCGTATGGCCCAGCAGTCGGATACCACATATCCTTTGAATCCGAATTCATCCCTGAGGATGTCCTGAAGAATTTCCCTGTTTCCGCAGCAGGGGTCGCCCATGAACCGGTTGTAGGCGCACATCACCGACTGCACATCGGCATCGGTCACGGAAGCCCGGAAAGCCGGCAGGTAGGTGTCCCTCAGGTCTCTTTCACTGACCACGGCATCGAAGGAATGCCGCAGGGGTTCGGGTCCGCTGTGTACCACATAATGCTTGGAGGTGGCTACCGTTTTCAGGTAACGGGGATCGTCGCCCTGCATGCCTTTGATAAAGGCCACGGCCATTCTGGAGGTCAGGAAGGGATCTTCTCCGTAGGTTTCCATTCCCCTTCCCCAGCGGGGGTCCCTGAAAATATTGATGTTGGGCGACCAGAAGGTCAGGCCCTGGTAAATACCCCGTTTTCCCTTTCGCTGAAACTCATGGTACTTGGCACGGGCCTCGTCGGAGATCACCCGGGCCACATCCAGCATGCTTACAGTGTCGAACATGGCGGCCAGTCCGATGGCCTGGGGGAAAACGGTGGCCTTGCCCGAACGGGCCACGCCGTGCAGGGCTTCGTTCCACCAGTTGTATTCCGGAATGTTCAGCCGTTCAATGGCCGGAGCCTCGTAAACCATCTGCGAAACCTTTTCTTCCAGGGTCATTCTGGAAACCAGGTCCACGGCACGTTCTCCGGGTGAAAGATCGGGATTCAGATAGGGTGGTACGGGAGACCGGTCGCAAGCCGGCAGGATAGCTCCCGCGAGGAACAGTAGAAACAGAAGATTCTTTCTCATAATAAACAGAAAATATTTGGGTTTACTGAAGTTTTCCGGCTCCGCCTCCGATGTCGGGAAGGTAGAAGTCGGGCTTCAAACGGGTTGCTTTTTCATAGTTCTTTCCCACCTGGCGGATAAAAGTGTCGGTCATGTTCTTATGCACAATACTCACTGTACATCCTCCGAAGCCGGCTCCCGTCATCCGGGATCCGAGCACACCCTCGATTTTTCCCGCCTCCCGTACCAGGGTATCGAGTTCCTTTCCGGTTACTTCGTAATCGTCCCGCAGGCTGTTGTGCGATTCGTTCATCAGTTGCCCGAACTGCTTCAGATCACCCGATTTCAGCGCCAGCACCGCTTCGAGTACCCGCTGATTTTCCGAAATGACATGACGGGCCCGTTGGCGTACCGCAGGCTCTGGAATGGCATCCTGAAGGGATTCGAACTCCTGGTAGGAGAGCTGGCTCAGGTGTTCGATCTTCTTTTTCCTGCTGATGTATTCCACCGCTCTGTCGCATTCACTGCGGCGCTCATTGTATTTCGAATCGGTCAGCCCCCTCCGTTTGTTCGTATTGGAAATAACCAGGCGGTATTCTTTCAGATCTATCGGCACCAGTTCGTACTGAAGGGTATCGCAGTTGAGGAACAGGGCGGCATTTTCTTTTCCCAGGCCGGAAGCAAACTGATCCATGATCCCGCAGTTCATGCCCACAAATTCGTTCTCGGCACGCTGCCCGATCAGAGCCAGCTCCACCATGGGAAATCCTGCCCGGTACATTTCGTTGATAGCTACTGCCATGGCCATTTCAATGGAAGCAGAAGAAGAAAGCCCGGCTCCGTTGGGAACGGTTCCCGAAAAAAGCATTTCCATCCCGTTGAGAACCACCCCGCGCTGAACAAACTGGTTGATCACCCCCAGGGGATAGTTTACCCATTCATTTCCCACTTTTTCTCCGATCTGGTCCAGGGGGATATCTTTCCGGAAACTGAAATTGGTGGTGGCAAAATGCAGCACAGGCCGGTTGGTGCGCCTGACCAGAAGATAAGTTCCGTAAGTAAGGGCGCAGGGAAAAACATACCCGTTGTTGTAGTCGGTATGCTCTCCTATCAGGTTGACCCGTCCCGGTGCAAAGTATATTTCCGGCGACCGCCCGTCGCCGGGGTATAGTTGATAAAATGTTTCCAGCAGTTTCGCGGTGTTCACAGGATGATTCATACGCTAGTGGTTGTTATGGATTCGTTTAAAATTCCCTAAAATTAAGGATAATGCTTTAAAGAGATAGCCATATGACAAAAAAAACCTGCATTTTTCTTATTTTGCGCACCCGGTGGAAGGAGACCATCTGGTTCGGAATGATGTTGGGAAATAATGGTTGTTAATTAATATTAAAATTGTATTAAATAATATAAAATATATAATTAATAATATATAAAATATAATAAATATAATGAAAATCAGAATGTATTTTTTGTTACTATTCTTCCTTGCCCTGGGAGGAACGCTGGCTGGTCAGGAAAAGAAACCTCTGGATCACAGTGTGTTCGAAAAATGGAACGATGTAAAGGCATACCGGATATCGCCCGACGGGAACTGGCTGGCCTGGGTTGTGGCTCCCGCCCGGGGTGACGGTACGCTGTACTTGAGAAATCTGAAGAGCGGGGAGGTGAATCGGTTTGAAAGGGGAGAGCAGCCCCAGTTTCTTCCCGATGCCCGTACCCTGTTGTTCAGAATTTCCCCTCCTTTTGACATGCTCAGGCAGGCACGGCTGGATAAAAAGAAACCGGAAGAAATGCCGAAGGATACACTGGGTTTTTATGCGCTGGAACCGGGTACACTGGAAAAGGTGGCTCGGGTGAAATCGTTCCGGGCGCCGGAAGAAGGGGCCCCCTGGTTTGCGTATCATCTGGAAAAACCCGTCCCGGTGAAAGACACCCTGCAAATCGGTGAAGAGATGGAAGAGGAGGAGAAGAACCGGATAAAGGAAGAAAAAGAGGCCATCAGGAAAAAGAATGAGGCCATAAAAAAAGCAAAGGGGTCGGATCTGGTGGTGGTTAATACTTCGAACGGAAAGGAATTTGTGTTCAATGACATTACGAACTACCAGATCTCAAAAAGGGGGGACCTTTTTGTTATTCTTGAAGAAAAAGGGGACTCAGTGACCCAGACACGGCTTCTGACCCTGGAAACCGGTTCGGGAAAGCTTACCGGTATGTTCAGAGGGGAAGGGGAACTGAAGCAGATGACTGTGGATGAAGACGGAAAACAGGTGGCTTTTCTGTTTTCGTCCGATACCGGCGATGTAAAAATATTCGATCTGTATTATGGACCGGTAAAGGATGAGGAGGCAAAGATGGTGATCGGCCGTGAACACGGGAACATGCCGGAAAACTGGTGCGTGAGTGAGCACGGAAGCCTGTGGTTTTCACGCAGCGGCAAGCGGTTGTTTTTCGGAACCGCGCCGGTACCCGAGCCCGAACCCGAAGATACCCTGTTGCCTGAGGAAAAATACGAAATGGACCTGTGGGCATGGACCGACGGCATGCTGCAGCCCATGCAGAAAGCACGGCTGAGCCGGTTGAAAAACATGAATTATCTGGCGGTTTACCATATTGCCGGAAAAAAGATGGTGCAACTGGCCGGCGAAAACATGCCCCGGGTGAGTGTTTCCATGAAGGGTGACGGAGATGTGGCCCTGGGACTGGATGATACTCCCTACATGAAATACATATCGTGGGACGCAGGAGGATATGTTGATATATACCGGGTGGATATGAATACAGGGGCCCGTAAAAAGATCTTTACCATGACCCGCGACCGGTATTCCTTTTCTCCCGGAGGTAAATACCTGGCCTGGTTTTCATCGGCCGACAGCATTTGGTATGCCATGGATATGAAGAAGGAAACCCGGGTGAACCTTACGGGTGGACTGAAGGCGGTGTTCTGGGATCCCCTGCACGATACTCCTTCTCCTACACCTCCGAACGGTGTGGCGGGTTGGACAAAAAACGATGAATACATTATACTGTACGATGATACCGATATCTGGAAACTCGATCCGGCCGGAAAGGATGATCCCCTGAACCTTACCGCGGGCTACGGGGCAAGGAACAGGATCCGGTACCGGTATCTGAATCTCGACCGGGATCAGGACTACCTTCCTTCATCGGGAGAAGCGCCGGTAAGCCTGTTCCATCTGCGCGACAAAAGTTCGGGTTATGCCCTGATCAGAATGAACCAGTCAGGGAAACCGCAGGAACTCCTCCGGGGGGATTTCCGTTTTTACGGAGAGCAGAAAGCGAAAAATGCCGAAAAACTGGTGTTCCGGCGCTCCAGTTTTGAGGAATACCCCGACCTGTGGGTCAGTGACCTGCGGTTCAGAAAACCCGAAAAGGTGTCCCATGCCAATCCGCAGCAGGACGAATACCTCTGGGGAACGGCCGAGATGGTGGAATGGACCTCGATGTCGGGTGAATTGCTGCAGGGAATCCTCTATAAGCCGGAAAATTTCAATCCGGAAAAGAAATATCCCCTCATGGTATATTTCTATGAACGTTATTCCGATGCCCTGCACCGGCATATCCCGCCGCAGCCGGGCCATAACATCAATTTTACGCAGTATGTTAGCAACGGATACCTGGTGTTCCTTCCCGATGTATCTTATAAAACCGGGTATCCGGGAGAAAGCGCCTATAATGCCGTGGTATCGGGCACCACGTACATGATAGACCGGTATCCTTTCGTTGACCGCGAGCATGTGGGTGTACAGGGTCATAGCTGGGGAGCGTATCAGATAGCCTGGATCATTACCCGTACCGACCTGTTCAAAGCAGCCGAGGCAGGAGCTCCGGTGAGCAATATGACCAGTGCCTACGGCGGCATCCGCTGGCAATCGGGTATGGTGCGGCAGTTTCAGTACGAAGAAACACAGAGCCGTATCGGAGGGACCCTGTGGGAAAAACCCTGGCACTACATTGAAAATTCTCCCCTGTTTTTTGTCCCCCGGATCAATACACCCTTGCTGATCCTGCACAATGACGAAGACGGGGCCGTTCCGTGGTACCAGGGCATCGAGCTGTTTACCGCCATGCGCAGGCTGGGGAAACCGGTATGGCTGCTGAACTACAACGGGGAACCACACCACCTGACCACCTGGGGGAACCGCATGGACTACACCATTCGCATGAAACAGTTCTTCGATCACTATCTGAAAGACGCTCCGGCCCCCGAATGGATGGTGAAAGGCATTCCGGCCACGGAAAAAGGCACCAACAACGGATACCAACTGATGGAAGAATAAGGGAAAGAAAATTGTATTTCTGCAAACAACCTGAGGTTAAGGTGCATTATTTCCGGATATCCGCGTATTTCATCAAAAGTCCCTGCCTCTGAGGGTTTTATGAGAAAAACAAGGCGGGGGAAGAAGTGGGAAGGCCTGTGCAGCGATCCTGTCTGAGGTCCCTGACAGGCACAGCGCTGTCAGGGGCGAGTTTGGATCGCGGCAGGCCTTCCCCCGCCTTAGTTTTTCCATAAAAGCATCAGCAGCCAAAGGGTTTTTTGCATGCTTTTTTGCCCCCAAAAAAGCATGTCGCTCCGTTTCAGGAACGGAGCGAAACCGTGGCCGGTGGGATGAATAAATCAATATTTTTCAAACAATCCGCTACTAACCGGCCAGATAAACCGGTTGATTCTTCTCTTCTAAAAACAGGCATCTTCTGCGGAGCAAAGTTCCTGTATTTTCACGAATTTCATCAAAAGTCCCGGCCTCTGAGGGTTTTATGAGAAAAACCAGGCGGGGGAAGAAGTGGGAAGGCCTGTGCAGCGATCCTGTCTGAGTCCCTGACAGGCGGAGCGCCGTCAGGGGCGAGTTTGGATCGCGGCAGGCTTTCCCCCGCCGTAGTTTTTCCATAAAAGCATCAGCAGCCAAAGGGTTTTTTGCATGCTTTTTTGCCCCCAAAAAAGCATGTCGCTCCGTTTCAGGAACGGAGCGAAACACCGGCTGGTGGGATGGATAAATCAAGTTTCTTCAAACAATCCTCTACGAATCAGCCCAATAATCTGGCTGATTCTTCTCTTCTAAAAACAGGCATCT
>DSCJ01000110.1 GCA_011049175.1 Bacteroidota bacterium | reverse complement strand
GGTCCGCCTGCGGCGTCCCATGATCCGCAGGGGGGGCATCCCAACCCCTTTCACCGGCGGCTGCCTTCGTCAGCCACGCCGGTTTTTTCTTTGTTTCCTAATGCTCCGGATTATGGTCCGCCTGCGGCGTCCCATGATCCGCAGGGGGGGGCATCCCAACCCCTTTCACCGGCGGCTGCCTTCGTCAGCCACGCCGGTTTTTTCTTTGACCCTAATGCCGGCAAGCCGGCAACGGTGCCAAAGAAAAACCGGCTATCGCTTGCGCGATGCCGGTGAAAGGGGTTGGGTGGAAGACCGGATTCGAACCGGCGACCTCCAGAGCCACAATCTGGCGCTCTAACCTGCTGAGCTACGACCACCATGTAAAGTGGTGGCAAAGATACATAATTTTTCCTGACCTAATAATTCCCTTTTTTCAAAATTATCCGCCATGAAAAGGAACTTTCCACTGCAATCATTTCATTAAGGAAATATTCATTTTATTTTTACGTTCTGTTCCATCAAAAAATCATTGACATTGTTCCTGAATAAATACATCAACAATATTTCGAGCCTTCAGACTTTTCAACTGGTACGGTTCACAACCTTCCTGCTGATCAGTATCCTGTTTACGAAAAGCTCCCTGTCTACCGCCGACATCGGAAGGTTCGAGATGTTTCTCTTCATCGCATCTTTTCTGAGCTTTTTCTGGATCAATGGCCTGATCCAGTCGTTTCTGCCCCTTTACCAGAATAATGTGTCGCACCGCACGGCTGAAAGGAAAGAAAGCGACCGGTCGCCGGAACTTTTCAATGCTTTTCTCCTGATCAGCTTTTTCAGCTTCCTGTTCTTTCTGTTCGGCTGGACCATACGGAACCATTTTTCTGTTTTCGGAATTTCAGGAAATGTCCCGTTCCTCAATCTGCTCCTGGTATATATCCTGCTTAGCAATCCGGCAATGCTGGTGGAATATGTCTACCTCCTGAAAAACCAGTCGCATAATATCCTGCGCTACGGATTTATTTCTCATGCCGTCTTGCTGCTGGTGGTTACGGTTCCCGTTTACCTGGGGTATGATATCCTCTGGTCCATCTGGGGGTTAATCGTTGTGTCGGTCATCCGGTTGATATGGCTGGGGGTGCTCATGGCGCGATTTGCGGAATTCAGGGTGTCATGGTCTTTCATGCGCGAACACCTGTATCTGGGAATGCCACTGATCATCAGTACGTTGTTGAGCGGTTCTGCCCAGTATATCGATGGGGTGATCATTTCCAGTAAATTCGATGCGGAAGCTTTTGCCAAATTCAGGTACGGGGCCAAAGAATTGCCTTTCGTTCTGTTGCTGGCCAATGGGCTGAGCAATGCTATGCTGCCCGAATTTGCCAAACCGGGAAATCTGAAGAAATCCCTGGCAGAAGTCAGAAAAAAATCGAAACGGCTGATACATCTTCTTTTCCCGTTGTCTATCTTCTTCCTGCTGATTGCCAGATGGATGTATCCGGTTCTGTTCAATGAAAATTTCCTTCGCAGTGCCGATGTGTTTGTGGTGTACCTGCTGTTGATTATCAGTCGGCTGCTGTTTCCGCAAACCGTATTGATCGGATTGAAAAGAACCCGCGTGATCATGCTGGCCTCCTTTGTCGAAATTGTTTGCAATGTTGCCCTGAGCCTTTGGCTGGTAAAAGATTACGGTCTGGTAGGTGTGGCTGTGGCTACCGCCATCGTATTTGTTCTGGAGAAATTGCTGCTGATACTTTACAACTATTTCAGCCTGAGGATCCGGCCCAACGAATACATCCCCGTAACCCTTCACCTGGTGTATTCTGTCGTCCTCATCGGGATTTTTATCCTGATTGATCATGGGGTGCTGGTCATCAGGTAAGGAAACGGAACGATGCGAAGGCAAATGCTTTCATATCATCTGATAAAAAGGTTCCGGTGGTGATAGGAGAGTGAGGGGCCAGGGAAATCCCTTGGGGAATTTCAGACCAGACTTTCGTCCAGGCTTCCGTCGGGAAGCATGTGGTCGGGATGGTAACGGTTGCTTTCTTCCATTTGGTATCTGATGCAACGCTCCCAATGCCCCAGGCAGTATGCTGCAATCCATTTTGTGTCCAGTTTCCCTTCTTCAAAGAAGCGTTTCATCGGACATACAGGATACCATTTACAGGGTTTACCGGCAGTATTTGTGTACTTCAGCATGATTTCTTCCGTTACTTCCGTTGTTTTTCCTGCACCCGCAAGGGAAAGGAAGGAACAATGTTATAAAAAATGAAAGAAAAACCAGAATACCGGTATCTTATCCATACCTTAACATACTGAGAATCCTTTCGGGAGACACCTGTTTCCCGGCGCTCTTTTCAAAAGCGTAAAATGAGTTTATATTTGCATCAGAATTATCTAGAAAAAGATTTAAACCATGGCCATTACCCGTTCTGCCAATCCGGCATTGAACAAGAGTACTTTCGAAAAAGAAGTCTCGCGCACCGACGATTCGCAGGTTATGACCCTGCAGGGAACCGTGAATAAGGCGTTTATTATGCTGATCCTGGTGGTACTGGGAGCAGTGTATACCTGGAACCGCTTTTTTGAGGCTCCGCCCGAACTGGCTGCCCGGGCAGTATCGGGCTGGATGATTGGAGGAGGTATCGGTGGGTTTGTTGCAGCGCTGGTTACCATATTCCGGAGGGCATGGTCGCCGTTTACCGCTCCGGTGTATGCCGTGCTGGAAGGATTGTTCCTGGGGGCACTTTCAGCTTTTGTTGAGGCACAGTATCAGGGGCAGGGCCTGGTGATGCAGGCGGTGGCGCTTACTTTTGCCACCCTGTTATCTCTGCTGGTTGCCTATAAAACAAAGCTCATTAAAGTAACGCAAAATTTTCGCCTGGGAGTGTTCGCCGCTACCGGCGGGATTGCCCTGGTGTATCTCACCTCATTTATCCTGGGATTGTTCGGTGTACAGGTGGGCTTTATTCACGGAAACAGCACCCTTTCCATTCTGGTTAGTGTGGTGGTGATTGTGGTGGCAGCGCTCAACCTGGTACTCGATTTCGATTTCATTGAAAAAGGTGCCCGGGCAGGTGTTCCCAAATACATGGAGTGGTACGCTGCTTTCGGGTTGATGGTTACCCTGATATGGCTTTATATTGAATTCCTGCGCCTGCTGAGCAAACTGGCAAGTAGAAATTAACGATTGATAATGAACAATCTGGAAACATATTTCGCTCCTTTCCGGGAAAATATCGTTGGGAAAGATACCCGGTTTGAATCCCCTTACGGGGAAAAGGAAATTGTATATTTCGACTGGCTTGCCAGCGGAAGATTATACGCTCCCATTGAAAAGAGGCTGGCTGAAGTTTTCGGTCCGTTCGTGGCCAATACCCATACTGAAGCCAACGAAACGGGTACCCGGATGACACGCAGCTACCATGAAGCGCACCGTATCTTAAAAAGGCATGTCCATGCCGGTCCCGATGATGTGATCATCACTGCCGGATCGGGTATGACCTCGGTGGTGAACAAACTGCAGCGGATTTTGGGACTGAAAGGCTGCGGGAAACTAATGAAAAAACCCTGCCTGAATGATATGGAAAAACCCGTGGTGTTCCTTACCCACATGGAACACCATTCCAATCATACTTCCTGGTATGAAACCATTGCCGATGTGGAGATTATTGAGCCCGGAAAAAATCTTCTGGTTGATCCCGGCAACCTTCGGGAAGCGCTGAAAAAGTATGAAGACAGGGAATTCAAGATCGGGGCCTTTACCGGCGGATCGAATGTAACCGGTATTATTCCGCCCTATCATACCCTGGCACGCATCATGCATGAAAACGGGGGAGTGGCATTTGTGGATTTCGCCGCCTCGGCGCCCTATGTGGATATCAATATGCATCCCGAGGACCCGATGGAAAAACTCGACGCGATATATTTTTCGCCTCATAAATTCCTGGGGGGCCCCGGTTCGTCAGGGGTGCTGATTTTCGACAGAAGCCTGTACCATAACGACGTGCCCGATAATCCCGGGGGGGGTACGGTCGACTGGACCAATCCATGGGGAAACTATAAATACATTGACGATATTGAACTGAGAGAAGACGGAGGTACTCCCGGATTCCTGCAGGCTATCCGGGGTGCCCTGGCTGTCAGGCTGAAGGAAGAAATGGGGGTCGATAAAATGCTGGCCCGTGAAAAAGTACTCGTCGGCAAAGCCATGACCGGCCTCCGGCAAATTCCCGGCATACACATTCTGGCCGATGATGTGGAAGAACGCCTTGGAGTTATTTCCTTTTATCATGAAGATATTCATTACAATTTAATGGTGAAACTGCTAAGCGACCGGTACGGCATACAGGTACGCGGCGGATGTGTTTGTGCAGGTACTTATGGTCATTACCTGCTGGAAGTAAGCTATGAAAAATCCCGTGAGATCACGGAACTGATCAACTCAGGCGACCTTTCGAAAAAGCCCGGGTGGGTACGCTGGTCATTGCATCCCACAACAACCGACAGGGAAATGGATTATTTTTTATATGCTCTGGATGACATGGTGAAACACCACAGGGAATGGAGGCGAGACTATTCCTATAACCGGCATACCAACGAATTTGTCCACAGAGATTATTCACCCCGTAACTACCTTCCTCACTGGTTCAATATGGATCCTCAAAAAACATCTGCTTATGAAACTCCTGGAAGTTGATTCGTCTGTAACCCGAAGAGATTTTCTCAGGGTTCCCAAAATTCTGTACCGTAACGATCCAAACTGGGTATGCCCGCTGGATAAAGATATAGAAGACATCTTTACACCCGGTAAAAATATTTCCTTTCGTCAGGGAGAGGCTGCCCGGTGGATCCTCAAAAATGACCACGACCGGTTGATTGGCCGGGTGGCAGCCTTTGTCCATGAAGAAAGATCCAGAGAATATGAACAGCCGACCGGAGGAATGGGGTTTTTCGAATGCATTGACGATCGTGATGCGGCTTTCCTGCTTTTTCACACAGCCAGGGAGTGGCTGGCTGCCAGGGGGATGGAAGCCATGGACGGACCCATCAATTTCGGGGAAAATCATAACCACTGGGGTTTGCTGGTGGAAGGATTTATGCAACCCGGCTATGGTATGCCGTATCATTTTCCATATTACCGCGAACTGTTTGAAAGCTACGGGTTCAAACCCTATTTCAAACAGTACAGCTACCACCGCGACCTTACAACGGTAAAAACTTTTCCCGAACGGTTTATGAAAATTGCCGACTGGGTGTCCAAACGGCCCGGTTTTAGCTTCCGCCATTTTACTTTACGGGAAACCGACCGGTTTGTCAACGACATGGCCCATATCTATAACGAAACATGGTCGGCCATCAAGGATGACTATACCCCCATGGATGTGGAGGAGGTGAAAAAAGGACTTCGTCAGGCAAAACCAATCATCGATGAGGAACTGATCTGGTTTGCCTACTATCAGGACGAGCCCATTGCCTTTTTTATCCTGTTCCCCGATGTGAATCAGATATTAAAACACCTGAACGGGAAAATGACCCCCTGGAACATGCTCAAGTTCCTCTACCTGAAAAAAATACATACCATGACCCGCATGAGGGCATTTGTTGCAGGGGTAGCTCCCAGATACCAGAACTCGGGAATCGAATCGGCCATATTCAAGCATCTTTTCGAAGTGTTCCGGAAAAAACCTTACTACCGGGAAATCGAACTGTCATGGGTTGGCGATTATAACCCCAGAATGAAAGCAATTTATGAAGCCATTGGGGCAGTACACGCCAAAACTCATATAACCTACCGTTTCCTTTTTGATCCGGAACGCCCCTTTAAAACCTATGTGGAAGAGATTGGTGTCATGGGACAGGAACAGAAAATCAAAAAACAGGATAAATAATCCTGCCGGGTTATTTGTCTATTTTGAAATCAATATGTATTTTTGCAAGCCCAAAGGAAACAGTTAGAAAGAGAAGGAGCATTGAATCATGAAAAAGGATATACATCCCAAAAATTACCGCCTGGTGGTGTTTAAGGATATGTCGAACGGTGAAACATTTATTACCCGTTCTGCAGCCCCTTCCAGAGAAACCATCAAACTGGATGACGGAAAGGAATACCCCCTCATCAAACTGGAGATTTCCAATACCTCGCATCCCTTCTTTACCGGGAAGATGAAGCTGGTGGATACGGCAGGACGTGTAGACAAATACATGAACCGGTATAAGAACCATCTGGACAAAAAGAAGAAATAAGATTCATCAAAGATGAAGTATTCTTCCAAAGCTCCTGCAACGGGGCTTTTTTTTTCTCCAACGGAAGAAAGTCAAAAAAGCCGATACTGCCAGGAATGTCCCGGGAACAGTGCATTTACGGGTACATGAGTGGGACGTGGCCCGGCCATTGATTGTAAAATTTTGTATATTGTACAGGGTGTACCAAACGGAATAAACAAGATGACCCGACTGATTTTGTTCGACGGCCCGTACAGAGAGCATCTGCTGCCGCTCACGTATACTCGTCCCGTGTCTGAATTGCGAACGGGTATTCTTACCATAAGGGAAAAATGGGAAAAGATACTGGGCCTCAGGGCTTCCTGGCTTGCCTTTCCATATTTGCAGAGTATGTATCCATGCTCAACGGGCAGTGACAACCTTTTGATATCCGCTTCCCTCTTGCCCGATGAAAGGCTGGTGAATGAAATACGGGCATTGAAAACGGGTGAATCGCTGTATGCCGGAAGCACATTCCTGGCCGGCCGAACGGATGCGGGAAACCCTGACATTCTGCTGCAGCCGGGAAGGAAAAACGGAAAAGAGAAAAAATATGAGCATCCGGTGAGAGAAATAAGATATCCCTGGGACCTGTTTGTAATGAACGGGGAAGAGATAGAGCGTGATTTTCGCCTGCTGACGAAGGGAAGAACTTCTCTGCCCCTGCCTCAGGGAAGCAGAATGCTGGGGGATCATCCCCTGTTTCTCGAAGAAGGCGCCGTTATGGAATATTGCACGGTGAATACCCGTTCAGGACCAGTATATATCGGTAATAATGCCGTGGTTTCCGAGGGGTCGATGATCAGGGGACCCTTTGCACTGGGCGACCGGTCGGAAGTGCGCATGGGAGCCCGGATATATGAAAATACCTCCACAGGACCCCGATGCAAACTGGCGGGAGAGATCGTTTCGTCTGTGATCCTGGGATACAGCAACAAATCGCATGAAGGTTTTCTGGGCCATTCGGTAGTGGGGGAGTGGTGCAACCTGGGGGCCGATACCAACACCTCAAACCTGAAAAACAATTACGCTTCCGTGAAGGTGTGGAATTATCCTGCGGAAAGATTCATTTCCACCGGGTTGCAGATGTGCGGACTGATCATGGGCGACCATTCAAAATCGGGTATCAATACCATGTTCAATACAGGAACCGTGGTGGGGGTTTTTGCCAATATATTCGGCGACGGGTTCCCCAGGAATTTTATTCCCTCTTTTTCATGGGGGGGAGCTGCCGGATTTCAGGTGTATAATCTGGAAAAAGCACTGGAGGTGGCCCGGATTGTTATGAGAAGGAGAGACAGGGAACTGACCGGGGAGGAAGAATCCGTTCTTCGGCATGTCTTCAGCCAGACTACCCGCTTCCGTAAATTTTGATCCCCCCGCTGGTCCTGAACCGGGAACTTTTTCGTTTTCCCTGCGTTAAATCACCGGTACAATGTATTTTTGGCACAACGATTGACCTTACATATACCACGCTGAATGTTGAAAGGGTCTGACAAAATGTCCATAGTGGATTCAGACCGAAAGGAGGAAAGATTGTATGAGCGATAAGAAATCAGGATCCATGAAAAATATATGGCTTTCTGCCGGTTTTGACGAAGAAGCCGATTTTATTCCCCTAATCTCGGATGATAATGAAGAGGTCCTGAACAAGGAATCTATTCCTGAAACACTGCCTATATTGCCTTTACGAAATACTGTGTTGTTTCCGGGGGTTCTGATCCCCATCACGGTGGGCAGAAGCAAAAGCCTTACCCTGATAAGGGAAGTTTACAAGAAAGACCGGCTGATCGGGACGGTTGCCCAGAAAGATCCGGAAGATGATGATCCCGGTCCGGAAAACCTGTACAGCATTGGAACGGCCGCACAGATTGTCAAGATCCTCGAAATGCCCGACGGTTCCACTTCAGTGATCATCCAGGGCAGGAAAAGGATCAAAATCGGAGAATATACCTCCTCTGATCCCTATTTTACGGCACGTGTGACAACCCTTTCCGACCAGATGCCGTCCCGGAAGGATCAGGAGTTCGAAGCCCTGATCGGCTCATTGAAAGACCTTTCGCTTCGGATCATCAACCTTTCCAGCAATATTCCGCCCGAGGCTTCCTTTGCCGTTAAGAATATCGACAGTTCCACTTTCCTGATCAATTTCATTTCATCCAATTCCAATGTGAAACTGGAAGAAAAGCAAAAGCTTCTGGAAACCGACGACCTGCGCCGGCGCGGTATTCAACTGCTGGAATACCTCACGCGCGAGGTGCAGATTCTGGAGCTCAAACGGGATATCCAGACCAAGGTGAAGCTGGACCTTGACCAGCAGCAACGGGAATACCTTCTGCACCAGCAGATGAAGACCATACAGGACGAGCTGGGAGGAAACCCGCTGGAGCAGGAAATGGAAGAGCTCAGAAAAAGGGCTCAGGAAAAGAAATGGGGGAAAGAAGTGGCTCAGGTATTTGAGAGGGAGTTGAACAAGCTTCAGCGTATGAATCCCGCTGCCGGCGAATATTCCGTGCAGCTGAATTATCTGCAGGTACTGCTCGACCTGCCCTGGAAAGAATATACGCCGGATAATTTCGACCTGAAACATGCCGGGAAAGTGCTTGACGAAGACCATTACGGACTGGAACCCGTGAAGGAAAGGATTCTGGAGCATCTTGCGGTGCTGAAGTTGAAAGGCGATATGAAATCGCCCATCCTGTGCCTGTACGGTCCTCCGGGTGTGGGGAAAACCTCGCTGGGGCGTTCCGTGGCCAGGGCCCTGGGAAGAAAATATGTCAGAATGTCGCTCGGAGGATTGCACGATGAGGCTGAAATCCGGGGACACAGGAAAACCTATATCGGCGCCATGCCCGGGCGAATCATACAGAATATCCGGAAGGCAAAGTCGTCCAATCCCGTTTTTATCCTCGATGAGATTGATAAGGTAGGCCGCGATATACACGGTGATCCGGCATCGGCCCTGCTGGAAGTGCTCGACCCGGAACAGAACAGTACATTTTACGATAATTTCCTTGAACTGGAGTATGATCTTTCCCGGGTGTTGTTCATCGCTACGGCCAATACTACCAGCACGATACATCCCGCCCTGCGCGACAGGATGGAAATGATCGACATCAGCGGATATATCGTGGAGGAAAAGGTGGAGATCGCCAGGCGGCATCTCGTTCCAAAACAGCTTGCCAATCACGGGCTGAAGAAAAACCAGATGAATGTTACCAAAAAGGTGCTGGAATATATTATTGAACACCATACCCGTGAATCGGGTGTTCGCGAACTGGACAAAAAGCTGGCCAAGGTAGCCAGGCACGTAGCGCGGAAAATCGCCTTCGGGGAAGAGTACCGGCGTTCACTGACCCAGGCCGATATCCGGAAGATCCTGGGGCCGCCTGAATACAAGAAAGATGTTTCACAGAACAGGAATATGACCGGAGTGGTTACCGGACTGGCCTGGACTGCTGCGGGAGGACAGATCCTGTTTGTGGAAACCAGCCTGAGCAAGGGCAAGGGGAAACTCACCATTACTGGTAATCTGGGCGATGTGATGAAGGAATCGGCGGTGATCGCCCTGGAATACATCCGTTCGCATACAGCCATGCTGGGACTTCCCGATGAAGTGGTTGACCACTGGAATATACACCTGCATGTTCCGGAAGGAGCCATTCCCAAAGACGGCCCTTCAGCAGGGATTACCATGCTCTGCTCCATGGTGTCGGCCTTTACCCAGCGCAAGGTAAAGCGGCATGTAGCCATGACCGGGGAAATTACCCTCAGAGGGAAAGTGCTTCCGGTTGGAGGGATCAAGGAAAAGATCCTGGCTGCCAAACGGGCCGGTATCCGTGAGATCATTATATCAGAGGATAACCGGAAAGACGTGGAACAGATCAAGGATATTTATCTGAAGGGACTTACTTTTCACTACGTTTCGGAAATCGATGAGGTGATTGACCTGGTATTACTCAGGCAGAAAGTTGCCCGTCCCCTGAAAATCGGTTATTTCCTGGAAGAAAAATCCCATGCTCCGGCTCACCGGGAATAACCGGTCCCTGGACGGGATGCCGCTTTTCTTTAACCCCCTTACGAGTAATCATTCCTCAGTAAGTTAGCCAGGGAGCTTGATCAAAGCCGGAATACATTAAATTTCAGGGTATGATTTGCATGCCCCGGAGCAAAGAAACTATCTACGTAGCTAACTACGTAGATATCTGGCTTTGTTATGACATAATCAGCAATTATTTGTATATTTGAAAAAAATGCTGTTATGGAATTGTCAGAAATTAAACAGGCTATTGAAAAACT
>DSCJ01000068.1 GCA_011049175.1 Bacteroidota bacterium | reverse complement strand
AGTAGCTGTTGACGCTCCTCTTCACTGAGTTTTTCAATAGCCTGTTTAATTTCTGACAATTCCATAACAGCATTTTTTTCAAATATACAAATAATTGCTGATTATATCATAACAAAGCCAGTAAACTACGTAGTATGCAACGTAGTAAATATTGCAATTAGTGAGCAGGCGCAATTTATTATTAAAAACATTACTAAAACTCTGCATGGTTCTGTTCATTTACCGCTGGCTGAAAAAGAGGATTCCGGCTGCCGGGCCTCCTCCGTTTCAATCATGACCCTTCTTCATAACGGTACTATGCCTTAAGCAGGAAATATACCGTTCCCCGGGTCCTTTGCTCGATCATGACCGTTTTGCCGTCCAGTACCCTGGCAATGGCTTCGGGAGTGTAATGGCGGATGGTGATCAGTTCCAGGCCGGTGTTGTATTTTACATTGAATTCTTTCTGCAGCCCTGCCAGGATCTTTTCCACCTTGTCTTTTCGTCCGTCCACGCACAGTGAAATGCTGATGGCTGAGTTCTGCACCAGGTTTACCCGCAGGCGGTACCGGTTGAAGAGGGAAAAGATTTTTCCCAGGCTTTCTTCCACCACAAAGGAATAATCGCGGGGCAGCACGGTGATCAGCACCTGGTTTTCCTTCCGGATATACACCGGTACCAGGTCCATTTTCCGTTGAATTTGATGAATCAGGGTGCCGGGGGCTTCCGGGTTGGCAAAAGGCTTAACGTACAAGGGTATTTTTTTATTCTCAAGGGGTTTGATGGTTTTCGGATGGATGATTTTGGCCCCGTAATACGAAAGTTCCACGGCCTCAAGGTAGGATATCTCCTCCAGTTTTTCACCCGTATCCATCCATTGTGGATCGGCATTCATCACTCCGGGCACATCCTTCCATATCACAACCTTTTCTGCATCAAGCATGGCCGCCAGCACGGCCGCCGTGTAATCCGAACCTTCCCTGCCCAGGGTCACGGGGTGGCCGTCTGCTGTGGCTCCGAGAAACCCCTGGGTAACACTGATCCCGTCATTTTCCCGCAGGAACACGTTTTTCACCCGCTCTTCCGATACGGCCCACTGAATTTTTCCGTCGCGGTAGCAATCGTCGGTCAGCAGGCATTCGCGGATGTCGATCCACCGGTTCAGTATACCGTTCCGGTTGAGCCAGGCGCTTACCAGCAGGGATGACAGCATCTCACCGCAGGATACGATCCGGTCGTATATTCTGTTGAAAGATCCCCGTGGCGCAAGGGCCATGAATGTTTCCAGGGAACCGAAAACACCCGATAGCTGGCTGAATGCTTCATCTTCCCTTCCGGGGAATAATTCCTGTGCCATTTCATCATGCAATTTCCTGATATCCGACAGGATCATGGCAGCCCGCCCCGTTTTTTCGTAATAGTTTTCCGCTACCTTTTCCAGTGCATTGGTGGTTTTTCCGAAAGCAGACACCACGACCACCAGCGGGCCGTTTTCCTTTTTCATCAGAGGGATCAGCTGCCGCATGTTGCTGGCATCTTTCAGCACTCCGCCGCCGAACTTATATACCTTCATGTTCCTTGTATTTCGGGATAAAGATAATGAAAGAGATCGTTTGATACAGAGGGGACGGGGAACTGACGGGTAAGAAATGGATGCAGGGGTTGTGTTTGTCCCTGTTATCGTTTTTGTATGAGCAGCCAGGTATCGAAATATTTCGGGAAGGCGGAACGGATACGGCGGATTTCGGCGCGTGCCTCTGAAATGTCGTTCGTGGCCATGACCGATACCCTGATCAGCCCTTCCTCATTCTTCAGGAGGGTGGACTCAAATCCGTCTTCCAGGATGATTTCCTGATACCGGGCGGCGTTTTCCGGATTTCGGAAACTTCCGATGATTACGAAATACCTGGAAGGGTCAGGGGGTATTTCGTTGAGGGTGACCAGCTTTTCTTCCACTTCAGGAATGGAATCAACCGTCATGGTTTCAACGGACGGAGCCGGAACGGCCGGAACGAGTGCAGGTTGAGCGTCTTCAGGGACGGCGGTTTTCTTTACCCCTCCGCAGGAGGTAAGCAACAGGATCAATACAAACAGAGCAGACAGAACGGTTTTCATGTGGTATCTCCTTTAACAAAATAACGAATATCCGGTATAAATATTTTCATTCCGTTTTCATCCGGAAATTCCAAAGATAATGATCTTTTCATTCATGGTCATGAAACAGGAAAACTTCCTCGATGGGCAGCCCGAATACCAGGGCAATGTCGTGGGCGAGCCTGAGCGAGGGGTTGTATCTGCCTTTTTCCAGGAACACGATGGTTTCCCTTCTTACCCCAACCTTTTGCGCAAGTTCCAGCTGGGAAAGGTTATGGCGGGCACGTAGTTCCCTGATCCGGTTATTCATGGCCGGTTCCCAGAAGTTTGACCCCTATCCAGGAAAAGAAAAAGACCAGGGCCATGCCCAGGATCCCGGCGCCGATCAGGGTGTGGCATTCCAGTCCGGTTTCATCGCTCAGGTACATCAGCATAAGCCACAGGTAGAGGGAAATGTAATAGGAAAGCGAGGAGGCCCGGGTCATGATTTTCTTTGAAAACTCATCCTCTGCCGGTTCTTTCCTCAGGTGGCTGAGCAGCCGCTTTATACCCAAAATAAGGGCAAATCCAGCGATAATTACTACACCGCTCACCATGAGGATTTCCTGGGTGCCCCAGGTTAGCTTTGCATGGAATATCCAGACGATAACGGAAAGGATGACCAGGGCGGCTACAAAGAACATAACAAGGGTTTTTTTCATGGCGATTGTTATATAAATCTAACACAATGTTAGAAAAATATAACAAAATTTTCAAATTATTTTGTTTATTTTTTGTGATGAAAGAATTTATTTCATTCCTCTGGCAAATATTATTATATGCCTGCTTCCATTCCTCATTTTTTACAAATCCCTTACAGGCGAGGGGAAGCCTTTTTTGCCCCTCTTCACGCCTTCGCAAAGCTTCGTTGAAAAGAGCAGAGGGGGACCATGAGACAGAAAGCGGTTCAGGGCGATATGATTATGATCGTGTATTGGTAAAAACCTGATGCCCCGCAATCCGCAGCTCGCAACATTTATTTCCGATCGAAAAAGGGATTCTTGGAAGCGGCAGCCAGGGGAACGCCATAAACGATTTTCACCTCCGGAGGAAACAGGCCCAGGTCCATAGCAGCCTGTCCTACCGTGTACATGATCCGGTTATCGGCCCGGTGGTCCATGGCCACGCTTACGGCCGAGCCCAGGGCAATGCCCAGGTCGCCCGTATTGAACACACAGGGGTGATCGGGATGCTTTCGTTTTTCATCACAATTTTTGAACCCGCACATTCCGCATACTTTCAGTCCGGCGGGATCGATGCGGGTGCCCAGAAGCACCACCCAGGGCGAATGCCTGATGTTGCCGGCATCGCGGGCGAAAAAGGCTTCTCCCGATTCACGGGCGATTTCTTCCATTCTGCGGGCCAGTTTTTCAATGTCTTCTTTTCCTGCCAGGGCGGTGAACAGGTTATTTTTTCCCCGGGCCTTGGGGGCGGTACGGGCTGCAATGATCATTTTTTCTGCGACGCGCCGCAGGGCATGTTCTATAATTTCTTCTTCGTGGAGCATAGCAATTGAATTTATCGGCAAAATTATCAATTGTTGGCGGAAGATCAAGATACGAAGGGATGCCTGTTGGCTGAACGGGCAGGAGGGGTTTTGCCGGATGGGGATCAGGGATTCAGGAACACCTGAAAGGCTGCTTTGTACCCTCTTACCTCTCCTTCCGCATCATACAATTCATAGGCCAGCATCAGGGCTTTCACCCTTTTCTGAAAATGCAGGGTTTCTTCGTTGAAGTGCCAGTCTTCAATGAACTGTACCTTGCCGATCCGTGAGCGGCTGAACTCCGGGTCTTTTTCCAGCTGCCGGATTTCCTTCAGGGTCATTGGCCTTTCTTCGTGGTAATGCCAGGGTGTGAGTTTCCCTTCATAAACGGCTTCGAAAATCATGTCGACCAGATCGTTCAGCTTCAGTTCATTCAGGCATTCCGTGGTCCACCAGTCGTCGGGATCGGGATTTTTTACGGTAATGTCATAGGTGATGGTTGGAGCCAGGCTGACAGCTTCGGTTTCCACCCGGGTAATGACCATGGCAGAGTCGGAGGGGTGGGGCGGTGTATCCCCTGAGCGCGACCGGCAGCCGGTTGTGATCAATACGGGGATGAAGAGGAATAACAGGAGAGAGGCATGTTGTTTCATCATGGGAGGTTATTACCGGTTAAAAACAAGGCGCATTCCTTTGTGTTCATCGTGTACCTGGCCTTTTTCGTACACCAGGTTCCCGTTCACCCAGGTGTGGGTGACGGCATGGCTGAACCGGGTTCCTTCCAGAGGTGACCAGCCGCATTTATAGCGGATGTTACCGGGGCCTACGGTCCATGGACGGTCGGGATCAACCAGCACCAGGTCGGCATAGTATCCTTCCCGCAGGTAACCCCTGCGGTCGATCCGGAACATGTCGGCCGGAGCATGGCACATTTTGCGTACCACTTCTTCCAGCGGGATGATCCCCTGCCGGTGCAGTTCCAGCATGGCCGGCAGGGAATGCTGTACCATCGGTCCTCCCGAGGGGGCTTCCCGGTAAGGTTTGGCTTTTTCCTCCCGGGTGTGGGGGGCATGGTCGGTGGCCACCACATCGAGGCGGTTTTCCAACAGTGCCTGGCGAAGTCCCTCGCGGTCGGCCGGGGTTTTGATGGCCGGGTTCCATTTTACCAGGGTTCCTTTTTCGGCAACATCTTCCTCCGTAAACCAGAGGTGATGCACGCAGGCTTCGGCGGTGAACTTTTTGCCGGCCACCTCGGGAGAAGGATCGAACAGTTTTGTTTCGGCTTCAGTTGACAGGTGAAGCACGTGCAGTCTGGTTCCGTAACGCTGAGCCAGTTCCAGGGCGTGGCTGGTGGAACGGATACAGGCGTCTGCACTGCGTATTTGAGCATGCATCTTCATGGTGATCCGGTCTCCGTATCGTGAACGGAAGCGGGCCATATTTTCCCTGATGGTGGGTTCATGTTCGGCATGAACGGCCACCAAAGTGGGCGCCTGTTCAAAAATAGCAGCCAGGGTTCTGGTGTCGTCCACCAGCATATTCCCGGTGCTGGCTCCCAGAAAAAGCTTTATCCCGCAGGTGGTGCGGGGGTCGGTTTTCACTATCTCGTCCAGGTTGTCGTTGGTGGCGCCCAGGTAAAAGGAAAAATTTGCCAGGGAGCGGACGGAAGCGATGGCGAATTTTTCTTCCAGCAGGAACAGGGTAACAGTTTGCGGAAGGGTATTGGGCATATCCATGAAGGAGGTAACGCCGCCGGCAACGGCTGCCAGCGATTCGGTATACAGGTTGGCTTTATGTGTCAGCCCGGGTTCCCTGAAATGTACATGTTCGTCTATCACACCGGGCAGCAGGTACCGTCCTCCTGCATCGAGAAAGGGAAGCTGCATAACTTCCAGGGGCAGATCGTCTGAATAGATGCGGTGGATCAGTTCATTACGGATGTGCAGGTGACCCCGGAAGCGTTTTCCTTCGTTCACGAGCCGGGCATTGCGGATAATGAATTCTTGCATGGGAATGGTTTGTCAGGATGGTTTCGGGTACCTGTGGAACCAGCTGCGTACTTTCATGGCAATGACCCCCCACAGGGCTTCGTTAAATATTCCTCCGCTCATTTTCGAATGGCCAAATTTCCGGTCGGTAAAAATGATGGGCACTTCCACCAGGCGGAATCCGTGTTTCCAGGTGGTGAATTTCATTTCGATCTGGAATGCGTACCCTTTGAACCGGATCCGGTCCAGCTCAATGGTTTCGAGCACTTTTCTGGAATAGCATTTGAAGCCTGCCGTGGTGTCTTTGATGTGCATTCCGGTAATAAGGCGTACGTAGATGGAAGCCAGGTACGACATGATGACCCTTCCCAGGGGCCAGTTCACCACATTTACTCCGCTGATATACCGGGATCCGATGGCCAGGTCGGCTCCTTCTTCCGCACAGGTACGGTACAGCACCGGCAGGTCGTCGGGATTATGGGAAAAATCGGCATCCATTTCGAAGATATAATCGTATCCCTTTTCGAGTCCCCAGTGGAATCCTGCAATGTAGGCGGTTCCCAGGCCTTTTTTTTCTTGTCTTTCAATAAGGAAGACTTTTCCGGGGTTTTTCTTTTGAAGGTCTTTCACCAGGGAAGCCGTTCCGTCGGGTGATCCGTCGTCAACCACCAGCACATGGAAAGGAACGGGTTGTGCCAGCACTGAGGGAATGATCTTCCCGATATTTTCCTTTTCGTTGTAGGTAGGTATGATGACCAGGTTTCTGTGCACTATCCCAGTTATTATATAATAGTGTTATAATACTCTGCTGGGCGAAGATAATGCTTTTTTAGGTGAATGGCAGGAGGGGGGATTGTGAAAAGCTGTTAAAAATCTATTTACGGAAGGATGAGGCGGTTATACAAAAGTCGGGAAAAAAGTGGGGTCGGGGTATTGCAGAACAGAAAATGCTGTCTATATTTGCAGCCGCTTAAAACGCCATGAGGCGAAAAGTTCTTTAAAAATTTTGATTTTTTGTTTGCAAAGATTGAATGTGGGTGTTATCTTTGCAGTCCAAATTTGAATAAACGGTTCTTTGAACGATTGAAGAGGCAAAGCAGTGCGAAAGGTAACCTGGTTAATTCCAGAACATTACTATGAATCTTGAGAGAGATTGAACTTTTTTTACAACGAAGAGTTTGATCCTGGCTCAGGATGAACGCTAGCGGTAGGCTTAACACATGCAAGTCGAGGGGTAACAGAGGTAGCAATACCTGCTGACGACCGGCGAACGGGTGAGTAACGCGTATGCAACCTTCCTTGAACTGGGGGATAGCCCGAAGAAATTCGGATTAATACCCCATAGTATCTGGTAATCGCATGATTACCGGATTAAAGCTCCGGCGGTTTGAGATGGGCATGCGTGACATTAGCTTGTTGGTGAGGTAACGGCTCACCAAGGCAACGATGTCTAGGGGGTCTGAGAGGATGATCCCCCACACTGGTACTGAGACACGGACCAGACTCCTACGGGAGGCAGCAGTGAGGAATATTGGGCAATGGACGCAAGTCTGACCCAGCCATGCCGCGTGCAGGATGACAGCCCTATGGGTTGTAAACTGCTTTTGTATGGGAAGAAACCCCCGGACGTGTCCGGGGTTGACGGTACCGTACGAATAAGCATCGGCTAACTCCGTGCCAGCAGCCGCGGTAATACGGAGGATGCAAGCGTTATCCGGATTCATTGGGTTTAAAGGGTGCGTAGGCGGAATAGTAAGTCAGTGGTGAAATCCTGCGGCTTAACCGTAGAACTGCCATTGATACTGTTATTCTTGAGTGCAGTCGAGGTGGGCGGAATGTGTAATGTAGCGGTGAAATGCATAGATATTACACAGAACACCGATTGCGAAGGCAGCTCACTAGACTGTAACTGACGCTGAGGCACGAAAGCGTGGGGAGCGAACAGGATTAGATACCCTGGTAGTCCACGCTGTAAACGATGATCACTCGCTGTTGGCGATATACTGTCAGCGGCTAAGCGAAAGCATTAAGTGATCCACCTGGGGAGTACGACCGCAAGGTTGAAACTCAAAGGAATTGACGGGGACCCGCACAAGCGGAGGAACATGTGGTTTAATTCGATGATACGCGAGGAACCTTACCTGGGCTTAAATGCAGAACGACAGACCGGGAAACTGGTCTTTCTTCGGACGGTCTGCAAGGTGCTGCATGGTTGTCGTCAGCTCGTGCCGTGAGGTGTCGGGTTAAGTCCCATAACGAGCGCAACCCCTATTCTTAGTTGCCAGCGGGTAATGCCGGGGACTCTAAGAAAACTGCCAGCGTAAGCTGTGAGGAAGGTGGGGATGACGTCAAATCAGCACGGCCCTTATGTCCAGGGCTACACACGTGTTACAATGGCCGGTACAAAGGGCAGCTACCACGCGAGTGGATGCTAATCTCGAAAACCGGTCTCAGTTCGGATCGAAGTCTGCAATTCGACTTCGTGAAGTTGGATTCGCTAGTAATCGCGCATCAGCCACGGCGCGGTGAATACGTTCCCGGGTCTTGTACACACCGCCCGTCAAGCCATGGAAGCTGGGGGTGCCTGAAGTCCGTCACCGCAAGGAGCGGCCTAGGGTAAAACCAGTGACTGGGGCTAAGTCGTAACAAGGTAGCCGTACCGGAAGGTGTGGCTGGAACACCTCCTTTCTGGAGAGGTTCATGGTTATGGCCTTTCGCACCTGCTTCCTCTTTTATCAATATAACCCATCCCGAGAGTGTGGAAGGAAGATCTGTAGCGTAGTATACAGGGGAATGCCTGTGGCTCAGTGGGTGATTGCCATATGGCAGGAACGCCGCCCGGCGGCTTTCCGATCCGGTACCGTCTCAACCGCTGAGTATAGGGTGAATGATCAAATTACAGTCCCGTAGCTCAGTTGGTTAGAGCGCTACACTGATAATGTAGAGGTCCCCAGTTCAAATCTGGGCGGGACTACCATTTTCCCTGGTAAGGAAGCGTGAGTGTTGCGGAGGATGAAACAGGGAATAAACACTCTGGGGGGATTAGCTCAGTTGGTGCCGATGTTTAGCAAAGCGGTGATTTGCGTAAAACATCGAGCATCCACGAAAAACAACCAACCGCCGGAGGCGGCCGGTGTTTTTCGGGACTAGAGCGCCTGCTTTGCAGCGCACCCCTTAAGAAGAAAAAGGTTCTTTAAAAAGGGGGGATTAGCTCAGTTGGCTAGAGCGCCTGCTTTGCAAGCAGGAGGTCATCGGTTCGACTCCGATATTCTCCACATTACCCGCCTTCGCCAAGGCTACGGCGGGCAAAAGGTTCTTTGACGTATTGGCAACTCAAATCAATTGTATCGAGCATTGATACTGTAAGAAAGTAAGTAAGAGCGCAGGGTGGATGCCTTGGCTCTCAGAGGCGATGAAGGACGTGACAAGCTGCGATAAGCCACGGGGAGGTGCAAATAACCGATGACCCGTGGATTTCCGAATGGGGCAACCCGGCACCGTGAAGCGGTGTCACTCCGTCTGTGACGGAGAGCGAACCCGGAGAACTGAAACATCTAAGTACCCGGAGGAAAAGAAAACAATAGTGATTCCCTAAGTAGTGGCGAGCGAACGGGGAATAGCCCAAACCAGTGTCGTTTCGGCGACACTGGGGTTGTAGGACTGCAATATGGAATGATCATTCGAAGTAGAATCTTCTGGAAAGTGGAACCATAGAGGGTGATAGTCCCGTACACGTAAGAAGGTTCATTCCTAGCAGGATCCTGAGTAGGGCGGGACACGAGAAATCCTGTCTGAATCTGCCAGGACCATCTGGTAAGGCTAAATACTCCTGAGAGACCGATAGTGAACTAGTACCGTGAGGGAAAGGTGAAAAGAACCCCGAACAGGGGAGTGAAATAGTACCTGAAACCTTGCGCTTACAAGCGGTCGGAGTCCCGTCTTTGGCGGGATGACGGCGTGCCTTTTGCATAATGAGCCTACGAGTTGCTCCTCACTAGCAAGGTTAAGTCCTTCAGGGACGTAGCCGAAGCGAAAGCAAGTCTGAACAGGGCGTCTAGTTAGTGGGGGCAGACGCGAAACTTGGTGATCTACCCATGACCAGGTTGAAGCCCCGATAACACGGGGTGGAGGACCGAACCAGTAGACGTTGAAAAGTCTTTGGATGAGTTGTGGGTAGGGGTGAAAGGCCAATCAAACTGAGAAATAGCTCGTACTCCCCGAAATGCATTTAGGTGCAGCCTCGTGTTAAGTCTCATAGAGGTAGAGCTACTGATAAGGCTAGAGGGCTTCACCGCCTATCAACCCTTGACAAACTCCGAATGCTATGAGATGTTTCACGGGAGTGAGGCGTTGGGTGCTAAGGTCCGGCGCCAAAAGGGAAACAACCCAGACCATCAGCTAAGGTCCCTAAATATATGCTAAGTTGTTCAAACGTGGTGCGACTGCTTTGACAGCTAGGATGTTGGCTTGGAAGCAGCCATTCATTTAAAGAGTGCGTAACAGCTCACTAGTCGAGCGGTCGTGCGTGGATAATAATCGGGCATGAAGCATATTACCGAAGCTATGGTTCTTCCGCCTCTGGCGGGGGAAGGTAGGGGAGCATTCCAGTTGTGCCGAAGCTGTGCCGTGAGGCATGGTGGAACGGCTGGAAAAGAAAATGTAGGCATAAGTAACGATAAAGCAGGCGAGAAACCTGCTCACCGTAAGACTAAGGTTTCCTGATCAACGCTAATCGGATCAGGGTTAGTCGGGTCCTAAGGTGAAGCCGAATGGCGTAGCCGATGGATAACAGGTTAATATTCCTGTACTGGCCAATACTGCGATGGGGTGACGGAGGAGTGAAAGGTCCGCGTACTGACGGAATAGTACGTTGAAGGGTGTAGGTATATTCCCGGGTTAACAGCTCGGGGGTGCTGAACCTGATAGTACCGTGAGCCTTCGGGCAAGCGGATAGTGACCCTAATCAGGCTTCCAAGAAAAACCTCTAAGCTTCAGGTATTGGCTACCCGTACCGCAAACCGACACAGGTAGTCAGGGAGAGTATCCTAAGGTGCTCGAGTGATTCATGGCTAAGGAACTAGGCAAAATGGTCCTGTAACTTCGGAATAAAGGACTCCCGCTTCTGGCGGGACGCAGAGAAATGGCCCAGGCGACTGTTTATCAAAAACACAAGGCTCTGCTAAATCGAAAGATGATGTATAGGGTCTGACACCTGCCCGGTGCTGGAAGGTTAAGAGGGGGGGTTATCCCTGACAACTCGTTGGGGAGAAGCTCTGAATCGAAGCCCCAGTAAACGGCGGCCGTAACTATAACGGTCCTAAGGTAGCGAAATTCCTTGTCGGGTAAGTTCCGACCTGCACGAATGGTGTAACGATCTGGGCACTGTCTCAGCCATGAGCTCGGTGAAATTGTAGT
>DSCJ01000052.1 GCA_011049175.1 Bacteroidota bacterium | reverse complement strand
GAGTTTTTCAATAGCCTGTTTAATTTCTGACAATTCCATAACAGCATTTTTTTCAAATATACAAATAATTGCTGATTATATCATAACAAAGCCAGATAACTACGTAGTTGTCTACGTAGTTATATTAATATGGACTATTCGTATTCAATATGTTAAGGCAATAAAATAATCCGATCCGATTACTTTTAAAAATTACTTCTTCCGAGGTTTGTTTTATTCCGGGTACAGAAGATACGGTTTTCTCTGTTCCCTGAACGCATCCAGGTTCTTCTTCCAGGCATACCTTATCTGGTATTTGTCCTTTCCTTCCATAATCATTTCCCTGAGCTCTGCCGTACCAGCCAGGCGGTCAAAATAGGGCGTGAAAAACGTGGTGTCATTCCCGTATTCCTCCCGGGCGGCCAGCAGCCAGTCGAGAATGATGCAGGCCTGGTCGTGCAAAAATTCATAGGGTACTTCCCGCAGATCCACTCCGAAGCAGGTTTCTCCCTGAAGCGGCGGATGGTCGCTCACCCCGGGAACAGCTACCGGTGTAAATTCCAGGGGGTACCCTTCAAAAGCCGGATGACCGAACACCTGAAAGGGAAAATCCGTGCCCCTTCCCACGCTCACCACCGTACCCTCGAACAGGACCAGCGAGGGATACAGGTACACCGCTTTCATATTCGGCAGGTTGGGCGAAGGAGGTGCCGGCAGTTCATAAAAGGTCCGGTGAGTGTAGTTCTTGCAGGGAATCACCGTGAGGTTGCACTGCAAACCATCCCCCAGCCAGCCTTCCCCGTTTATCATCCGGGCCAGTTCGCCCAGGGTCATACCGTGGACGAAAGGAATGGGATGCATTCCCACAAAAGAACGGAATGCCGGTTCCAGAACGGGACCGTCAACAAAATACCCGTTGGGATTGGGCCGGTCCAGAATCAAAAGCTTCACCCCGTTTTCCGCGCAGGCTTCCATTACATAATGCAGGGTCGACAGATAGGTGTAGCACCGTACCCCCACATCCTGCAGATCGAATACCACCACATCCACACCTTCCATATCCTCCGGAGCAGGTTTCCGCTTTTCCCCGTATAGCGAAACCACCGGAATATCTGCCACACTACCCTGCTCATCCACCGTGGCTCCGTCGGCAAAACGGCCATGAAAACCGTGCTCCGGGGTAAAAATCCTGTGCAGGGCAAGCCCTTCTTCCCGAAAAACATCCACCAGGTGCCGGTCGCCCACGATGCTGGTATGGTTCACCACCAGGCCCACCCTTTCCCCCTGCAACAGGGGCAGGTATGTTTCTGTACGTTCAGAACCCGTCCTTACCTGGGCATAACAGCCAACAACCAGTACCTGAAAAAGGACAAAAACCAGAAAACCATATTTTCGGATCATACTCAGACCATTTTGTTGCGGAATAAACCGGCCTGTTCTTCGGTCAAATTTACTACTTTTACGTCATCATCAAAATCAGACGCTGCTGAATACAGAATGGTTCATAGCACGCCGTATCCTGGTTGATCCGGAAAGCCGCAAATCTTTTTCCAGGCCAATCATTCTTATCGCTATTGCCGGTATTGCCCTGGGACTGACCGTCATGATCCTGTCGGTGGCCATCGTAACGGGCTTCAAACAGGAAATACGCGACAAGGTGGTTGGATTCGGATCCCATATCCAGATCATGAATTTCGACAGCAACACCTCGTACGAAACGGTTCCCATCAGCAGGCAGCAGCCTTTTTTACCGAAAATTAAGAATTTTCCGGGAATCAGGCACATCCAGGTGTTTGGGATCAAGGCCGGCATCATCAAAACCGAAAACGATATCGAGGGGGTGGTTCTCAAAGGAGTGGATCCGGATTTCGACTGGTCGTTTTTCCGGGAGAACCTGGTAGCGGGAGCCGTTCCCTCAATCACCGATTCGGCCCGCACCAACCAGGTGGTGATCTCCAGACAGCTTTCAAACCGGCTCCGCCTGAACCTGGGGGATGATTTTGCCATGTATTTCATCCAGGAACCACCCCGCCTGAGGCGTTTTACCGTGCACGGGATCTATGAGACCAGCCTGGGGGATTTTGACGAAAAGTTCATTCTGGCCGACCTGCGGCATATCCAGAGCCTGAACAACTGGGAAAGCGATCAGATCAGCGGGTTCGAGATCCTGATTGATGATTTTGACGAGCTGGACTTCCTTTCCTGGGTAGTGACCCGGGAGGTGGGACTGCAGTTCCAGGGAAACGGAGCCCTTTTAAAGGTAAGCAGCATACGCAACCGATACCCGCAGATATTCGACTGGCTGAACCTGCAGGACATGAACGTGGCCATCATCCTCATCCTGATGTATCTTGTGGCCGGGTTCAACATGGTTTCGGGACTTCTGATCCTGATCCTTGAACGCACCCAGATGATCGGGATCCTTAAGTCGCTGGGTGCCGAAAATGCCCGGATCCGCCGAATATTCCTGTACCAGGCAGCATTTCTCATTTCCCGGGGCCTGTTCTGGGGAAACCTGCTTGGCATCGGGCTCTGCCTGCTGCAATACCATTTCGGCATTGTTCGGCTCGACCAGGCTTCGTATTATCTCGACAGGGTCCCCATCCACTTCAACCTGTTCCACCTGCTGGCCCTGAATGCGGGCACCCTGCTTCTTACCGTCCTGATGCTGGTGGTTCCTTCACGCGTAATCTCGGGCATCAGCCCGGTACGTGCCATCCGTTTCGACTAAAACCTGAAGGAAATCACGGCGTCACTGTAACCGCGTCACCAGGTCAGTTTTCTGCATACATGTTTAAAAGTATAGAAATACGTATTTGTTAACTGGGCAAACCCCATTATCTTGCGGGTTATCTATCCCCAGTTTATGAAGAAAAAGTTCAGCGCGGTAAAGCAATACGAAAAAACCCGGAAAGCCATCGGGTATGTTCCGCGCAGAAAAGCCACCGGGAAAGATTATCAACGCATCGGATTTCTTTCGGGGCTGGAAGTTCACCAGCAACTGAAAACCGGAAAAAAACTGTTCTGTAGTTGCCCGGCCGGAATATATCACGATGATGATGATTTCAGCGCCGAGGTGATCAGGCACATGCGGCCCACCCTGAGCGAGCTGGGCGAGTATGACGGCACCGCCCTGATGGAATTCAAAACCCGCAAGGAAATAGTATACCGTATCCATAATGATACTGCCTGCACCTACGAAATAGACGACACCCCTCCCTTCCCCATCAACCGGGAAGCCCTGGAGATTGCCCTGGAAATATCCCTGCTGTGCAAGCTCAACATTGTTGGCGAAGTACATATCACGCGGAAACAGTACCTCGACGGCAGTATCCCCACCGGTTTTCAGCGCACGGCCATTCTGGGGGTGGAAGGAGAGATCCGGCTGAAAAACAAGAAGGTACGTTTGCTGCAGCTCAGCATTGAAGAGGATTCCTGCCGGGAAATTTCGGATGTGGGTCACCGCCGCATTTTCAAAACCGACAGGCTGGGCATGCCCCTGATTGAAACCGTAACCTACCCCGATATGTTCACCCCCGATGAGCTTCGCGAGGCGGCGGAATACATCCGCTTTCTGAACCGGAGCACCGGCAGGGTGCGAACGGGCATGGGAGCCGCCCGGGAAGATGTGAATGTGAGCTGCCGCGGGGGAAGCCGGGTGGAGATAAAAGGAGTGGCTCACAACAGCTGGATACCCGAATTGTCGCACAACGAAGCCTTCAGGCAATATGCCCTGCTGAACATCCGCAGCCTGCTGAACGAAAGGTTCCCCGAAGGCAAAGGATGGAAGCCCGCAGTGAAGGAAATATCATGTCACGAGTATCCGTTCAAAACACCCCTCATGGCAGAAGCCTGTGAAAAATTCGAAAAAGTGCTGGCTGTAAACCTGCCTGGGTTTCATGGCATCCTTTCGCACTTCACCCAGCCGGGAAAAGGGTTTGCCAGCGAACTGTCCGACAGGCTGAAAGTCATTGCATGCATTGAAAAACCCAATATGATCTGCTCGGAAGAGCTGGAGAATCCCATGGCCGCAGCCGACCTGGAGCAGGTAAAAAGATGGCTGGATGCCGGGGAAAACGACGCCCAGCTGGTGATATGGGGACCCGAAGATGACATTCCCACTGCACTGGAAACCATCGAAGAACGTTGCCTGATCGCGTTTGAAGGGGTTCCCCGGGAAACCCGGAAATCCATGCCCGACGGGACCACCCTGTTCGAACGGGTACTGCCGGGTCCCGACCGGATGTATCCCGATACCGACTCTCCTCCCATTCCCCTGGAAGACGATTACATAGAGAAACTGAAGCAAAACCTCCCACCGGAGGTGGCCGACCGCTACCGCCAGCTCATGGAATGGGAAGTGCCCGGAGACACATACTTTTACCTTCTGAGGAAGAACCTGGTCCCCCTGATGGAGAAGATCCACCGGAAAACGGGCATCTCCTACCGTTTCATTGGAACCTTTCTGGGACACACCCTGAAACACCTGGAAGGAAAAATTACCTCCCATCCGCATTTCGGTTACGAAAAAATATACGGTCTGTTCAGGTACCTTCACGAAAACGGGCTGGATCCCGCACTGGCCCGACCTATGCTTCCCGAGATCATGAAACACCCCGACATGCAGTTCGGGTCGGTATTGACCACCATCCGTTTCAAAAAGAAGGAAGAAGAAGAACTCCTGGCCCCCATCGGTTTTCTGTACGAGAAATTCAAAGACACGGCCCGGAATCCTACCCGGGAAAATGCCATACACTGGCTGATGGGGCAGATACAGAAGCAGGCGGTGGGAAACATACCCCTGGCCGTGTTAAGGTCGGAAATAGAGGAAAGACTGAAAAAAATGGAGGCTTCTGGGGAAAAATAACAAACAAAAATCGCATCATGGCAGACGACATTTTCCAGGGATACAAAGGCAGGGCACTGGAGGTGCTTAAAAAATACCAGGTCAGGGTGTGGGGTCAGGCCGTGATACAGAGTACCCGGGGGGAATTCCGCGGCACCGTCCTTCCCAGGTCGGAAAACGACGACGACAAGCACATCGTTCTGAAGATCAACACAGGGTACAACATCGGGATTGACATTTTCACCATCAGGCACATGGAGGAAGTGGGATACCAGAAAGCCCACTACAAAATTCCCGAAAAGGAGTTCCCCTGCACCCCGGATTTACCCTCGGTTAAACTGTTCGGCACCGGAGGCACCATTGCTTCCCGCCTGGATTACCGTACGGGAGCCGTTATCCCGGCATTCTCACCCGGAGAATTATACGGTGCGGTGCCGGAACTGGCCGATATCTGCAACCTGAGCACGGAAAAGCTGTTTGCCGTTTTCAGCGAGAACATGGGTCCCGAACAGTACCTCGATCTGGCCAGGGCCATCGGGAAAGAGATTGAGAACGGTATTGACGGGATCATCATAGGCCACGGCACCGATACCCTGCACCATACGGCAGCGGCCCTGTCATTTATGGTACAGAATCCGCCCGTTCCCATTATTCTTGTGGGTTCGCAGCGCTCTTCCGACCGGCCTTCTTCCGATTCCACCCTCAACCTGCTGCATGCGGCCTATGCAGCCGGGCACGGCGACATTGCCGAAGTGCTGGTATGCATGTTCGGGCCTACCTCCGACGAATATGGTTTTCTGCACCGGGGCACCCGGGTAAGAAAAATGCATTCTTCTTACCGTTCCACCTTCCGCACCATAGGCGACACTCCGGTAGCCACTGTAACCCGCACTTCGATAAAACCCATCAAAAGTCACTACCACATCCGCAGGAAAGACCGGGATGTAACCATCATGCCTTACTGGGATCACCGGGTAACCATGGTATACTATTATCCCCACATGGATCCGGAGATGATCGACATGCTGGTAGACAGGGGATACAAGGGAATCGTCATTGTGGGAACCGGCCTGGGACATGTGAACCGGGAGCTGTATCCTGCCCTGGAAAGAGCCACCCGGAAGGGAGTGGTACTGTACATGACCCTGCAAACCATCTGGGGATACGTGCATATGTACGTGTATGAAACCGGAAGGGACATGCTGGCCAAAGGGGTGATCCCCGCAGGAAACATGCTTCCCGAAGTGGCTTTCATCAAACTGGGGTGGGCGCTGGGACAGACCGACGACCCGGAAAAGATCCGGGAAATCATGCTGACACCGGTAAATGACGAGATTACCGACAGGGAGCCCTATAACGGTTACCTGGTGTACCAGGGCGGGGTTCCCGAAGTGGAGGAGTTCATCCGCCGGGTACACAAATAATCAGCAGGATACGGAGCAGGGTTTTCCGCACAGAATCGCTATTTTTGCGAACAGTATGGCGGAAAACAGATGAAAAAGCTGATCGATATACTTTCCCGCGAGTTGAAAAAACCGCTTCCCGGGCTTTCGGGCCAGAACCGGATGGCCTCTTTCGACCGTAGCCGGCTGAGATTCCCCACGGAACCAGGGGATAACAGCAGAACAGCCGCTGTATTACTGCTTCTGTACCCGCGCCATGGAAAAATCTTTACGGTATTCATCCAGCGCCCTTCCTATCCCGGGATACACGGGGGGCAAATCAGCCTTCCGGGAGGGAAAAGTGAACCGGGAGACCTTTCGCCGGAAGATACCGCTTTGAGGGAAACCAGGGAAGAGATCGGGATCACCCCTTCCCGGGTGTTGTTACTGGGAAAACTCAGCCCGTTGTATATCCCGGCAAGCGATACTGTTGTGCAGCCTGTTGTGGGAGCGGTTACAAAACCACCTGCATTCCGGCCCGATCCCACAGAAGTGGAATTTGTGATTGAAACTGCCCTGGAAGAATTGCTCGATCCGCAGGCAGTACATCATAAAATGGAAATATGGGAGGGGCATAAACTGCACATCCCGTATTACAACCTGACGGGGTATCACCTGTGGGGTGCCACAGCCATGATACTGAGCGAGTTTATTGAGCTACTTCAGCGATCTGGTCTTCGGCTTCCCGGGTGATATTCAGATAATGTTCGTACCGTTCAAGAATCTCGGTTACAAACCGGAATGGTTCCTCGCCCCGGCAGTAACCGTATTCCACCACCGGATCCCGGTAATATTTTGGAAGGCTTTTATTCAAAAGGAAAAAATCCACATTCTCATCCCATTTATCAGGTTCTTTCCCGTATTTTTCAGCCAGCCTGCGGGCATCCAGCACATGCCCCACACCTACATTATAAGCAGCCAGTACAAATTTGATCCTCTCCTGCGGATCTTCCACCTTGTCTGCAAAAATGTTGTCAAGCCAGCGGATAAATTTTATCCCGGCTTCAATGTTCTTCTCTGGGGGTGATTGATGCACCACTCCGTACCGGGCAGCCGTGGAAGGCATCAGCTGCATGAGCCCGAAGGCTCCGGCCCATGATTCCACATGGGGATCAAACCGTGATTCCTGGTAAATGAGCGATGCCACCAGGCGCCAGTCCCAGTCAATCATCTCACTGTATCTCCTGATGGCCTCATCATAGGGAGAGATCTTTCCGCTGCTCAGGGTAAAAAAATCGCTCCGGATAATATCGGCCGAACGCTGATTCCTGAAATATTTGTTATAGATCAGGGCGTACGAAAGGGAAGAGCGGTAGCTTTTCAGCCATTCGTCAATCTCCTTTTTCAATTCATGGGAGGTTTTCCGCACGGCCCAGGCCAGGTTCTGGGGAAAGCTGATGGCTGTGGCCACATCAATTTCGGGATGATAGGTCTGGTTCACCAGGGCCACATTCTCGTCGCTCACGGTATAATCAATTTCACCGCTGGCCACGAGGGAAATCAGTTCTTCCGCTTCCTGGGGAACTTCCCTGATATCAATGCTGTCGCCAATTTCTTCCGCCAGGTTTCTGAGGCGGGAAACGAAAGCCGCATTTTGCTGGACATGAACCGTTTTACCGGCCAGTTCGAGCTGGTTTCTGATCAGCTCCCGGTCCAGCTCCGAAGGGTGCATCGACCGCCAGTTTTTCGGTTTGCGTTGCACCAGCACCTGCCGTGTTTGTCCGATAGGGGAAGTGAAATCCACCTTCTTACCTCGCTCCCGTGTAATAGACAGGTTATTGGCAATCAGGTCGCAGTTGCCCCGGTTAAGGGCATTAAAGGAGGCTTCCAGGTCGTTCTCCACCACCAGCTCCAGCCTGATGTTCAAATGGTCGGAAAGATCCCTGAGCATTTCGTACTGGAATCCCATGGGTTCGCCCCGGTAAATAAAATAGTTGATCGAATTGTATTCGGTGGAAGCAATCAGTTTTCCCCTGTCCCTGATCTCCGGAAGATCGATATCGGCAACATATACATTGCCTGAAACCGGTGCGGAATGTTTTCCTTTACAGGAAACGGCACCTGACAGCAAACAGAGCAACAGGGGTACGAACCATCGAACCGTCTGTTTTTCAACCATGAGGCAACGGTTGGTTACTTAAATATATAAAAAAACCGTAAGTTACCGAAGCCGCCCGAATTATTTAGACCGGAAACAAGTAAGGCATCAATCGTAGAATGTCCAGGCCAGCCCGAACTTGAACATTCTGTCGTTCATTGGGTAATGCAGAACGGTGAAATAACGGGGAGGCAACAATCCTGAGTGTACATGCTCGAATTTCAGAAAGAAGCGGGTTCTTTTAATCTTCAGGTTGAGGAAAACATCCAGGTATGGATAGTTCCCGGTCTTTTTCTCCCGCTGGTTATAAAACAGGCCTGTAGCGGGGATATATCCCGGGCCGTAATAGGCCGTATGGTACCACAGGTCGAATCCCAGCTGATAGTAAAGGATCCCTCCGGTAAACCTGAAGAAGATACGATAATCGAACCAGGTTGACTGGTAATAGCTGAGCCGGGGAAGAGGTATGACGGCATCGTTGGAGGAATATTGCAGAAGCAGCCTGTGGCGGGAACGAAAGTTCCCAAAGTGAAACGTTTTGACGGCATCGACCGAGAGAACGGAAACAGGCGAGGCCTGCTGCTGCGGGATACCCGCGGTATCCAAATATACATAATTATCTGTCAGCACATAAGTGCCCTGCAGGGAAAACCTTTGTTCGTTGCTGTAAAGTTTTCCCGACCACCGGGTATCGGTGATATTGCCAAACGATTGCGACCAGATGTAATGGTTGGATTGATACCCATTGAGGAAGTAATGTGGTTTGCGGTTTTCCAGTCTTCCTGAAAGGTGAAGGGAAACGGGTTTCCTGTTCCCGAAGCGAAACAGCATATTCCCGTTCAGCAGCAAATCGCCCTGCTTGTATCCGTTCAGGTACAGATGGCCTCCTGCATTCCAGCGGAACAGGCGGGTCAGGGCATTTTCCACATAGAAATTCATCCGTATGTTCTGTACATCATGGGTTCGCAGTTCTCTCAGAGTGGTATCGCTCACTGGCACCCCATTCACCGTGTGGGTGGTGATCACGGTATCGGTAGGCATTCTGTTGGCAAAATGTTCCCATTCATGGGTGGCCCCGGCCCGCAGAAGGAGGCTGACTTTCCTTGTGGTATCAGTAAGAAACTCGAATTGCAGAGTATTCCTGAGCGACCGGAAATAAGCCGAATCGTATGTCTGGGTCTGATCAATATAGGCTGTATCGTAAAACCCCGAACCGGGGTTGTTATCGGTGTAGGTGCGACTGGATTTTTCATATTCCAGCAAATGCGAAAAAATTCCGGCCAGTGTAAGTTTTCTGTTACTGTTTGCCGCACTGTCGATTTGCAGCGCTGTGGATCCGGCCTGTCCCACCACATAGGTCTGCACCAGGCTTAGATCGGTATGATGAAGCAGCGATTGGGCGTTGCTCAGGGCATTGGGAAGACGGATGGCAAGATCTTTGGGTTTGGCGGTACCCAGGTCATCGTCATTAACCAGTCCGCCATTTTCCTGCACTTCCATTTTATTAATATTCAGGGAAGCATGCAGGTTGTATTTATCTCTTTCGAAGCTGGAAAAAAAGCGAAAAAGGGGCAGGCGGGTTTTTTGCCAGGTATATTGTCCGTTGGATGAGATCAGATCGTAGCTGATACCGGCATTGAACCGGGGGTCAATATTCTGTGTATGCAGCACACGCAGGGTTTGTTCCTGGTTCACCTTGGCCCCGGCGGTGGAATACTGTAGTTGGGTAAAGGGGCGTTTGGTGTTGTAATAGCGGGTATTCCTTCCCAGGCGCAGATAGGGCAGGTAATGATCCAGAAAGATAAATTCCCGGTTACGGGCTCGTGCCAGGAAGTCCATACTGAGGACGGGGCCCCCCAGGTTTCCTGTGGTAGCCGGGAAGTCGGGTTTTTCGAGTGCCGGATGTATCACCTGGAATCCTGCCATCAGGGTATCTACCGGGGCGCGTTCTTTTTTCAGGTAGTCGTCAGTAAGTTCCCAGCTGTGGATTATCACGGTATCGGGCACCTGGGCAAAAACAGGGAATGCATACAGGAGTATAACCAGGGACCATATGGAACAACGCCGGGATTTCATATGGGATAAAGATAAGAATAAGTTGGAAGATGAGAACCCTTTTCGTTTAGCGCCAGGCGGGAGGAGACGGAAGGGGTAAAAAAAACCCTTTCCGGGAAACCGGAAAGGGTTTTAATAAAAAGTCGGCGACGACCTACTCTCCCACGAATGCAGTACCATCGGCGCTGACGGGCTTAACTTCTCTGTTCGGAATGGGAAGAGGTGGAACCCCGTCGCTCAAGTCACCTTAAGCTCTTATCCACCGAAGCGCCAGCGAAGGTGGAAACAATATTTTTGACGTATTGGCAAATCAATTGTATGGAGTCACTCTGCAGAAAGTTCACGGGTAATTAGTACTGCTCGGCTTTGACATTACTGCCTTTACACCTGCAGCCTATCAACGTCCTGGTCTGGGACGACCCTTAAGGGAGATCTCATCTTGGGGCGAGCTTCGTACTTAGATGCTTTCAGTACTTATCTCTTCCAGACATAGCTACCCTGCGGTGCAGCTGGCGCCACAACAGGTACACTAGCGGTCTGTCCAACACGGTCCTCTCGTACTAGTGTCAGACCCCCTCAAATCTCCAACGCCCACAACAGATAGGGACCGAACTGTCTCACGACGTTCTGAACCCAGCTCACGTGCCACTTTAATCGGCGAACAGCCGAACCCTTGGGACCTTCTTCAGCCCCAGGATGTGACGAGCCGACATCGAGGTGCCAAACCGCTCCGTCGATATGAGCTCTTGGGAGCGATCAGCCTGTTATCCCCGGAGTACCTTTTATCCTTTGAGCGATGGCCCTTCCAT